>NZ_JAGWUA010000084.1 GCF_028868675.1 Bradyrhizobium sp.
GCCGTTGCCGAATCTGCCGGGCCAGGCGCTCTATCTGGCGCGCGTCCACATGATGAGCGCCTACAAGGACCTCACCGACGCCGAGCCGTCCAGGATCGGGCGGCCCAACAAGTTCAAGATCCCGCCGGCCTATTTCGACGCCGACAACGAGCCGCTGCTCGACGAGTACCGAAAGCTCTTCGACGTCATGGAGGCGCCGCCCGCCTATGCGCAGAAATCGGACACGCCGTTCAGGGATGTCGTCGATCTCGCAACCGCCATTGCGCGCGCCAAGGGCCTCGACGCGACGCATGCCGACGCGGCAGGCCGCATCGGCCTCGGAATGTTTTTTGCCGAAACGAACGGCAACCAGAATGTCGGCAATGGACGCTCCAACAAATACAAGGGAAGCTTCCAGACCGGCCCCTCCGAGGATCGCGACGGCCGGACGAAATGGGCGGCTATCAAGCCGTCGATCGCGGCCCTCGATCCCGCGCTCGCCCTGCGCGACGACAGGGAGGAGGCGCGGGCCGGCAATGGAGACCACCGGTACAACCACTGGACCGCGGTGCGCGACGGCCTGATGAACGCCCACGCGGACATCTTCCGGCAGATACCGGCGATCGTGAAGGCGCTGCCCGACCGGATCGATCAGATGAAATTCTTCGAGCTCATCCAAATCGTTCCCGCGCCGACCAAGGCCGCGCTCAGGTCCGGCAACCTGCTCACCTATCGGATTTCCGACCCGACCATCATGAAATACCTGCGCAACAACAGCATCTTCGCCTTTGGACGGGTCGACAGGGCCAGGACGTCGGCGACACTGCGCGAAATCCTCGACGCAATGTGGCTGTTCGACGACAAGTTCGAGCGCGCGCTGTCCGAATTCGACGCGATCAAGGCGCGGGCGAAGGGCTGACGTGCCGGTCCGTCACAGCGGACCGAGCAGGGCCCATCGCGGCTCGCAGAACGTCCTGACGGCAGCTGCGACGCCGCTGCTGATGATGTTTCGCCGCTCGAGCGAATCCATCTTGAGCTCTTCGTCCCGGTTGATGATGGACCCCGCCTCCAGCAGCACGGCGGGCATCCGGGTCTTTCTCAGCACGACGAGCTCATCGTAGCTGTAGACACCGGTTTCCTCGTTCAGCAGCGGATGCCGGTACCGGCCCATGATGGGCAGGGTATACTGCTTTGCATAGTCGAGGCCCTGGGCCTTCATTTCCTTGCCGACCAGTTCGGCGAAGGCGAGGCTCGTCCTGAAGTCCGGATTGCTGCGGGAGACGAAGACGGAATAGCCGCTGAAGCGGTCGCTGAAATGGCTCTTCTTGCCCTCGAACTCCCAGTCCTCGAGCAGCTTGTCGGGCACGGAGTCATGATGGATCGACAGGAAGAGATCGGCGTTCGCGTTGTTGGCGCTGGCGACACGCCTGACGAGGCTCGCCCTCGCCTTGCCTTCGGTCAGGAGCAGCCTGGTCTCGGCAAAGCCGGCGGCCTTCAGCTTCTCCTCGATCCCTCGCGCAAGGCGCAGATTGTAGGCGAACTCGGCGACGTTGCGGGCGCTGATCGCGCCTTCCGATTGGGCGGTATGCCCCACGTCCAGAACGATGCGGAAGGTTGCGGGATTGCATTTGCCTGCGGCAGGTTTCGAGCCGACAGGCCCCAGTGCCATCGGTCCCAGGGCGGCGAGTCGCGTCGCCTGATGGGCCGGCTTGACGGCGGGCTTCACCTTGGCGGTTCGTCCGGGCCGGCCGGCATGCTTCGGCGAGACGCCCTGCTTCGTCGTCCGCTTGAATACATCCGAGAGCCAGCCGGCGTGGCCTGTCTCGACTGGCAGGAGCAACAATGCGGCTATCGCGGCGACCAGAGTGCGGCGGCGGAACCAAAATCCCGCAACGGTGCCGCCGGAAACCCGAATCGATCTGCGCGGGTTCATGCCTGCCCTCCCGTACGCCATCATAGCCGCTCAGGTTGCGACTGCGGAAGGGGCTGAAGAGGAGCCCGCCCCTCGGACGATACAACCGCCAGCGTGTCCCCCGGGCAGGCGGAGCGTGCAGCGCTACGCGATCGTACGTCCGAACTTATTCGACTTCGGGAACCCCTTCGGCGGCAGTCGGCCGGCGTCGGCGCGGGTGCCCTGCCATTCGGCGAGTTCCTTCATCGTGGCGCTGAACTCGCGGCCGGCGGAGTCCTTCCAGGTCAGGCCCGCCTTGGCGTCGAACACCGCGATGTCGGACAGGCCACCGTCGCGATATTTTTGCAGCCGCACGCCGCGGCCGCGCGCCATCTCCGGCACCTGGTCGAGCGGGAAGACCAGCATCTTGCGGTTCTCGCCGATGACGGCGACGGTGTCGCCGAGCACTTCCGCGATCGCGTGCGCCTCGTTCGGCATCTCGACGTTGAGGACCTGCTTGCCCTTGCGGGTGGTGCCGACGCAATCGTCCTCATTGACGAGGAAGCCCTGACCTTCGTGGCTTGCCACCAGGAACTTGCGGCCGCCCTTGTTGACGAACAGCGCGACGGGCGCGGCCTCCTGCTCCATGTCGATGAACATGCGGATCGGCTCGCCATGACCGCGGCCGCCCGGGAGCTTTGCGACGTCGAGCGAGTAGAATTTCCCGTTTGTCGCGAACAGCAGCAGCTTCGACGTCGTCTCGGCGAAGAAGGCAAAGCCGAGCTTGTCGTCCTGCTTGAAGGCAAGCCCCGAAAGATCCTCGACATGGCCCTTCATGGTGCGGATCCAGCCCTTGTCGGAGACGACGACCGTGACCGGCTCGCGTTCGACGAAGGCCTCCTCGATCGCGGCGAGATCGTGCTCGGGCGCGTCCGCAAAGGTGGTGCGGCGCTTGCCGAGCGGCGTCTTCGGCCCGAACATGTCGCGGACCTTGCCAACCTGCTCGCCGACCTTCTTCCACTGCTCGGCTTCGGAACCGAGGATCGCGTTGACGCCCTTCAGCTCGTTGCGGAGGTTCTTGTCCTCGGTGCGGATCTCCATTTCCTCGAGCTTGCGCAAGGAGCGCAGCCGCATGTTGAGGATGGCCTCGGCCTGCATGTCCGTGAGCTTGAACGCCTTGATCAGCGCCGGCTTCGGCTCGTCCTCCGTGCGGATGATCTTGATCACCCTGTCGATGTTCAGATAGGCGATCAGGAAGCCGCCGAGCACCTCGAGCCGGTTCTCGATCTGGCCCTTGCGGTAGTTGGTCCGGCGCACCAGCACGTCGCGCAGATGATCGAGCCACTCGCGCAAGGCTTCGGCGAGGCCCACCACCTTGGGAATGCGGCCCTTCACCAGCACGTTCAGGTTCAGCGGAATCTTGCTTTCGAGCTCGGTCAGGCGGAACAGCGATTCCATCATCAGGGCGGGATCGACGTTGCGCGACTTCGGCTCGATCACGATCCGGACGTCTTCGGCCGACTCGTCCCTGACGTCGCCGACCAGCGGCAGCTTCTTCTGATCCTGGAGCTCGGCGATCTTCTCGATCAGGCGCGATTTCTGCACCAGCCAGGGAATCTCGGTGATGACGACCACCCAGGTGCCGCGCGCGCCCTCCTCCTGCTCCCATCTGGAGCGGACGCGGAACGAGCCGCGGCCGGTGGTGTAGGCTTCCGCGATCGCCTGCTTGGAATCGACGATGATGCCGCCGGTCGGGAAATCGGGGCCCTTGACCCATTTCAGCAGCGACCTGGATTTCGCGTCGGGCTTCTCGATCAGGTGCAGCGCGGCGTCGCAGAGCTCAGCGGCGTTGTGCGGCGGGATCGAGGTGGCCATGCCGACCGCGATGCCCTGCGCGCCGTTGGCAAGCAGGTTCGGGAAGCCGCCGGGCAGAACGACCGGCTCCCTGGATTGACCGTCGTAATTGGCGCGGAATTCGACGCCGTCCTCGTCGATGCCGTCGAGCAGCAGCCGCGCGACGTCGGTCATCCGCGCTTCGGTGTAGCGGTAGGCGGCGGGGTTATCGCCGTCGATGTTGCCGAAGTTGCCCTGGCCGTCGACCAGCGGGTAGCGCGAGGAGAAATCCTGCGCGAGGCGCACCATGGCGTCGTAGATCGCCTGGTCGCCGTGCGGATGGAACGAGCCCATCACGTCGCCGACGATCTTGGCCGACTTCTTGAACGCCGAGCCCGGGTCGAGCCGCAGCAGCCGCATGCCGTAGAGGATGCGCCGGTGCACCGGCTTCAGCCCGTCGCGCGCATCCGGCAGCGCGCGGTGCATGATGGTGGACAGCGCATAGGCGAGATAACGCTCTTCAAGCGCCTCCCGCAGCGGCACCTCGTGAATCTCGGCCGGCTCCGGCGGAATCAGTCTCTTACCCATGGCGCCGGGTTAAACCGTCGAGCCGAATCGGGCAAGGCGCGAATCAGGGCATCAGGACACGGAACTGTGCCGGTCCCGGTACCTTGCCAGCGCGTTGATGAAGCCGGCCCGCGCGTCGGAGTGCCCTTGCCCGCGCGGCTCCAGCACATGACGCAGCAGGAACCAGCCGGTGAGCCGGAAGCCGTCCTGCAGGTCCTGATCGGTCCAGCCACCGCCCTCGTCGCGCTGCCGCAGGAACGGCGGCAGCGGCAGCAGCCGGTCGCGCCACGGCTCGCCCGCGCTGCGCGACACCGCGCCGCCGGATTTTGGCGAGACGTAGATCAGCTCGCTCGTCTCGCCGGTCGCCGCGCAATGCTCCAGATCCAGCCCGAAGCCGAGCTCGGCAAGCATGGCGAGTTCGAAATGCACGAGGTGCGCCGCGGCCCTGCCGATGTCGTCGAAATCCTCCAGCGCCTGTTCGAGCAGCGCAGAGATATCCTCATGCGGATCGCGCTCCGGCAACAGGCGGGCGAGCGAGGCGAGATGCGTGACGCCATAGACGCCGTGCGAGGAGGCCAGCAGCGCGGCCGCGCGCAGCCGCAGGCCTTCGATCGCATAGGTGCCGAGATGCTCGTCCAGCCGCGCCCGCCACACCGCGCGGACGCTGTTGCCCGGCTGCAGCAAGGGCCGCATCCGCGAGCCGGCGCCGCCGCGCACCAGGCCCAGATGCCGGCCATGCTCGCGCGTCAGGAGCTCGACGATGGCGCTGCTCTCGCCATGCCGCCGGACCCCCAGCACGATGCCCTCGTCGGTCCATTCCATGCGATCGAATCTACAGGATTCCAGCGCCGCCCGCACGCACTCGTGCCCCGGATGCAACGCGGCGCTCCCAGGACACGAGAGCTACGCGTTGAACCAGCCCTGTGCGTCGCCGGTGAAGGAGAAATAGAGACCCATCCCGGTCAGCACGCAGGACACGATCTCGATGCCGCTGTCCAGTTCCACGCCCTTCGCACCGATGACCTGCACCAGCGAGATCACCGAGAGCACGAGCGCTGCGGCCAGCACCCAGCGCGGCCAGTTCTTGCGCTGCCGCGCGGCCAGCCGGACGAAGTAGAGCAGCAACAGGATCATTCCGCCCGCCAGCAAGGTCGATATCGCGATCATCTGTGCGGGCATGTCGGGACCGGGCGCGCGATCGGCGAAGGCGACCGACAGGGCGTCCAGCATCAGCGATGCGTAGAGCAGCACTTCGAAGCGCAGGACGTTGCCGGGCAGGTTCATCGCAAACCGATCATGTCTCGTTCATTCCCTGGGAAACTCCAACCCCATCTCGCGATAGCGGTCGGGATCGTCGCCCCAGTTCTCGCGCACCTTGACGAACAGGAAGAGATGCACCGGCACGCCGAGGATCTCCGCAAGCTCGCGGCGCGAATCCGCGCCGATCGACTTGATGGTGGCGCCGCCCTTGCCAAGCACGATCTTGCGCTGGCTTTCCCGCTCGACGAAGATCGTCTGCTCGATGCGGACGGAGGTATCCTTGCGCTCCTCCCATTTGTCGGTCTCGACCGTGGACTGGTAGGGCAGCTCCTGGTGCAGCTTCCGATAGATCTTCTCACGGGTGATCTCGGCCGCGAGCTGGCGCATCGGCGCATCCGACATCTGGTCCTCGGGATAGAGGAACGGCCCGGGCGGCACCATCTCGGACAGCGTCCGGCGGAGATCGTCGACGCCGTCGCCCGACAGCGCCGAGATCATGAAGGTTTTCGCGAAGCCGATGCGATCGTTCGCGGCCTTGGCCAGAGCCAGCAGTTTCTCGCGCGGGACCAGGTCGACCTTGTTGAGCACCAGTATCTTCTCGTGGCCGACGCTCGCGACCTTGTCCAGTATCGCCGCGGCCTCCTCGTCCAGCCCGGCCTTGGCGTCGAGCAGCACGCAGACCAGATCGGCGTCATGCGCGCCGCTCCAGGCGGTCGACACCATGGCGCGATCGAGCCGGCGCTTCGGCGAGAAGATGCCGGGCGTGTCGACCAGGATGATCTGCGCGCCGTTCTCGATGACGATGCCGCGGATCAGCGCGCGCGTGGTCTGCACCTTGCGCGAGACGATCGTGACCTTGGCGCCGACCAGCGCGTTGACCAGCGTCGACTTGCCGACATTGGGGGCGCCGATCAGCGCCACGAAGCCGCAGCGCGTGGCGGCCTGCGCGGGAGCGCTCGCCTCAGCCGTCATTGCCGCCGCCGACGCCTTCGCGTTCGATCATGACGGAGGCCGCGACCTTCTCCGCCGCGCGCTTGCTGCCGCCGACGCCTTCGGCCGATTCCAGTCCCGGCAGGTCGACGGCGACGCGGAACTGCGGGTCGTGATGCGGACCGGTGCGCGCGACCTCGCGATAGACCGGTGTCGGCAGCCCCTTGCCCTGCGCCCACTCCTGCAGCACGGTCTTGGGATCGCGCAGCGGCCGGCGCGGCTTGTGCATGCGCTCGGTCCAGTTGCGCCGGACGAATTCCGCCGCCGCGGCGTGGCCGCCGTCGAGGAAGATCGCGCCGATCACCGCCTCGCAGATGTCGCCGAGCACCGACTTGCGCAGGCGCGCGTCGGCGCCGGGGCCGACCGAGCCGAGCTTGATGTCGTCGAGCAGCCCGAGCGACTTGGCGACGTCGGCGCAGCTCTCCTTGCGCACGAGCTCGGCGAGGCGTTTCGACAGTTCGCCCTCATCGGCGTTCGGGAAGGCGTGATAGAGCATGTCGGAGACGACGAGCCCGAGCACGTGGTCGCCGAGGAATTCCAGCCGCTGATAGCTGTCGCCGCGCTTGCGTCCCGACTTCAGCGCCGAGACGTGCGTGATCGCCTGAACCAGCAGGTTGGGGTCGGCGAAGGCGTGGCCGATGCGCGCCTCCACCGCCGCGGTCGCGCCCTTGATCTTGCCGTCCTTGACCTTGCTGTCCTTGGCCTTGCCGCCCCTCGCCCGCTTCTTCTTCGCGCGGGTCTCTTGGGCCGCCTCGCCTTCAGGGCTCGCTGCGGCCTCGATCGGGTGACCGGCGATGTCCTTGGCTTCGTCTTTCATCGGACGATTTTGAACAGGCGGGCCCAGCGCACCGCCACCGGCCAGCGCCAGAACATCCAGGCGTGCTCGCCTTCGGCGACGGAGAAGAAGATCATCTGCGCGCGGCCGATGAGGTTTTCCGACGGCACGTAGCCGACCGCCGACTGCACGCGGCTGTCGGTCGAGTTGTCGCGGTTGTCGCCCATCATGAAGAAGTGGCCGGCCGGCACGGTATAGACGTTGGTGTTGTCGTAGAAGCCGTTGTCGACGCAGTCGAGCGTCTCGTAGGAAACGCCGTTGGGCAGCGTCTCCTTCCAGCGCTTCACCCGCGCCATGGCCTCCGAGCCGCAGGGATCCTCGCCGATATAGTCGCTCAGCCGCTCGCGCTGCACCGGCACGTCGTTGATGTAGAGCAGCCCTTCCCGCATCTGGATGCGGTCGCCGGGAAGCCCGATCACGCGCTTGATGTAGTCGGTGGTGTCGTCCTTCGGCAGGCGGAAGACGACGATGTCGCCGCGGTTCGGATCCGAGCCCCAGATGCGGCCGGAGAACAGCGGCGGCGAGAACGGGATCGAGTAGTGGCTGTAGCCGTAGGAATATTTCGAGACGAAGAGATAGTCGCCGACCAGCAGCGTCGCCTTCATCGAGCCGGACGGAATGTTGAAGGGCTGGAACAGGAAGGTGCGGATCACCAGCGCGATCAGGAGGGCGTGGATGACGACGCGGATCGTTTCGCCGAGGCCGCTCTCAGGTTTTGTTCCGGAAGTCACGCTCATCGCTTTCCCAATTCCGCCCACAGGTAGCAGAACGTCCTCACTCCGCGAGTAGCCGTCGCCTCGCGGCGCTGAGGAGATTGTCCTGATTCTGATGGTGAGGGCCAATTCCGGCGCAAAGCCGAATGGACCCTTCCAAGACCGACGCCGCGGACTCTTAGACCGTTGTCGGCGGCCACGCAATCAAGCGGATCATCAAAATTATGCAAGATATTGATTCATATAAGCTATTTTAATTGGAACGCGAATCGTCAGGACGTCGCGATCGGGACCGCGGAGATGATGACGAAAGCCTGCGCCAACGGCCAGTCGTCGGTGATGGACAGGTCGATGCGGGCCTCGCACCCTTCGGGCGTCAGCGCCTTCAGCCGCGCCAGCGCCCCACCGGTCAATTGCATGGTGGGCCGCCCGCCGGGCAGGTTGACCACCCCCATGTCGCGCCACCAGACGCCGCGCCGGATTCCGGTGCCGAGCGCCTTGGCGCAGGCCTCCTTGGCGGCGAATCGCTTGGCATAGGTCGCCACCACCATCTTCTCGCTCTTGGCCCTCCGCTCGGCCCTGGCCCGCTCGGCCTCGGTGAAGATGCGATCGAGGAACCGCTCGCCGTGGCGCTCGATCACCTTGGCGACGCGGGTGATGTCGATGAGGTCCGAGCCGATGCCGATGATCATGCCCGGCTCCGGCCGCGGTCCATCGCCGCACGCATGCTGCGCACGGTCTCCGCCAGTCCGACGAACAGGGCCTCGCCGATCATGTAATAGCCGATGTTGAGCTCGACGATGTCGGGCAGGGCCGCAATCGTCTCCGCGGTCGTGTAGTCCAGCCCATGGCCGGCGTGGACCTCGAGTCCTGCGGCGCGCGCGAGTTTTGCGCCGGCGACGATGCGCTGCCATTCGGCCTCGGCCTTGCCGGCATCTCCGTCGGTCACGGCATCGCACCAGGCGCCCGTATGGATCTCGATGACGGGCGCGCGCAGCTTCGCCGCCATCTCGATCTGGCGGGGATCGGCGGCGATGAACAGCGACACCCGGATGCCGGCATCGTTGAGCCGGGCGATGAAGGGCGCCAGCGCGTTGTGCTGGCCGACGACGTCGAGGCCGCCCTCCGTGGTCAGCTCGGCGCGGCGCTCCGGCACCAGGCACACCGCGTGCGGCTTCGTCGCGAGCGAAATGCGCATCATGTCCGGCGTCGCCGCCATCTCGAAATTGAGCGGCCTCGAGATCTCCGCCTTCAGCCGCGCCATGTCCTCGTCGCGGATATGACGGCGGTCCTCGCGCAGATGCGCGGTGATGCCGTCGGCACCGGCCTCGATCGCCAGGAGCGCGGCGCGCACCGGATCGGGATTGCGCCCTCCCCTGGCGTTGCGCAGGGTCGCGACGTGATCGACATTGACGCCGAGGCGGAGCGGAGGAGCAGGCATTGCGGGGCTCACGACAGTGACGTTGCACGACCGTCATGCGCGGGCTCGACCCGCGCATCCATCTTCTTGAAGAGATGGGTTGCCGGGTCAAGCCCGGCAACGACGAGAATTATCCATTAACACGTTCGACGCGGGCGACGACCTTCTTGGCGCGCAACTGGGCTATGATCGCGCTCAGGTGCTTCAGGTCGTAGACCTCCAGGTCGATGGTGGTCTCGGTGAAGTCCGGCGAGCGGCGGTGCATGCTGATATTGTCGATATTGCCGTCGTGCTCGGCGATGACGGTGGCGATCTGCGCCAGTGCGCCGGGCTCGTTGACGTTCTCGACCTTGATACGGGCCGGGAAGCGCTGCGGGATGGTCTCGTCGATGTCCCAGCGCACGTCCAGCCAACGCTCGGGCTCTTCCTCGAAGTCCTTCAGGGCCGGCGACTGGATCGGATAGATCGTGATCCCCTCGCCGGGCGTGACGATGCCGACGATGCGGTCGCCCGGCACGGCGCCGCCGTTCGGCGCGAACTTGACGGGCAAGTCCGAATTGATGCCGCGCACGGGGATCGCCGACGGGCTGCGCGGCGCGGTGTCGGGCACCACCTTCTCCCGGATCCTGGCCGCCAGCCCCTTCTTCGCGCCGTAGCGCGCGACCCGCTCCTCCTTGTAGTCGGGATACATGGCGCGGGCGACGTCGGAGGCCTTGATCTCGCCGCGCCCGACCGCCGCCATGACGTCCTCGATGGAGGCGCGCGCCAACCGCGGCAGCGCCCCCTTCAGCTTGTCGTCGGCGTATTCGATCTTGGCGCGCTCGAACAGACGCTCGACGATGCGCCGGCCGAGCCCGGCATACTGGTCCCGCACCGCCGTGCGGGTGGCGCGGCGGATCGCAGCACGCGCCTTGCCGGTCACCGCGAGCGATTCCCAGGCCGACGGCGGCGCCGACTGCGCTTCCGAGGTCAAGACCTCGACCTCGTCGCCGTTCTGCAGTTCCGAGGACAGCGGCGCGAACTGGCCGTTGATCTTGCACCCGACCGCGCTGTTGCCGACGTCGGTATGTACCGCATAGGCGAAGTCGATCACGTTGGCGTGGCGCGGCAGCGCGATCAGCTTGCCCTTCGGGGTGAAGCAGAACACCTGGTCGTGGAACAGCTCGAGCTTGGTGTGCTCGAGAAATTCCTCGGGATTGGCGCTCTCCGACAGGATGCCGATGGTGTGGCGCAGCCAGGCGAACGCGTTGGACTCGCGCTTGAGATATTCGGTGGGCGAGCCGACGCCCTCCTTGTAGAAGACGTGCGCGGCGATGCCGCGTTCGGCGATCTGGTCCATCTCGTCGGTGCGTATCTGCAGCTCGACGCGCTGGTTGCCGGGGCCGATCACAGTGGTGTGGATCGAGCGGTAGTCGTTCTGTTTGGGCGTCGAGATGTAGTCCTTGAAGCGCCCGGGCACCACCGGCCAGGTGGTGTGGACGATGCCGAGCGCGCGGTAGCAGGCCGCGACGTCGTTGACCACGATGCGGAAACCGAAGATGTCGGACAGCTGCTCGAAGCCGACCGATTTGCGCTCCATCTTGGTCCAGATCGAGAACGGCTTCTTGCGGCGGCCATAGACCCGCGCACCCAGGCCGTTGTGGCGAAGATTGTTGGAGAGCTGGGTCTCGATCTCGCCGATCAAATTGCGGTTGCGCTCGGCGAGCGCATCGAGCCGCTGCGTCACCACGTTGTAGGCGTCGGGATCGAGGGTGCGAAAGGACAGGTCCTCCAGCTCCTCGCGCATCTCCTGCATGCCCATGCGCCCCGCCAGCGGCGCGTAGATGTCCAGCGTCTCCTCGGCGATGCGGCGGCGCGATTCCGGCGGCACGAATTCGAGCGTGCGCATGTTGTGCAGGCGATCGGCGAGCTTGACCAGGAGCACGCGCACGTCGTCGGCGATCGCAAGCAGCAGCTTGCGCAGGTTCTCCGCCTGCTTGGCCTCCCGCGACACCAGTTCGAGCCGCTTCAGCTTGGTCAATCCCTCGACGAGAGCGCCGATCTCCGGCCCGAAAATCTGGTCGATCTCGGCGCGGGTCGCCTCGGTATCCTCGATGGTGTCGTGGAGCAGCGCGGCGACGATGGTCGCATCGTCGAGCTTCAGGTCGGTCAGGATCGCCGCCACCTCGAGGGGGTGGGAGAAATAGGGGTCGCCGGAGGCGCGGGTCTGCGAGCCGTGCGCCTTCATGGCGTAGACATAGGCGCGGTTCAGCAGGTCTTCGTTGGTATTGGGATTGTAGGACCTGACGCGCTCGACGAGGTCGTATTGCCGCATCATGCGCGCCCGCGGCTTGCCTTGCCGCGCCGCAACGGGCGCAGACGGGGCCACCGCGACCGATTCGGTCGCGGCCTGCATCTGCGAATGTTTCCAGGGCCGATACGCCATGCCTTCCCGCCTCGAGACGGGCCTGGAAATGCCCGCCGCACACATCCTAACGCCGATCGCACCGCGTTCCGATCAAATCGGTGGCAGTCCGCCGGCGCATCCCGACGACCTCATGGTAACCACGAAAAGGTCAACAAAAGCAAAGGCCCGAACCGCGGTCCGGGCCTTCGATACGATCGGCAGATTCGGCAACGGGCCGGAACGATTATTCGTCCTCCTCGGGCTGCTCCTCGGGCGGCGCCAGACCCTCCAGACCCTTGAGGAGTTCCTCCTCCGTCATGCGCTCGACCGCCACCTCGGTGTCGTCCGCGTCCACGCTGGCGCCGGCAGAGCCGATCAGGGGCACGGTGTCGGGCTCGGGCTCGTCGACCTCGACGAACTTCTGCAGGGAGTGCACCAGTTCCTCGCGGAGGTCCTCCGGCGAGATGGTTTGATCGGCAATCTCGCGCAGGGAGACGACCGGGTTCTTGTCGTTATCGCGATCAACCGTTAGTTGTGATCCGGACGAGATCATGCGGGCGCGGTGGGCCGCCAGCAGGACCAGGTCGAACCGGTTGTCGACCTTGTCGATGCAATCTTCTACGGTGACGCGAGCCATGGACTGTCGCTCCGCTCTGGACGGGATCAAACATGTGGATGATGGGGGCTAGTTATAGCGGCCGGGGCGATTTCGCAAGGCCAATTTGTGATTTGGCCTCGCCAAACGGCTCTGCTACCCCCACATTAGGGCCGGGATCGGGCGATTACGGGTGCCAGGGAAGACGGCGCCAGGCGGACAGAAGGCCGCCATAACTATACCTCTTTTGCCTCGGCTTTTCCGGATTTACCGGTTCGACGGGATTTGGCAGCACTGTAGGACTGCGCGGCTGCCGCGCCAACAATAACCATAACCATCATCACGAGCACCACGCGAGCAACTGAATGTCATCTTCTCCAACCAACAAGATCGCGCTCTTCATCGATGGAGCGAACCTCTACGCGACGGCCAAGACGCTGGGCTTCGACATCGATTACAAGCGACTGCTGAAGGAGTTTCAGGGCCGCGGGACGCTGCTGCGCGCATTCTATTATACCGCCATCATCGAGGACCAGGAGTACTCCTCGATCCGTCCCCTGATCGACTGGCTGGACTACAACGGCTACACCGTCGTGACCAAGGCGACCAAGGAGTTCATCGACGCGAGCGGCCGCCGCAAGGTCAAGGGCAACATGGACATCGAGCTCGCTGTCGACGCCATGGAGCTTGCCGAGCATATCGACCAGATGGTGCTGTTCTCCGGCGACGGCGATTTCCGCTCGCTGGTCGAGGCGGTGCAACGGCGCGGCGTCCGGGTCACCGTCATCTCCACGATCGCCAGCCAGCCCCCGATGATCGCCGACGAGCTGCGGCGCCAGGCCGACGTGTTCACCGACCTGGTCGAGCTACAGTCCAAGCTCGGCCGCGATCCGTCGGAGCGCCCGGCGCCACGCGATCGCGAGCCGCGGCATCACACGCCGCAATTCCTGCAGCGCGCGACGACGGTGGCGCCGAGGGGCGATGACGACTTCGACGATTGAGACGAACCGGGGCCGCGCGACAGGCCCAGCCTCCGAGCCCGATCGCGACTGCCCGTTGTGCCCGCGCCTCCTGGAGTTTCGCGAGGGCAACCGTCTCCGCGAGCCGTCATGGTTCAATGCGCCCGTCCCCTCCTTCGGCGACGCCAAGGCGAGGCTTCTGATTGTCGGCCTCGCGCCGGGGCTGCAGGGCGCCAACCGCACCGGCCGCCCGTTCACCGGCGACTATGCCGGCGACCTGCTCTACGCCACCCTGCTCGAATATGGTTTTGCCAAGGGCGCCTATCAGGCCCGGCCCGACGACGGCCTGCGGCTGGTCGATTGCCGGATTAGCAATGCGGTGCGCTGCGTGCCGCCGCAGAACAAGCCGTTGCCGGCGGAGATCAATTGCTGCCGCAGCTTCCTCGCCGCCACGCTCGCAACGATGCCCCGCCTGCGGGCCATCGTGGCGCTGGGACGGATCGCGCATGACACGGTGCTGAAGACGTTGAAGCTGAAGGGCTCGCAGGCCCCCTTCGCGCACGGCGCCGTGCATCAGGCCGGAGCGATCAGGCTCTACGACAGCTACCACTGCTCGCGCTACAACACCAACACCGGCGTGCTGACGCCGCAGATGTTCCGCACGGTGTTCGCGAAGGTGAAGGCGGATCTCGATTAGTCTGGCACGCTTCAAGCCGCGCCGCGAGGATTGCGCTTCAACCACTCCAGCACGTCGCCGGCGTTCCGGTCCGGCGGGAACACCGGGTAGAACACCTCCTTGATCCGGGCGTCGTCGACGATCAGCGCCAGCCGCCTGATCAGCGTCAGCCCGGCGACCTCCATGGTCGGCAGCTTCAGCGCGTGCGTGAGTTCGAGCTTCTCGTCGGAAAGCACCGGAAACGGCAGATGCAGCCGCGAGGCCATCTCGGTCTGGTAGTCGTTGCTCTGGGTGGAGAGGCCGAACACCTGCGCGGCGCCGGCGGCCCTCAGATCGGCGAAGAGGTCGCGGAAGGCGCAGGTCTGCGGCGTGCAGCCGCGCGCGCCCGGGATCATGTCCCAGTCGTCGACGAGTCCGATCTTGCCGGGCTCGCCGGTGCGCGGATAGGCGAACACCACGGTGCGGCCGCGCAGGGCCGACAGCGTCACCTGCGTATCGTTGGTGGCGAGCAGGCTGACGGGCGGAACGGCCATGCCCTTCAGATGCGCGGCGCCGCCATCATCGGTGGGCGCGGGAATCTTGCTCCAGTCGACGTCCAGCAGATTCCTCTGGTTCATGTCAGCCTCTCGCCCGCATCAGCCGGCCCTTCTCGCGGCCCCAATCCCGCTTCTTCACGGTTTCCCGCTTGTCGTGCAGCTTCTTGCCCTTGGCGACGGCGAGCTGCAGCTTGGCGCGGCCGCGCTCGTTGAAGTAGAGCTTGAGCGGGATCAGCGTCATGCCCTCGCGGTCGACCGCGCCGATCAGCTTGTTGATCTGCTTGCGATGCAGGAGCAGCTTGCGCGGCCGCTTCGGCTCGTGATTGAAGCGGTTGGCCTGCAGATATTCGGGAATGTTGGCGTTGATCAGCCAGATCTCGCCATTCTTCGAATCCGCGTAAGATTCCGCGATCGTGCTCTTGCCGCTGCGGATCGACTTGACCTCGGTTCCGGTCAGCGCAATGCCCGCCTCGACCGTGTCCTCGATGGCATAGTTGAAGCGCGCCTTGCGGTTTTCCGCCACGACCTTGATGGCGCGTTCGTTCTTTTCGGCCATGGCAAATCTATCCGGGCAGGATGCTCGATGACGCTAACAGGTTGGATCAAACGCGTGCGTCAAGACTTCTTGAGGAGATCGCGGATCTCGGTCAGGAGCTCGACCTCGCGGGACGGCTTCGGCGGCGCGGGCGCCGCCTCCTCCTTGCGCTTCAGCTGGTTCATCCCGCGGATCACCAGGAACAGCACGAAGGCGACGATCAGGAAGTTCAGCGTCAGCGTGAGGAAGTTGCCCCAGGCCAGCACCGCGCCCTGCTTTTTCGCATCGGCTAGGTTGGCGGCCGTGACCGCCTTCGACAACGGCGTGAAATAGTTCGAGAAGTCGAGCCCGCCGGTGATCGCGCCGATGATCGGCATGATGATGTCGCCGACCAGCGACGTCACGATGCCGCCGAAGGCCGCGCCGATGATGACGCCGACCGCGAGGTCGACGACGTTGCCCTTCATGGCGAACTCGCGGAACTCCTTGAGCATCTTCATGCCGCTCTCCTCGACGTTGCTCATGGGCGTTTCCTCGAAAAGCCCGCCGCCTCAGTTGATCAGGCCGGCATGAACCATGGCGCTGCGCACGGCGATACGCGTCGGCTCGGTGACCGGCACCATCGGCAGCCGCAGCTGTTCCTCCATCTTGCCGAGCAGCGACATCGCATATTTGATCGGCGCCGGATTGCTCTCGATGAACAGGTTGTTGTGCAGCGGCATCAGCTTGTCGTGCAGCTTCAGGGCGGTCGCGTGGTCGCCCTTCTGCCAGGCGGCATGGAATTCCGAGCACAGCCGCGGCGCGACGTTGGAGGTCACGGAAATGCAGCCATGGCCGCCATGGGCCATGTAGCCGAGCACGGTCGCATCCTCGCCGGAGAGCTGGTTGAAGTCCTCGCCCATCGCCGCGCGCTGCTGCGACACCCGCACCATGCTGGCGGTCGCGTCCTTCACCCCCGCGATGTTCTTCAGCTCCCACAGCCGCTTCATGGTGTCGACCGACATGTCGATCACCGAGCGCGGCGGGATGTTGTAGATGATGATCGGAATTCCGATCGCATCGTTGATCGCCTTGAAGTGCTGGTACATGCCCTCCTGGGTCGGCTTGTTGTAGTAGGGCGTCACCACCAGCACGGCATTGGCGCCCGCCTTCTCGGCATGCTGCGCCAGTTCGACGGCCTCGCGCGTGGAGTTGGAGCCGGCGCCCGCGATCACCGGCACGCGGCCCCTGGCCTCGTCGATGCACCATTCGACGACCTTCTTGTGCTCGTCATGGCTGAGCGTCGGGCTCTCGCCGGTGGTGCCGACCGGGACCAGTCCATGGGTGCCCTCGGAGATCTGCCAGTTGACGAGCGAGCGGAACGCGCCCTCGTCGAGCGCGCCGTTCTTGAACGGCGTGACCAAGGCGGTGAACGACCCCCGGAATTTCGTCTTGGCTGCCATGGACTTCCTCCGTACGCGTGCTGGCCTGAAAGCAAGTCCCATTCATATCGGGTCTACCGGGCCGGTAAAAGGGCCGCTTCCGGCACCACCCACCGTTTAGGCCGCGATTTTGCCGCGGTGGTGGTGCAAACCGGGCGCCGGTAAGCGGCTGTTGGTATTTCGTCCGCATATTCAATCAAATAGAGCTAGGTCTTCAGCGCTTGAACGATTCGGGGCGACGTAACGCCGTGACCTCTTTTGTCCGTGCCCGGCTGCGAACCACGGGCCTCGCCATGAGCCTCTTGGCCGCGCTGGCGCTCGTCCCGGCGGGGGGCTGGGCCGCGCCCCGGGCGCCCGCCAAGGTCCCCTTGAAGGTTCCCTTGCCAAAACCGCGCCCGGTGGCCCGCAACGTGGTCCCGAAGGCCAGGCCTGAGCCGGCTGGCCTTGTCAAGCCTGGCCTTATGAAGCCAGAGCCGGTCAAGCTGGAAGCACCCGCAGCCACCGCAACGCTCAACCCGGCCGCCCCGCTCGCGCCGGCGCCGCGTCAGCACGCAGCACCCGGCAGGCCGGTCACCCCCGCCGCGATCGCCGCGACCTCCTCGACCTCGCAGGCCGACAAGGACGCGCTCGAAAACGTCATCGAGCTCGTGCGCAAGCACAGGCAGGGCGACGCCACCGGCGTCGAAGCCACGATCTCCGATCCCGTGGCGCGCAAGCTCGCCGAATGGATCATCCTGCGCAGCGACGACAACGGCGCGAGCGTGGAGCGCTACCGCGCCTTCCTCGCCGCCAATCCGAGCTGGCCTTCGCAGACCTTCCTGCGCCGCCGGCTCGAGGCCGCCTTGTGGGACGACCGGCGCGAGGATTCCGTGGCGTGGTCGTGGTTCGAGAACGAATCCCCGCTGTCGGCCAAGGGCCGCTTCTCGCTCGCCAGGGCGCTGCTCGCGCGCGGCGACCGCGCCAATGCCGAACGGCTGGTACGCGAAGCCTGGCGCAGCGATCCGATGTCGGAGGAGACCGAGAACAACGCGCTCGACCAGTTCGGCGCCCTGATCACGCCCGGCGATCACAAGGCGCGGATGGACACGCTGCTCTACGGCAGCGAGCACGAGGCCGCGATGCGCGCCGCGAGACGGCTCGGAGCCGGCTATGTGGCGCTCGCCAAGGCGCGGATCGCCACCTACAGGAAGGCGTCCAACAGCAGGGCGCTGCTCGAGGCGGTGCCGCGCGAGCTGCACGGCGATCCCGGCTTCATCTTCAGCAGGATCCAGCTCCTGCGCCGCGAGGAGAAGTTCGACGAGGCGGCCAAGCTGATGCTGGCGGCGCCCAGGGATCCGAACCGGCTCTACAATCTCGACGAATGGTGGATCGAGCGGCGCCTGCTGGCGCGCAAGATGATCGACGGCAGCGAATTCCGCACCGCCTATCTGATCGCGCGCGATGCCGCCCTGCCCACCCGCGACATCTACAGGACCGAGCAGGAGTTCACCGCCGGCTGGATCGCGCTCCGCTTCCTCAACGATCCCGCGACCGCCGCCCGGCATTTCGCCCGGATCGGCGTCGGCAGCGTCAACCCGACCACGCTGGCGCGCGCCGGCTACTGGCAGGGCCGCGCGGCCGAGGCCATGGGGCGCCAGCAGGAGGCGCGCGCCGCCTTTGCGCGCGCCGCCGAGCAGTCGACCAGCTATTACGGCCAGCTCGCGCGCGCGAAGCTCGGCCTGCCCCAACTCGAGCTGAACGGCGCGCCCTCGGGGCGCGGCCGCGGCGTCGAGCGGCTGGAGGTGGTGCGCGCGGTGCAGCTCCTCTACGAGCTCGATGAAGGCGAGATCGCGATCCCGATCCTCGCCGACATGGGCGAGAACGGCGATCCCGACGCCCTCGTCGGGCTCGGCGAGCTCACGGCGCGCTACAACGATGCCCGCGGCATGCTGCTGGTCGGCAAGGCCGCGCTCAATCGCGGGCTGCCGTTCGATCACTACGCCTATCCGGTCAACGGCATCCCGCACTTCACGCCGATCGGGCCCGAGGTCGAGCGCAGCATCGTCTACGCCATCGCCCGCCAGGAGAGCGCGTTCAATCCCTCCGTGGTGTCGCCGGCGCAGGCCTACGGGCTGATGCAGGTGACGCCGGACGCGGCGCGCTACGTCTGCAAGCGGCACGGCGCGACCTACGACCTGTCCCGGCTGAAGCGGGACCCGGCCTACAATGCCACACTCGGGTCCGCCGAGCTCGGCGGGCTGCTCGAGGACTATCGCGGCTCCTACATCATGACGTTTGCGGCCTACAACGCCGGCCGCGGTAGCGTGAAGAAGTGGGTCGAGCGCTATGGCGACCCGCGCGAGTCCAGGATCGACGCGGTCGACTGGGTCGAGCTGATCCCGTTCTCCGAGACGCGCAACTACGTGCAGCGGATCATGGAGAACCTGCAGGTCTACCGCGCGCGCTTCGGCGGCGGCAGCCGGCTGCAGATCGAGGCCGACCTGCACCGCGGCGCCAGCGTGGAGTAGCCGCGGCTCAATTGCCGCCGACGGTGCACGCACGGGTCGACGCCACACTCGTCATTGCGAGCGCAGCGAAGCAATCCAGAATCGTCCCGCGGCGACAGACTGGATTGCTTCGCTGCGC
>NZ_JAGWUA010000298.1 GCF_028868675.1 Bradyrhizobium sp.
GAATTCGCGCAGCAGCGAAGGCGTCGATTGCGCCGGCTGCTGCACCGGAGGCTTCTTCGGCGCGAGCTTCGGCGGTGCGATCGCGGCAGCCGCATTCGGCGCACCGGGCGTCGATCCGTTGCCCTCGCCGGGCGTCGTCGCGGCGACCGGCGCGTCGCCCTTGGCCTGCTCGCGGCCGACTTCGCGGCGCGGCCAGGAATAGTCGTCGGCGCGGCCCGCGGGCGCCGTGAGCGGCTCGCCCTTGACCAGCGTCCGGGCTGCCAGGGCATCGACGGCCGCCGGGCGCGATCCCGGCCCGCCCAGCAGTTGATCGGTCGAGATCGAGGCGGCGACCAGCGGCACGATCGGCCCGGCGAGCGGCCGCGGCGCGGGCTGGCCCGGCACGGCGTTGACGTCGGGTGTCGCCGGTTCGCTCGGCAGCGCGATCGGCCCGGAGCGGCCTGCGAGCAGGCGCGTGATCTCGCGCTCGACGTAATGCGCAAGCTTGCGCGCGCCGGCCTTGGTGAAGAACACGCCGTCATAGCTGCGCAACTGGCGGATCTGGCCTTCGAAGTCGGGACCCTTTTGCAGGAAGCGGCCGGCCTCGTCGACGAAGCCGTCCCAGACGTCGACATAGGTGATGCCGCCCTTGCCGGCGCCCTCGCGATAGAGCGAGTCCAGGAACAGCATGTCCGCCGTGCCCCTCTGGCCGCGGATCGCCGGCAGCCCGACCCAGAGCACCGGGACGCCCTTGCTCTTGAGGACGCCGATCAGCTCCTCGATCTTCTTGCCGTAGAGCTCGACCCAGCGCTCGTCGCGGAATTCGTAAAGGCCCTTCGGCGAGCGCGCGCTCTTCTCCGGCGCCATGATGTGCGGCGTATCGGCGTTGTCCGCCTCGTCCTGCGGCAGTTCGCCGTCGACGGGCTTGTCGTCCGGCTTGGCGGCTGCATCCGTGCCGTCGGGCTTGGGTTTTGCCTCGCCCGGCTTGCCCTTGTTGCGCGCGTCCTTGTCGTTCTTCTTGTCCTTGGTGTCGGCCTTGTCCGACACCGGCTCGCGGATCGCCACGCGGTCGTTGAGGCCGAGCATGACGACGATGACG
This sequence comes from Bradyrhizobium sp., assembly GCF_028868675.1. Taxonomy (GTDB): domain Bacteria; phylum Pseudomonadota; class Alphaproteobacteria; order Rhizobiales; family Xanthobacteraceae; genus Bradyrhizobium. The sequence goes on from NZ_JAGWUA010000298.1 coordinate 1,079, forward strand.
TCGGGCTTTTCGGTCTCGAGGATGCCCTTGGCGGCGGCCGCCCAGTCCGACGGCTCGCCCTTGGGCTGGTACTTGATCAGGCCGGAGGTGGTCCGGTGCTTGCGGATCACGCCCATGTCGGGCTGCTCGACATAGGCGTCTTCGAGGCCGTAGGCGAGCCAGTCCGCCATGCCGTCGCCGATCACCAGCACGTTGCGCTCGGGGATCGTCTCGCGTTTGGCCGGCGGCGGCGCGCGCGAGAAATCCTGGCGCGGGGCCTGCGGTTGCTGCTGCTGGAAGGGCGCAAAGAAGTCGCCGCCGAACCAGCCGCGAGACGGCGCGGGCCGCGACCCGCCGAAGCCCGGGAAATTGAAGAACTGCGCCGATGCGGGCCCCGCGATCGAGACCAGGATCGCAAGGGCCGTGCCCAGCGCGATCCGCGGGCCGGTCTCGGTCAGGGCCTTGAACAGGGACTTCGGCTTCGACATGCGGTTCTGGGCGCGCAGGGTTTGGAAAACGCTGAATATAATAACGGAATCGGGCCGCAAGCGGGCAGATTTGATCGGCCATAGACCGGGGATCGCCTGCCGGCGTCAAGGACGGAGGCCGAATTTCGCAGGGCGATCGGGTGAAGAAGTAGGTGACAAGACGGCTTTGAGCTGAATCTGTCGGGGTCCTCTGATTCGATGCGGAGGATGGAGCGATGGACGGGACGGCGGCCGATTGCGCGGCGTTTGACGAGACGACTGTTTTTCTGACCTATTTCAAGGACATGCCGGACCATCGGCAGAAGGGCAAGGTTACTTATCCGCTCGACGAGATTCTGCTCTTGTGTCTGCTGGCGGTACTGGCGGGAGCCGAGGCGTTCACCGACATCGCCCGGTTCGGCGAGAAGAAGCTCGACTTGTTGCGCCGGTTCCGGCCGTTCACGGACGGGACGCCGAGCCACGATCATCTCGGCGACATTTTCGCGACGCTCGACGCCGAAGCCTTCCGGCGCTGTTTCGTGGCCTGGGTTTCGGCGCTGATCGAGACGCCGGCCGAGATCATCGCGATCGACGGCAAGACCTTGCGCCGGTCCGGCTCGAAGAAGAACGCCAAGGCGCCGATCCACATGGTCTCGGCCTTCGCCGCCAGGCAGCGGCTGGTCATGGGACAGATGGCGACAGCGGAAAAATCCAACGAGATCGTCGCCATCCCGGCGCTGCTCGACATGATGGCGATCGAGGGCGCCGTCGTCACCATCGACGCGATCGGCTGCCAGCGCGCCATTGCCAGGAAGATCAAGGACAAGAAGGCCGACTACATCCTCGCGCTCAAGGGCAATCAGGGGGCGCTGCACGAGGATGTGAAATTGTTTGCCGCCGAGCAGAAGGCATGTGGCTTCAAGGGTGCGAAAATCACTCGCCATGAGACGACAGACGGCGAGCACGGCCGCATCGAAACGCGCAAATATACGGCGATCCACGATGTGGGCTGGCTTCAGGAGCGCCACGACTGGCCGGGCCTTGCCGGCGTGATCATGGTCGAAAGCACACGCGAATTGCCCGGCCGGACAGAGCAGGAAACGCGCTTCTACATCACCTCGCTCGCCCTGCCGGCCGCCACCGTCGGCCCGATGATCCGCGACCATTGGGCGATCGAGAACAGCCTGCACTGGGTCATGGACATGGTGTTCCGCGACGACGAATGCCGGGTGCGCACCGAAAACGCCCCGGCCAACTTCGTCACGCTCAAGCACATGGCCGCCAATCTGATCCGAAGGGCCCCCGGCAAGGACTCCCAGCGTCTCCGACGCATGACCGCCGCATGGGACGACGACTTCCTCGCAAGCCTCATCGCCGCCTAAAATCCTTCACCCGATTCCCCTAGGTCAGGACCGGACCCAGGGCGAACACGTCCAGAAATCGCTTGGTCCCGTCGCGGACAGGTGGAATCTCGCGCAGGCCGTAATAATAGCAACCCGGCACGATATTCGGGAAATCCGTCTCGGTCAGGCCGAGCTCGCCGTAGACGCCCGTCGCCGGTATCAGCGTGGAGATGATCGTCGTTGCAATCAGGGCGACCGCAAAGCACAGGATGAACTCCGCCGTCCGCCGCCCCCGACCGAGGAGTGGAAGAAAGACCACGATCAGCAGAACCTGCCATTGAATGGAATTATAGATGAAGAAGAGCGGCCCCACGAGCATCGGGCGGTCGTTCATGAAGTTGAGATAGGCTCGAAAATCCAGCCCGAGCGCGCGGTCAAACGCCAGCAAATTCGCGTCTTGCAGCGGAAGATCGGCCGAAGCCGCGATGTAAGTCATCGACGTCAGGATCGATAGCACGATGGTCATCTGCGCCATCGCAAAGAGACTGAAGTAGACTTTGGAATTGCTCCTCGTCCCTGACACCCTGTTCAGATGGCCCAGCACCCCGTATAGCAGTGCGCCTCCAAGCACGATGAGATAGCCGCGGACCTCGATGCGGAAATCGGTCGAGAGAAGGCATACTGCAAAGACGGCCAGCGCGGCTGCGATTACGACCCAGTTGAGCTGAAAGAGCCGCAGAGCGACTGCGAGTTCGGTGCTCGTCTCCAAACTCGTTTGCACTCCGTCCGATTGTAGACAACGACTGCCTGAGTGCCTCCAAAATGTCATGAACCATTTCCTCGCATTCCGCGAGAACCATGGCGACACAACCCTTAAGATATCAACCACTCATACGTGTATTTATAATTCCGACAACCATCCATTCCTAATGAAATCTAAACGGGCAGCGTTCACGCGGGAGAGGTCCAAGGTTCGATCCCTTGTGCGCCCACCAGCCTTCGCTCGCTTCGCGAGCTTCGGCTGGGCGAGCCAACTCAACTTCATCATGGCGAAGCGAGCGAAGGCTGTCCCGCCGAAGCCTTGGCACAGGCGGACCGCGACCGACGTGCGGCCCCGACTTCGGGCCGCTCGACGAAATCTGCGGTTCAACCCCATGCACAGT
>NZ_JAGWUA010000085.1 GCF_028868675.1 Bradyrhizobium sp.
ACGATCTTGCCGGGATTGAGGATGTTCTGGGGATCGAGCGCGCGCTTGATCGCCCGCATCGCGTCGAGCGCCTCGGAGCCGAGCTCGGCCTTGAGGTATTTCTGCTTGCCCTGGCCGATGCCGTGCTCGCCGGTGCAGGTGCCGTCCATCGACTGCGCACGCTCGACGAGGCGATGCATGAACTCCTCGCCACGGGCCATCTCGCCGGCATCGTTGACGTCGCAGAGCAGCGAGCAGTGGAAATTGCCGTCGCCGACATGGCCGACGATCGGCGACATCAGGTTGAGCCGCTTCAAATCGTCCTCGGTCTCGGTCACGCAATCGGCGAGCCGCGAGATCGGCACGCAGACGTCGGTCGCGACCACGCCGGCGCCCGGCCGCAGCGCCTTCACGGCCCAATAGGCATCGTGCCGCGCCTGCCACAGCTTCGTGCGGTCCTCCGGCTTGGTGGTCCAGGAGAAGTCGCCGCCGCCGCACTCCCTGGCGATCTCGCCGAAGGCCTTGGACTGCTCGGCCACCTCGACGGCGCTGCCGTGGAATTCCAGCAGCAGCAGCGGCGTCTCCGGCAGCGTCAGCTTCGAATAGGAATTGCAGGCCTTCACCTGCGCGGCATTGAGCAGCTCGATGCGGGCGACGGGAATGCCGGTCTGGATCGCCAGAATCACCGCCTGGCAGGCGCCGCGCACGGTCTGGAACGAGCAGGCGCCGGCCGCAATGGTCTCGGGAATGCCGCGCAGCCGGATCGTCAGCTCCGAGATGATGCCGAGCGTGCCCTCGGCACCGACGAAGAGATGGGTGAGGTCGTAGCCGGCGGAGGACTTCTTCGCCCGCGTGCCCGTCGTGATGATCTCGCCGTCGCCGCGCACGACCTTCAGCGCCAGCACGCTCTCGCGCATGGTGCCGTAACGCACCGCGTTGGTGCCCGAGGCGCGCGTCGAGGCCATGCCGCCGAGCGAGGCATCCGCGCCGGGATCGATCGGGAAGAACAGGCCCTGGTCGCGCAGATGCTCGTTCAGCGCCTTGCGGGTGACGCCGGGCTCGATCACGCAATCGAGGTCGTCGGCATGGACCGCGAGCACCTTGTTCATGTCGCGCAGGTCGATGCAGATGCCGCCCGCGGGCGCGTTGACCTGGCCCTCCAGCGAGGTGCCGGTGCCGAACGCGATCACCGGTACGCCGTTCTTGGCGCAGATCCGTACCACGTCCTGGATGTCGGCGGTCTCCTGCGCCATCACGACCCCGTCCGGCGGCTGCGTCGGCAGCCAGGTCGTGGTATGGCCGTGCTGCTCGCGCACGGCCTGCGAGGTGATGAGACGGTTGCCGAAGCGCGCGGCGAGCTGCTCCAGCGCGGCTGCGACGGCTTTCGGCTCCGGACGCGGCGGATTGTTGGTGATGGTCATGCCCACGGAAATTTCCTCCCGACAGAGAACCGTGGCAAAGGACATATGACCGGTCAAGTCAAGGGACTGCGACGCAGATTCGGGAAGGAATGATGACGGAGACCACTGGGGACAACGAGGCGCCGTTCCGTTCCTCGATCATGCAGATCGAGCCGCAATGGATCGACTACAACGGCCATCTCAACATGGCCTATTACAACGTGATGTTCGACCGGGCGATCGACCAGTTCTGGCTGAAGCTCGGTATCGGACCGGCCTATATGAAGGAGCGCCACGGCTCGACCTTCACGGCCGAATGCCACGTGCGCTATTTGCGCGAGATCCATCTCGGCGATCCCGTCGAGGTGTCGGTCTGGCTGCTGGAAGCCGACGACAAGCGGCTGCACACCTTCGAGGAGTTGAGGCATGCGACCGAGGGCTGGATTTCAGCCTCCTCGGAAAACATGTCGCTGCACATCGACATGACCTCGCGCAAGGTCGCGCCGTTTCCCGCCGACATCTGCGAGCGCATCGCGGCCGTGGTCGAGGCCCATGGCCGGGCGCCGCGGCCCGAGGGCATCGGACGCAACATCGCGATGCCCTCGAAGCGCTGAGCCGCTAGATCCTGGTACGGCCGCGGGCCAGGCCGATCACGGCCGACACCAGGAACAATACGATGGCGACGAAGAAGATGATCTTGGCGATTTCGATGGACGCCCCGGCGATGCCGCCGAAGCCCAGGATCGCCGCGATCAGCGCAATGATCAGGAATGTCACTACCCAGCCGATCATGGTCGAAATCCTCTGTTGTTGCCTGCGGTCGGCACGGCCTCGGGCCGCGCCTCTCTGACAATCGCGAGCTCGGAACGATGGTTCCGGCAGGAAACCGCACGAAATTTGCCGTCGGAAAGGGAACAACTTTCGGCCTTTGTCGCCGGCAGCGGCGCTGCCGCTCGAACGCCAGGCGCTAAGCCTGCGTCACCCACGCGGGCAGCCGGTCGAACCACGGCCGCGCCTGTTCGAGCTGGCGCGCGAGCTGCAGGAGCCGATCTTCCTCGCCGAAACGCGCGACGAATTGCACCCCCAACGGCAGCCCATCCGCCGTCCAGTGCAGGGGAACGCTCATGGCCGGCGTTCCCGTGAGGTTGGCGAGCTGGGTGAACGGCACGAATTGCAGGCTGTCGCGCGCGATGTTGTCGACGGCACCATCCAGCAGACCGAGGCGCGCGAGAAGGCCGAGCAGGCCGGCGCGGTCGAGCAGGTTGAGCACGGTTTGCTCGGCGGCCGTCGGATCGCCCTGTCCATGACGGATCGGCGGATGCGCGAGCGTCGGCGTCAGGAGCATGTCGTAACGGTTGTGGAAGCGTGCGAGCCCGCGCGCAAATTCGTTCCACTTGAGAAGCTCTGTCGTCAGCGTGCCTGCGGAGATCGCGCCGCCGATCGTCGCGAGCACGCGCGTCAGGAGCTCGAAATCCGAACGCTTTGCTCCAAGCGCGCGCGCCTGCGCTACCATGGCCGAGACCTGGCCGAAATAGATGTGCAGGAAGGCTCTTGCGAGCGCAGCGCCGTCGACGTCGGGCGCCGCCTCCTCGACCTCGTGGCCGAGGCTGCCCAAGAGCTTCGCCGCCTCGTTCACGGCGGCCACGGCCTCCGGATGGACCTCGGTTCCGATTGGCGAGGCCGAGGTGAAGCCGATCCGCAGGCGGCCCGGATCGCGCTCCATCGTTTGCGCATAGACGTCGGCCGGCTTCGCAATCGCAAAGGGATCGCCGGGCTCGCCGCCGGACGCGACGTCGAGCGCAACGGCGGTGTCGCGCACGCTGCGCGAGATCACGCCTTCGCTCGACGCGCCGTACCAGTACTCGCCGAAGCCCGGTCCCGCAGAGATGCGCCCGCGCGACGGCCGCAGGCCGAACAGGCCGCAACAGGCGGCGGGAATGCGGATCGAACCTCCGCCATCGTTGCCTGCGGCCATCGGCACGATGCCGGACGCGACGGCCGCCGCCGAGCCGCCGCTCGAACCGCCCGGCGTATGATCGGGGTTCCACGGATTGCAGGCCCGGCCGAAGAGTTTCGAATCCGAAACTCCCTTGAGCGCCAGTTCCGGCAGGTTGGTTTTGCCGAAGATGACGAGCCCGGCCTCGAGATAGCGCCGCACTACATGGGCGTGTTCGGGCGCGGCGATCGCGAGCATCGACCGGCTGGCATAGCTGGTCGGCAGGCCGGCATAATCCTGCGCGCAATCCTTGATCAGGAACGGAACGCCGGCGAAGCGACCGGACAGCGGCTTGCCCAGTTGGGACCGGGCTTCATTCTCCATCGACCGGCAAATCGCATTCGTCTTCGGTTGCGCCCGCTCGCTCTGGCGCAGCGCGAGGTTGAGCAACTCCTCCGCCGTCGTCTCCCGCCGCGCGACGCATTCCGCGAGCGCCACGGCGTCACGTTTCAGATACTCGGTCAGAATCATGGCATGCCCCATCAGCCGGCGTGGCGACATCGTAGCGCCTTGGCAGACCCGCGCCAGCCATCTTCGGATAAGTCTGTAAATCCGGCCACGAAGGCCCCATATAGCCCTCAATCCCTGCTATGAGGGGTCCCCTCCACGATCGCGCGGTGCCATCGTGGACCGATGATTCGCATGACCGAGCCGAGCAAACTCCCAAGCCACAGCGTTCCCGATCATCAGCCCGCGGCCGAAGGCATCGCCGCCCGCGCGCGCGCCTCGGTCGGACCGAAATACCTCGCCGGCCTCAATTCCGAACAGCGCGAGGCGGTGGAGACGCTGGATGGACCGGTGCTGGTGCTGGCCGGCGCAGGCACCGGCAAGACGCGCGTCCTGACCACGCGCATCGCCCATATCCTGAGCCAGGGCCGCGCGCGCCCGAGCGAGATCCTGTCGGTGACCTTCACCAACAAGGCCGCGCGCGAGATGAAGCTCAGGCTCGGCCAGATGCTGGGCCAGGCCGTGGAGGGCATGCCGTGGCTCGGCACCTTCCACTCGATCGGCGGCCGCATCCTACGCACCCATGCCGAGCTCGCGCAGCTCAAGTCCAACTTCACCGTGCTCGACGTCGACGACCAGGTGCGACTGCTGAAGCAGTTGCTGCAGGCCGAGGACATCGACGACAAGCGCTGGCCGGCACGCATGCTGGCCGGCCTGATCGACGGCTGGAAGAACCGCGGGCTGACGCCGTCGCAGGTTCCCTCGGGCGAGGCCGCGATGTTCGCCAACGGCAAGGGCGGCAAGCTCTATGCGAATTACCAGGAGCGGCTGAAGATCCTCAACGCCGCCGATTTCGGCGATCTGCTGCTGGAGAACATCCGCATCTTCCGCGAGCACCCCGACGTGCTCCGGAGCTACCAGCAGCGCTTCAAGTACATCCTGGTCGACGAATATCAGGACACCAACGTCGCGCAGTATCTGTGGCTGCGGCTGTTGTCGCAGGCGCCGGCTTCCAACCCGTCATTGCCGGGCTTGACCCGGCAATCCATCGATTCTTCGCGAGATGGATCACCGGGTCTCGACGCTTCGCGTCGGCCCGGTGATGACGAGAAAGACAATGCGGCGCCTGTTCTCGCGAGCGCGAGAGCATCAACCAAGAACATCTGCTGCGTCGGCGACGACGACCAGTCGATCTATGGCTGGCGCGGCGCCGAGGTCGACAACATCCTGCGCTTCGAGCACGACTTTCCCGGCGCGAAGGTCATTCGGCTGGAGCGCAACTACCGCTCGACCGGGCATATCCTCGCCGCCGCCGCGCATCTGATCGCGCACAATGAGGGCCGGCTCGGCAAGACGCTCCGCACCGAGGACGAGGACGGCGAGAAGGTCACGGTCACCGGCGCCTGGGACTCCGAGGAAGAGGCCCGCGCCATCGGCGAGGAGATCGAGCAGATCCAGCGCATGGGCGAGAAGCTCAACGAGGTCGCGATCCTGGTGCGCGCCTCCTACCAGATGCGCGAGTTCGAGGACCGTTTCGTCACCCTCGGCCTACCCTATCGCGTGATCGGCGGCCCGCGCTTCTACGAGCGCGCGGAAATCCGCGATGCGCTGGCGTATTTGCGCGTCATCAACTCGCCGGCCGACGATCTCGCATTCGAGCGCATCGTCAACGTGCCCAAGCGTGGGCTGGGCGATGCCACCGTGCAGATGCTGCACGACCACGCCCGCAAGCGGCGCATCCCGCTGTTCGAGGCGGCTCGTGCCGTGGTCGAGACCGACGAGCTGAAGCCGAAGGCGCGCGGCTCCCTGCGCGACCTCGTCGCCCACTTCGACCGCTGGCGGGCCCAGCGCGAGGTCGCGACCCATACCGAGCTCGCCCAGGTGGTATTGGACGAGAGCGGCTATACCGAGATGTGGCAGAAGGACCGCTCGGCGGACGCCGCGGGGCGGCTCGAGAACCTCAAGGAACTGGTGCGCTCGATGGAGGAGTTCGAGAACCTGCAAGGGTTCCTCGAGCACATTGCGCTGGTGATGGACCGCGACGGCGGCAGCGAAGAGGACGCCGTGTCGCTGATGACGCTGCATTCGGCCAAGGGACTCGAATTCGACAACGTATTCCTGCCCGGCTGGGAGGAAGGTCTGTTCCCGAGCCAGCGCACCCTCGACGAGCAGGGCCGCGCCGGACTTGAGGAAGAGCGCAGGCTCGGCCATGTCGGGCTGACCCGCGCGCGGCGCCGCGCAAAAATCTATTTCGCGACCAACCGCCGCATCCACGGCACCTGGTCGACCACCATCCCCTCGCGCTTCCTCGACGAATTGCCCGCCGCCAATGTCGAGATCACGGAATCCAAGGGCGGCTCGGCCTGGGGCGGCACCGGCGGCTACGGCGCCTCGCGCTTCGACGACATCGAGGCCTTCGGCTCGAGCTATTCGACCCCGGGCTGGCAGCGCGCCCAGGCCAACCGTTCGCAAGCCAACCGCGCCCGCGGACAATCCGGCCGCAGCAGCGGGCATGGCGGCTTCGAAGAGGAGGCTTCGCCGTTCTCCGCCGACTTCGGCGGAAGCTTCTCGCGCCGGCGCGGGCCGATGACCATCGAGGGCGAGCTGGTCGCGAAATCGACCGGCACCACCTCCGACTTCGCGCTCGACGACCGCGTCTTCCATCAAAAGTTCGGCTACGGCCATGTGGTCAAGATCGACGGCAACAAGCTCACCATCGCCTTCGACAAGGCCGGCGAGAAGAAGGTGGTCGACAGCTTCGTGCAGCGGGCATGAGGTCGCCATGGCGCACTACATTGCCATCATCGAAGACGCAGGACCGGACCACGCCGTCGGCGTATGGTTTCCCGACCTGCCCGGTTGCACCTCCGCCGGCAGTCCGCTTCCCACAGCCTCTTGACCATCGCGAACTTCCCCGTATCAGATGCGCCCATGATCCGGGGTTTCGTCACATTCATCGTGCTGGCATTGGGCATGCCGTCGCTGGCGGCGGCCGAGACGATGAGCTTTGGCGATGCGCTCGGCCTGCTGGCGAAAAGCTGCGGCGCGGAAATCGTCGCCAATTGCCGCGGCGTCAATCCCGACCCGCTGCGCCTGAAGGAGTGCCTGTCCCGTAATCGCGACGTGCTGACGCCGCAGTGCCAGACCGACTACCTCGCGGTCTTCGACGCCATCCAGAAGCGGATCGCCGCGCGGGTGACGGTCGCCAATGCCTGCCAGCGCGAGATCGTCAAGCTGTGCAACGGCTCGACCAGGGAGACCAGCAAGTCGGTCCCCTGCCTGACGACGACCAAGGGCGTCGGCGTCAACTGCACCAGGGCCATGGGCGAGGCGGGATACCGGTGATGCGCGCGACCGTCCTGCCCCGCATCGTCCTCGCGCTCGGCGCGGCGCTCGCGCTCGCCCTGCCCTCCGGCGCCGCGCATGCGCAGGCGGCGCCGACCCGCGACGACATCGTCGAGAAGCTCAACCATTTCGAGGAAGGTCCCGACCTCGACCTGGCCGCGCTGAAGCAGCAGGTGCTGGAGCGGGCGAAGACGCGGATCAAGCGGGATCCCGGACCGGTCAATCGTCCGCTGATCGTGCCCGAGCTCGCGACGCTGCCGGCATTCTCGACGCCGATCCAGTTCGACCAGGACACGCCGATCATCCAGCCCGGGTCCTATCAGACCGTCGGCCGCATCGGCGACGCGCTGGTTCACGTCTCGCTGTTGCCCTACACGTTCCTGATCGTCGGCCACATCGAGTCCAACGGCAAGCCGCGCGAGGCCAACGTCATCCTGAGCCAGCGCCGCGCGGACGCGATCCGCGACGTGCTGGTGAACACGTTCAAGATCTCGGCGAAGCGCATCCAGTCGATCGGGCTCGGTGAGGAACAGTTCCTCGACCGCGCACACCCGAGCGCGGCGATCAACGGCCAGATGCAGATCATCACGCTCGCCAAGCTGCCCGACGAGCCGCCGCCGGCCGCGGGCACGGCACCGCCAGCCGCGAAGAAGAAGCCGGCCAAAAAGCGATAGTCAATCGCATCTCGGCCGGATCGGAACCCATTGTAGTACCGCCCGTTTCCAGTCCGCCGCAGGCGGCGAAGCTCGTGCGTGACGCGACATCGTCGCGGTTTGTGCAGGCGGCTGTCCGGTGCTATAGGCTTGGCAAACATCCCCGGCCTGCATGCTGCGCGAGAGTCGAAATGGGCGGCTTCTTTCAACGTCAACTCGCCGTTTATGTCGAGTACCACCGCGATCCCCGCAACACCGCGATGCATGTGATCGGCATCCTGCTGCTGTTCACCGGCGCGGTGCTGCCGCTGACGCTGGTGAGCGTCCCCATCTTCGGCCGCGAGATCAGCCTGGCGGTAATCTTGGCGCTGCCGGTGCTGGTCTACTGGCTGCTGCTGGACGTCGCGCTCGGACTCGGCATCCTCGCGGTCGCGGTACTGCTGTTCTCGGTTGCGACGACGATCGCCCACGAGACGACGACCGCCGCGATGTGGTCGATCTTCGGCGCGCTGATCGTGCTCGGCCTGGCGGCGCAGACGATCGGGCACAAGGTGTTCGAGGGCCGCGAAGCCTCGCTGTTCACCTTCCCGTCCCACCTTTTTCTCGGACCGATGTTCGTAATGGCGAAGTTATTCATTGCGCTCGGCTTTCGCCGCGACCTTGCCGCTATTCTCGCGCCTCTTCCGCGCAATTCGCTTTCGACCCGATGAGATTACAAGGCGGAGCAACGAACCTCAATTCATGACTCCCGTACTGGTTACCGGTGGCAGCGGCTTCATCGGACAACATCTCGTCGCAGCGCTCCAGAGCCGGGGACAGCGGGTGCGAGTTCTGGATGTTCGGCCGCCGACCGCGCTCAATCCGGACATCGAATACGTGCAGGGCTCGGTGCTCGACGGCACAGCGGTCGAGCGCGCTCTGACCGGGATCGAGCGCGTCTATCACCTCGCCGGCCTGCCGGGGATGTGGGTCGCCAACAAGCGGGATTTTCTCGAGGTCAATTGCCACGGCACCGAGGTGATGCTCGACGCCGCACAGCGCCGCGGCGTCGCGCGCTTCCTGCATTGCTCGACGGAATCGATCCTGTTTCCCTATTCGGATCTCAAAGGCCTCCCCGCCGAGGAGGCGCTGCAGCCGGCCGAGGCTATGCCCGGCGCCTATACGCGGTCGAAGGCGCTCGCCGAGCACCTTGCCGCGAAGGCCGCGGCGGCGGGCCTGCCCGTCGTCATCGGTACGCCGACCATGCCGATCGGACAGTCGGACCACAATCTCACCCCGCCGACCGCAATGCTGTGGCGCTTCCTGCAGCAGAAGCTGCAGCTGCACATCAATTTCCCGGTCAACCTCGTCGACGTGCGCGACGTCGCCACGGGCCTCGTGCTCGCCATGGAGCGCGGCCGGATCGGGCAGCGCTACATCCTCGGCGGAGAGTGCATGCCGCTCAGGCAGATCCTGCGCATGATGTCGGTGATGTCGGGCCGGCGGCAGCTTCCCGTTCCGGTTCCGGGCAAGATCGCCGAGTTGTCGGCGAGCATGCTCGAGTTCTTCGCCGACCACATCACGCACCGGACGCCCGACGGCACCGGCGAGGGCGTGCGGATTGCGCTGCATGCCAGCGACCTCTCGATCGAGAAGGCGCGGACCGAGCTCGGCTACGCGCCGCGGCCGATCGAGCCGGTCCTGCGCGAAACCATCGCCTATCTTCTCGCCCGGGGCGACAAGCCGGCGTCCGCCGCACTGGAACATCGCGCGCTCAGCTCCCGTGCCGGCTGACTCGCGGCTCGATTGCGTCTAAGAACATTCCCGCATGTCCTACGACTTCTCCAAGATTCTCTCGTTCGCCTGGGGTGGCTGGACCACGACCTGGCCGACGCAACTGCTGGCGCTGATCTGGCTGGCCTGGCTCGCGAGCTGGGTCGGAGCCTCGTTCTGGCAGGGCCGGACCCGAAAGCAGGTCCTGACGCTGGATTCCAGCCGCTATCGCCTGCCCATTCTCGCCGGCGGCATCCTGTTTACGCCCTGGACCGCGGAGATGCTCGGCGAGAAGCCGCTCTGGGTGTTCGGCGATGCCGGCATCTACGTGCTGGCGCTGATCACGCTCGCCGGCATCTCCTTCACCTGGTGGGCGCGGATTCATCTCGGGCGGTTCTGGTCCAACACCATCACCCACAAGGAAGACCATCGCGTCATCGACACCGGGCCGTACGGCATCGTGCGTCATCCGATCTACACCGGGCTGATCGCCGGCATGCTCGCCACCGGCATCGGGGTCGGCACGGTGACGGCGATGCTGGGCGCGATCCTGATCTCGCTCGGCATGTGGCAGAAGGGCCGCATGGAAGAGGTGTTCCTGGCGAAGGAACTCGGCGAGGACGCCTACGGCGCCTACTGCCGCCGGGTTCCGCGGATCATTCCCTTCACCCCGCCGGGCTGACGCGGCGCCGTCAGACCCCTCTCGGGTCCGTGGCGTCGTTAGGAATTGAGCGGATATATTTACCCAATCTAAGGGCGGCCGGGTTAAGCATGATCGGATTCGAGGAGCCGCAAACATGACTCTGCTGAAGCGATTTCTTTGCGACGAGAATGGCGCAACCGCAATCGAGTATGGGCTGATTGCGGCCGGTATCGCGCTTGCGATCATCACCACGGTCAACAATGTCGGCACCGTGCTGTTGAACAACAAGTTCAACTCGATCAGCGCCTCGCTCAGGTAACCATTCGTCAACCTCGTTCGGGGATTGCCCGGGCCGCGCCTCTGCGGCCGCGGGCGCAACCCTTTGCGGCCTTCAGTTCGATGACGACACGACCTGCTCGGCGTGCCCGTCCAGCACCGGCCCGAACAACTGCCAGCGTTCGCCGGTGAACTTCATCATCTGCACCTGCTCGATCGGATAGAAGTCCGTCGGCGACGTCTTGATGCGGACGCCGGGGATGTAGGTATCGATGACGAAGTCGAGGTTGGCGACGACTTTCATGACGTTGTCGCGGGAGAGGTCGTTGCCGCAGCGGCGCAGCACCTCCACCAGCGCGGTCGAGGTGTTGTAGGCGGTGAGCGGGCCGCTCTCGGAGCGGTCGGCCTCGGGATAGTATTTTGCCATGAAGGCACGGAAGCGCTGCATGCCGGGATGGCTGTCCCATTGCGGATCGGTGACGTCCATCTGGTAGCCTGCGCTCAGGATGCCCCTGGCGTTGTCGAGCCCGGCCGGCTTCAGCACCGCGCCGACCGAAGCCGACACGTTGGTCATGATGTGGACGGGATGCCAGTCGAGCTCGGCGAGCTTCTTGATCGCCTGCGCGGCGAATTTCGGCGTCGCGATGTTGACGAAGATCTCGGGATTGGCGGTCTTGATCGCCACGACCTGCGAGTCGATCGTCGGCATACTCACCTCGTAGGGCGCGCTGGCGATCACCACCTTCGCATAATTGTCGCCCAGCACGTCCTTCAGGCCGAGAACGTAGTCCTTGCCGAAATCGTCGTTCTGATAGAGCACGCCGACCTTCGCATTCGGATGATGCTCCAGAATGTACCGGGCATAAATGCGCGCCTCGGCGCGGTAGTTCGGCTGCCAGCCGATGGTCCAGGGGAAGTGCTCGGGATCGCCCCAGCGCGAGGCACCGGTCGCGACGAACAGCTGCGGCACGCGCATCGTGTTCATGTATTTCTGGATGGCGGCGTTGCTGGCGGTGCCGAGCGGCGCGAAGATCAGGAACACCTCGTCGCTCTCGACCAGCTTGCGCGCCTGCTCCACCGTCTTCGGCGGCGAGTAGGCGTCGTCATAGGAGATGAAGTTGACCTTACGGCCGTTGATGCCGCCATTGTCGTTGACCATGCGGAAATACGCGCTCATGGTCTTGCCGATGATGCCATAGGCCGATGCCGGCCCGCTGTACGGCATGATGTTGCCGATCTTGATCTCGGTGTCGGTGACGCCGGGATCGGGTTTGTTCTGGGCAGGTGCGGCACTCGTGCTCGCGGCCAGAAACGCACCGGCGGCGTACAACACGATCAATCCTCGGGCAACAAACAGCATCGTTCTCCCCTCCCGAAATGAATCGATGGAACGTTCGTTGTTTGTCGGAGATCTCTCCGGATCCCTTCGCAGGATTTCTCCTTGGCAGACTCTCTCGGCGGGATTTCCCGACGGATTCCCGCTCGCCGAAGTGAACACCAAGACGCCGTTCATTGCCACGGGCCACCTCGTGCGTCCGCCGGTGATTTCGCGTCAGGCCTGCTGACCTTCCAGCTGGCGCGACCGCGCGATTGTCAGGCGGCTGAAAGTCATGCTCACGGAGCGTGCCGGCCCGGCATGGAAGCCGGCCCGGCCGGCGCGAGATGCCGCGGAATGACGATCTCCTGGCCCGCGAACAGCGGCGCGCTCTCCGGCAGACGGTTGGCCTGCGTGAGCGACCAGGCAGGCAGCCGGTGCTGGGCGCCGACGTGCTCCAGCGTCTCGCCCGCGCGCACCGGCAGCCGGATGCCGGAATCCCAGAGCTCCACCCTGGTGTCGGCCGGAACGAGATAGCGCAGCGGCACGGCATCGCCGTCCGTCTGCAGCGGCACGAGCGGCAGGCGCGTGATCATCTCGACGAGCTGGCGGTGGATGTCATCCGATTTCTCGATGTTGATATGGGTGATGCGCTTGTTCTGCTTCAGATCGAAGCTCGCATAGTGGCCGCGATAGCCGGGCTCCGCCACGACGTCGCCGCCGCCGAGCACGGAGTCGGAGAGGAAGATGTTGATGAAGCGCTCGACGTTGAGCGGCACCTTGCCGCTGGCCTGCGCCGGGTCGATGGTGACGACGAGGCTGACCGGGATGTTCTCCTTGCCGAGCATGTCGGCGACGATCAGCGTGCACAGGCCGCCCATGGAGTGCCCGACCAGCACGACCGGCGCGGGCGCCTCGCGATAATTGATGATGGCGCGATCGGCGACCAGCCGGCACAGCGTGAACTCGTAGACGTCGGCCTTGAGCCCGGCGTCCGTCAGCCGGGTCGCCAGCCTGTCGATGCCGGTCGAGAACAGCGGTCCCAGCGCGCCGCGGAACAGATAGACCCGCGGCCGCAGCACGGGCTCGGCTTCGACGGGCGGAGACGACGCCGCGGCTACGGCCGCTGCCTTCGGCTTTGCCGGTGAGGCGACCGCAATGATCGGCGCGAAGGCGAGCAGCATGGCTGCCAGCAGGGCCATTCGAATCGAGCCAGCCATTGCGTCCGGTCATTCCATTTCCCGGGAAGGCAGGCGCCTCCCCCCGCACGTTACTGGCGAGCGATTTGGCAGGATTTGCGGCGTGGACGCGGCGGACTCGAGTTCATGCCCCCGATCGGCCAAGACCGGCTACCGGGCTTCGCCCCGGCGGGGCGCGCCGAACCGATGATCGCCATGCCATATGTTGGGTCGTGGGCCGTGCGCGGTCCGGCCGTCGCCCGACGTCAATAGCCGTGCCGGTAGTGCCGGTGGGCTCCAGGCGAGCGCCCCTGCCCGGGCAGGAAATACGGATTGACCTCGCACATCGCCGCGCGTCCCGATGCCGAGGCCTGGCACTGCGGTAGTGACGTGTAGCTGCAGTCGATCCATTCGCCGCCACCGGGGGACCCGGAGTACTCCTTCATGCATACCGGATAACGGGGGTCGTAGGTCTGGGCCTGCACGGAAACGGCAGAAACTGCGAGCAGGGCCAGGCTCAGCACGGCAACACGCATCTGATCCTCCACGGGTTGGACGCGGATGGCAGTCTCGCAGAAAGCCGACCCGGGCACTTGCGTTGCATCAAGCACCACCGCCGCCGCGCGACTGCGAGGCGGCAACGCGTTCATGGACCTGCGGGTGCGATCGAAACGATCGCCGCGCCGTGGTACCGGTCGATCGTCCGCTATTTCGCGCCCTTGGTCTTCGCCGGCGCCGGCTGGTAGGCGTAGGCGCGGTTCGCCTTCGCTTCGAACGGGTTTGGATCGCACATGCCCCCGCGACCCGAGGTCATGTCGAGGCACATCTGCTTGCTGGCAAATCCGCACGCTCGCATGCTGTCGGGAGCCAGGCGGCACCAGTTGTCCGCGCGCGCCTGCGGCGCCGTCGCCGCGAGAAGGACAAACGCAAACAGCGCCGTGATGGCGGAAACGGTCATCGTCGTTGATGGCGGCTTCATTTCTCTATTTCTCTCTCTCCGTGTGCAGCATCCGAACCGGGACACCGAAGGACATCGCCTCCCTAGCACCGAGCGGTTCGAAACACGTTGAGCAGGAACAAATTCTTCGCCGTATGACCATCATACCACCTGCGAACGGCGGGCCGCGATTGACCTGCATCAACGCGAGACCGGCATATGGAAGTCAGAATTGATTTTTACGTCCCAACGCTTGAGAGCCGGCGCGATGATCGAGCCGAAGACCGCACTCATGATCCTGTTGATGGGAATGCTGCTGCTGTCCGTGTATCTCACGGCGCTGCCGCACTGACGCGAGACGCCGTCCTCACACGCTTTCACTGCGAACGTATTGCGCCGGCGTCTGGCCGCTCCAGCGCGCGAAGGCGCGGGAGAACGCATTCTCGTCGGAAAAGCCGAGCCGTGCGCCGATCGCCGAGGTCGGCTCCTTCCTGTGCAGCGCATCGCGCGCCATCTCGAACAGGATGGTTTCGCGCAACGGCTTGAACGAGATCGATTCGGCGCCGAGCTTGCGGTTGAGGTGTCGCCCGCTCATCCCGAGCGTCTCGGCAATGCGCTCCTTGCCCCAGCGCGGATGCGCGCGGATGATCTCTTCGACCCTCGCCGAAAGGCTGCCCTGCTGCAACGACGCCAGCATGTCGTCGGCGAGCCCGCGCAGGTGTGCGTGCACATCGCCGCCGGCGTGGATCAGCGGGCGGGCGAGCTCGGCGACGTCCATCGCGACGCCGTTGACGTCTGCCTCGAAGCGGACCGGGCAGCCCAGCAGCGCGGAATAGGCGCTCGCATCAGTGCCGGCGCGATGCGCGAACAGGACCTCGCGCGGCCTGAAGCCGTTGCTGGTCATCCAGCGCGCCAGGTTGACCACGCAGGCCAGCGTCGCCTCAACCCGCTGGTTGCGGCATACCGAATAGTCCGGCCGGTAGCTCAGCGCAACCTCGTCGGCCGCCCGCACGACCTCGAAGCGCGCCTGGTCGCCGACGATCGGGGCATATTCGGTGAGCACCTCGATGGCGTCGCCGAGCGTCTCGCAGCTCAGAAGCAGGAGGCCGACGATGTCGAGGTGGCCGGCCTGAAGCGACAGCCCGAGGCGGAGCG
Source organism: Bradyrhizobium sp. (assembly GCF_028868675.1). Lineage (GTDB taxonomy): Bacteria > Pseudomonadota > Alphaproteobacteria > Rhizobiales > Xanthobacteraceae > Bradyrhizobium. Next base: position 15,077 of record NZ_JAGWUA010000085.1, read on the forward strand.
CCGCGAGCGGCTCCGGCCTCGCGGCCGAGAACAGCGACCAGAACGCATCCTGCTCGGCCATCGGCACCCGCGGGCCCGACGTCAGCGCCCGCTGCGTCCCGGGCGGCACTGCGACGCCCTGCTGCAGCGCGGCTTCGAGCAGCGCCTGCGCGAAACGGACGGTGACGGTATGCCGCGGAGTCTGGGCCAATGGCGATCCGGTTGGGATGTCCCGAATTGAGGGAGGCATGTCCCGACCTGCCGGATGCCCCGCGCCGCAATCTGCCTTACGGCCGAGGAATAGAAAAGGTCCGAGACGGACCCCGCAACGGGCGGTTCAGGGAAGAGACGACGGGGTGCACGCCATGGCGCCGATCGACGAGGTCCGGCTGAGTTTCGATCCGCACACCCTGAGGCTGCTCAACGCCGTGCTCGGACTGGTGATGTTCGGCGTCGCCCTCGAGCTCAAGGTCGCGGATTTCAGGACGGCGCTGAAGACGCCGAAGGGACTGGCGCTCGGACTGATCGGCCATCACCTGCTGTTTCCGGCGATGACCTACGTCCTGATCTCCATCATCAACCCGCTGCCCTCGATCGCGCTCGGCATGATCCTGGTCTCGTCCTGTCCGGCCGGACACATCTCGAACTTCCTCGTGCATTACGCGCGCGGCAACACGGCGCTGTCGGTCAGCGTCAGCGCATTGTCGACGCTGGCCGCACTGGTCATGACGCCGCTGAACCTGGCCTTCTGGGGCCATCTCCATCCCGTGACCGCGGGCCTGATGAAGCAGGTGGCGATGAATCCGTGGGAGATGCTCGAGGTCATCGTGCTTCTGCTCGGGGTGCCGCTGGTCGCCGGCATCGCGGTGGCGCGGCGCTGGCCATCCTTCGCGCACGCGATCCAGAAGCCGATGCAGGCGTTCTCGCTTTTGGTGCTGGTCGGCTTCATCGGCGGCGCGCTCGCCGCCAATTTCAAGCCGTTCCTGCAGTTCGTGCACCTGGTCCTGCTGGTCGTGTTCGTGCACAATTTGCTGGCGCTGGTTTCCGGCTACGGACTGGCCGCGGCCATCGGCCTGCCGGAGCGCGACCGGCGCGCGATCACCTTCGAGATGGGAATCCAGAATTCGGGACTCGGCCTCATCCTGATCTTCAACTTCTTCAGCGACCTCGGCGGCATGGCCGTGGTCACCGCCTGGTGGGGCGTCTGGCACATCGTCGCCGGCATGACCCTGGCGAGCCTCTGGCGCCGCCGGCCGCCGCAGACGGCGGCCGAGGGGCTCGTCGCGGGAGCCGCCGAATGACCGCACGCATTCTCGTCACCGGCGCCGGCGGCTATCTCGGCCGCCAGGTCATCGAGCGCCTTGCCGCGATCGCGGGAGCGCAGGCGCCGGCCGCGATCGTGGCGATGGACATCCGCGCGCCCGCATCGCGCCGCGCCGGGGTCGACTACGAGGTCGCCGACATCCGTTCGCCCGAGCTTGCCGCCATCCTCCGCCGCCACGCCATCGAGGTCGTGGTGCACCTGGCCTCCATCGTCACGCCGGGCCGCGACTCGAGCCGCGCCTTCGAATACGACGTCGACGTCAACGGCACGCGCAACCTGCTCGAAGCCTGCGTCCGCGAGCGCGTGCGGCGCGTCATCGTGTCGTCGAGCGGAGCGGCCTACGGCTATCACGCCGACAATGCCGCATGGCTGACCGAGGACATGAAGCTGCGCGGCAACGAGGCCTTCGCCTATTCGCATCACAAGCGCCTCGTCGAGGAGATGCTCGCGGAGTACCGGGAGCTCAGCCCGGGTCTCGAGCAGGTGGTGCTGCGCATCGGCACCATCCTCGGCGCGACGGTCCGCAACCAGATCACCGATCTGTTCGAGAAACCGCGGCTATTGGCCATCGCCGGCTCCGACAGCCCCTTCGTCTTCATCTGGGATCAGGACGTCGTGGGCGTCATCATCCGCGCGATCCAGGACGGGCCGCCCGGAATCTTCAATGTCGCGGGCGACGGCGCCCTGACCATCCACCAGATCGCGGCCCGGCTCGGCAAGAGCTGCCTGATCCTGCCGGCCTGGCTGCTCGGCGGCGCGCTCGCCGTACTGAAGCCGCTCGGCCTGACCCAGTACGATCCCGAGCAGCTCGACTTCCTGCGCTACCGCCCGGTGCTCGACAACGCAAAACTCAAGTCCGAATTCGGCTACATGCCGCGCTACAGCTCGTCGGAGGTCTTCGATCTCTATCGGCGGACGCGCATGGGCGGAGCCGAGCCGGAGGCGAAGTCATGACGCGCGATTTCGCCGGCAAGACCGTCGTCGTCACCGGCGCCGCCGGCGGGCTGGGCCGCAGCCTGTGCCTGCGCTTCGCCGCAGCCGGCGCCGGAATCGCGGCGTCGGACCTCGACGAGGCCGGTCTCGCCGAGCTTGCGCGAACGCTGACGGTCCAGGACAAGCGCCACTCGTTCCATCCATGCGACGTCACCGACGCTGCCGCCTGCGCCAAAACCATGGCCGACGTCGTCGCCCGGCACGGCCGGATCGACGTCCTGATCAACAATGCCGGCATCTCCCACCGCAGCGCCTTCGCGGTCACGCGGCTCGAGGTGCTGCATCGGGTGATGGATGTCAATTTCTGGGGCGCGGTCAACGCGACCAAGGCGGCGCTGCCGGCACTGACGCAGTCGAAGGGCCTGATCGTCACGATCTCCAGCATCGCCGGCTTCGCGCCGCTGATCGGACGCACCGGCTATGCCGCGAGCAAGCACGCGCTGCACGGGTTCTTCGATTCCCTGCGCAGCGAGCTGCAGGACGACGGCGTCGACGTCACGATCGTGTGCCCGTCGTTCATCGCGACGGGAATCGACCGCGCCGCGCTCGGCGGCGACGGCCGGTCGGCCGCGCGGCCACGCAGGACGACCGGACGCGAGGCGGCGCCGGAGGAAGCGGCCGACGCCATCTTCGAAGCCGCCGCGCGCGGCCAGAATCTGCTGCTGTTCAGCGGCACCTCGAAGGCGGCCTGGTGGCTATCGCGACTATGGCCCCGCCGCTATGCGGCGACGATGCGGAAAAGACTCAAGAGCGAGATCGCCTGAGGCGCGCGGGCCGGACGACACCGGCAAGCCGCGAACCGAAGGACACAGGAAAGAGGAGATACGGAATGGGAGAGATCAGCGGAGGCGAGCTCATCGCACGCATGTTGCAGAAAGAGGGCGTCGAAAAGGTCTTCGGCATCATCGACGGCACCTATTTCGGCTTCTACTCGGCACTGCACCGGCTCGGCATCGAGATCGTCACACCGCGGCACGAGACCTCGGCCGCGCACATGGCCGGCACCTATGCGCGCCTGACCGGCAAGCTCGGCGTATGCATGGCGAGCAACGGTCCGGGCGTCGCCAATTTGCTGCCGGGCCTCGTGGTCGAGCAGAGCGAAGGCAACCGCGTGCTGGCGATCACCAGCGCGCGCCGTCCAGCGATCATGTATCCGGACCGCGGCGGCACCTACCAGTGCTTCGACCAGGCCGGCGTGATCGGCAAGATCGCCAAATGGAGCGCGGCGGTCTCGTCCTTCGAGCGCGTGCCGGAGCTGGCGCGCAAGGCGCTGCGCAAGAGCTACGAAGGCCGGCCCGGCGTGGTGCATCTCGACGTGCCCGAAACCATCATGAACGGCAAGTTCAAGTCGAACGCGGCGATCTGGGCGCCGCAGCAGTACCGCCACGCCAATCCCCTGACGCCGACGGCCGAGCAGATTTCGCGCGCGGCGCAGATCCTGATTGCGGCCGAGGCCCCGATGATCCACGCCGGCAGCGGCATCATCCACGCCGGCGCCTTCGCCGAGCTGCGGCGGGTGGCCGAATTGCTGCACGCGCCGGTGACGACGAGCTGGGCGGCGCGCGGCGTGCTGCCGGAAACCTCGGCC
>NZ_JAGWUA010000086.1 GCF_028868675.1 Bradyrhizobium sp.
GAGATTCACGCGAGCTCGCGCAGCCACATCTATCTCGCCGTGGACGCCGAGACCGGGGAGCCGGTGGCGCTGAAAATTCCCTCGATCCCCCTGCGCAACGATCCCGCCTATCTGAAGCGCTTTTTGATGGAGGAGTGGATCGCGCGCCGCATCGACAGCCCGTACGTGCTGAAGCCGCGCTCGCAGTCGCGGCGGCGCAACTTCCTCTATGTCGCGACCGAATTCGTCGAGGGCCAGACGCTGCGGCAATGGATGATCGACAATCCCCGTCCCGACCTGGAGACGGTGCGCGGCATCGTCGAGCAGATCGCTGCGGGCCTGCGCGCCTTTCACCGCATGGAGATGCTGCATCAGGACCTCCGTCCCGACAACGTCCTGATCGACAGGACCGGCACCGCGAAAATCATCGACTTCGGATCGGTCGAGGTCGCAGGCGTCGCCGAGGCCACTCCGCAGGAGACCGCGGACGAGATCCTCGGGACCGTGCAATACACCGCGCCGGAATATTTTCTCGGCGACGGCGGCTCGCCGCGCTCGGACATGTTTTCCCTCGCGGTCATCTGCTACCAGATGCTGACGGGAACGCTGCCCTACGGCGCGCAGGTCGCAAGAATCCGCGGCAGGGCCGACGCACGCAAGCTGCGCTACCGCCCGGCCGAGGACGACGAGCGCAACATTCCCGCCTGGGTCGACGGCGCGCTGCGCAAGGCGCTGCACCCCGATCCCTCCAAGCGGCACGAAGACCTCTCGGAGTTCGTGTTCGATCTGCGTAATCCAAACCCCGCCTATCTCGGCACGCGGGCGACGCCACTGATCGAGCGCAATCCGGTGCTGTTCTGGAAGTTGACGACGGTCGCGCTGGCCTGCGCGGTCGTCGCCCTGCTCGCGCTGCTGCACGCGCGATAGCGGCACGGGATCGGGCCCGCTTGCGGCAGACGGGATCGAAACCCGCTCTTTCATGGGCGCGGAACCGGCGAACGCCGATCGAAAAATTACCGCCGCTTCGGACATTCGACGGGTTTTCACGCTTGTTTTGCGCTATGATTGCCTCGACCGGCGAGATTTTAGGCCGGACGCCCGGCTCCGTTTGGGAGCCGCAGAGATCATTGACGCGACGTCGTTGCTCGCTCTGTCGAGCCTGTTCTTTAAAACAACGGATATTACGATGTATTTTCCGAGCTATCGCGAGACGGAGCTGCTCGCCCGCATCGTCAAGCGCAGGAACCGGCTGTTCCTGCTCGAATTAGCCAAGCTCGTCTATGTCGACGTCCTGGCCCGACCTCGGCCCGTGAAGACGCAGTCCGATTCGGGCGAGGACTCACGACCTGCGCATGGGGAGCCCACCCCGTGGCACCCCGATCGCCAGCATCAAGGTCGAGATGCCCTCAAATTGCCGCCGCGCTGCGTTTCGTGATATCCGGGGACCTGGGGTTCCCTGATATCTATTCTTACGGTAGCGCGAATGTCCGTCTGCTCAGGCAAGTATAGTCTGGCAATCCTTCTTGCGGTGCTTTGCCTGGGCGGGCGAGCGGCCGATGCCCAGGTTGCGCCCGTGAGATATTGGATACCGGGCGGGCCGTTCGGCTTCGGCGGCAGTACGACCGAAAGCCAGAGCCTGGACGCGTACGGCAACTTTCCAGGCTTCGATACGGCTGACGTCCGCGGCGGGGGCTTCTCCGCCAGGCGCTACGGCTTCTCCAACGGCTTGTTCGTCGGCAGCGACGCCGGCGGCATCGGCTTGGGCGGCATGAGCCGGGCGGGAGCGTTCGGCGATTTCGGCTCGCTCGCCTACGAAGGCGTGCAGTTCGGCTACAACTTCAAGGCCGCCGGCGGATTACCCGTGACGTTCTATGCCGGCTTCGACACCCTGAAGTACAATTCGGGCTTCGGCGGCCCGCTCGTGCCCTTCAGCAGCAGTTCCGCCACCGTTCCCGGCTATGCCGCGCATGCGGGTATCGAATTGCAGCCGGCCCCCAATGTCAGCCTGTCATTCGGGGTCGGCTATTCCCAGCTGCAGCCGGGGCGCATCGACAGCGACATCAATTCACCCTTGCTGCCGGGCGAGTCCCCGATCCTCCCCGGCGGCCGCCGCTAGGACAGCCTCACGCCGTCTCCACAACCTTCGTCCCCAGCGGCTTCGGCGCGATGCCGCCGCCGGGCTTGAGGTGGAATTCGTAGGTCATCAGATGCCAGGGCGCGGCGGCCTTGGTGCCGTCGGGCATGGCCGGATCGTTGCGCTGCTCGACTTTTGCGATCAACTCGTCCTTGACGCCGAACACCACGTCGGACTCCAGGTACTTGTCGCCGCCGATGAACACGTGGGTAATCAGCGGCTCGTAGCCCTTGGCGTTCACCAGGAAGTGCACGTGGGCGGGGCGCATCGGATGACGCTTGGTCTGCAGCAGCATCTCGCCCACCGGCCCATCGGTCGGTACCGGATAGCTGCAGGGCAGGATGGTGCGGAAGGTAAAGCGGCCGTCAGCGTCAGTGACGAAGCGCGCCCGCGCCGAGGGGCCGGTCTCGTCATAGTTCGGCTTCTGCGAGTCGTAGAAGCCGTCGTTGTCGGCGTGCCAGACGTCGACGGGGACGCCGGCGATCGGCTTGCCGTGGTTGTCAGTGACGCGGCTCTGCACGAACATCTTCTCGCCGGTCTGGTTGCGGGGCGAGATGTCGGTGCCGTGCGGCATCACCTTGTGCTCGCCGACATAGAACGGGCCGAGCACCGTGGTCTCGGTGGCGCCGGCGCGGTCGCGGTGGTTGACCGCGTCCACCAGCATGGAGACGCCGAGCACGTCCGACAGCAGGATGAACTCCTGGCGGATGTCGGTGCATTTGTGCCCGGTGCGGGTCAGGAAGTCGATCGCATAGTCCCATTCCTCGAAGGTGAGCCCGGTCTTGCGGACGTAGTCGTGCAGCGACGTCACGAGCTCCTGCAGCAGGAATTTCGCGCGGGCATCCGGGGTGGCGTCGAAGCTCTCGACCACGGCCTCGGTGAGTTCGGATTCACTGAATTGAGTCATGATGCCTCTGATGTCCCGTTGTCCCCGGCGTTTCGACGCGTCCCCGGGTTGCGGCGCTTCCCGGGGCGGGACCCTACACCAGGAAGTTGATGGGGTTAAGCCGCGTCCGGCTTGGAATGAGGCCGCGATTTCGGCTATCACGGTCTGCGAAAAAATCGTCCGGAGGAACGTTCCCGATGCTCGCCCCCACCCCCGCCTCGCCCGAATCCGTCGGCATGTCCCAGGCTGCGCTCGACCGCGTCGAGGCGCATCTGAAGAACCGATACATCGATGCCGGCCGCTTTCCCGGCACGCAGCTCCTGGTCTATCGCCGCGGCAAGGTGGTGCACAATTCGGTTCAGGGCCTTGCCGACGTCGAGCGCAAGGTGCCGGTCAAGGACGATACCATCTTTCGCATCTACTCCATGACCAAGCCCCTCACCAGCGTCGCGTTCATGATGCTGGTCGAGGAGGGTCTCGTCGCGATCGACGAGCCCGTGCACAAATACATTCCCGAGTGGAAGGATCTCGGCGTGTTCGTCGCCGGCACGGCGCCGAACTTCCTGACCCGGCCGCCGAGCCGCCCGATGCAGATCATCGACCTGCTCAGGCACACCTCGGGCCTCACCTACGGCTTCCAGCAGCGCTCCAATGTCGACGCCGGCTATCGCGAGAAGAAGATCGGCGAGGTCGAGAAGGCCGGCACGCTGCAGAGCATGATCGAGGATCTGGCAAAAATCCCGCTGGAGTTCTCGCCCGGCGATTCCTGGAACTACTCGGTGTCGACCGACGTGCTCGGCTACCTCGTCGGCAAGATCTCCGGCATTCCGTTCGAGCAGTTCCTCAAGCAACGCATCCTCGATCCGCTCGGCATGACGGACACCGATTTCCACGTGCCCGCCGCCAAGGCGCATCGGCTCGCAGCCTGCTATTCCGCCGACCCGCAGGGCGGCTTCACCTTCCATGCCGGCCAGCGCCGCGCCGGCCTGACGCTGCAGGACGATCCCGCGAAGAGCTCGTTCCTGTCGCCGCCCGAATTCATCTCCGGCGGCGGCGGATTGTGCTCGACGGTCGCCGACTATCTCACCTTCTGCCGCGCGCTGATCAATGGCGGCTCGCTCGGAGGCGTCAGGCTGATCGGACCGAAGACGCTGGCGCTGATGACCACCAACCACATTCCGGGCGGACGCGATCTGCCGGAAGTGTCGCGCTCCCTGTTCAGCGAGGCGACCTACAACGGCATCGGTTTCGGACTCGGCTTCGCCGTGACCATGCGCCCCTCCGAGACGCTGGTCGCGGGCAGCCCCGGCGAGTACAATTGGGGCGGCGCCGCCACCACCTCGTTCTGGATCGATCCGGCCGAGGAGCTGATCACCATCTTCATGACCCAGGTGCTGCCGTCGAGCGCGTACCCGATCCGGCGCGAGTTGCGCACCATGGTCTACGCCGCGATCACCGAGAGCAACCTGTAAGGGCCCTGCGCAGCACAGCGGGCGCGCCGTACGGAACCGGCGCGCGACCGCCAGGTCGACTCCTCGCACTCTGCTTCGCCGCGCCCCGGCATCCGCGGCACCAAAATATGAGGTTCAACCCCATGCACAGTGGCCGGCGACGATGGAATGTGTTTCTGATTTTGCGAAAATAACTTGACGCGTCGGGCAAATCAGGGGTATGATGCCATCATCGGGAAGCTCGCACGGACGCGCTTTGCCCAAGACTGGGACGCTTCGGTACGACGGTGCGCGATCTTGTTGAAGGACCGTTCAATCGAATGCCTCAGGCGGCGCCGTCAGCCCATCACGGCGGTTGTGCGTTCAATGTGCCCTCTTGGCCGACTATTTTTCGCTTCGAGCCGAAGCGGACTGCTGGACATCTCTTGCCGACGATCTGCTGGGGAAAAGCTTGTCGCGCACGACCGATTCCAGAAAACTCTTCTCGAGTTTGGCCCGATCTATAATGACAGCTGAATCAGCGGACAATCTGGATCGTCCCAGTTTCGATCGGCCGGCCAAGCTTCTGCGTCCGCAAGAGCTCACCCGGCCAAATATCCTCCCCTCAAGCAGCCGATTGCGTTGTCGAGATCCAGGGCGCGTCCTTCCGGGCTGCCTTTGTCTCGCTGGTCTTCGGTCCGGCCGCGTCCTTGAGAGTGTCGCTCAGTTCCAGCTCACGGGCCAACACTTTACGGTCGCAGGCATTCTCCCACAGCGAAACGGTGATCGCCGCCACGCAGTTACTGATCATGCTGGTCAGCGCCCTCGCTTCCGACATGAAACGGTCGATACCGACGAGCAGCGCCACGCCGATCACGGGCAGGTCGGGCATGACGGAGAGGGTCGCCACAAGCGCCACGAAGCCGCTACCGGTGACGCCGGCTGCGCCTTTGGACGTCAGCAGCATCAGCCCGAGCATCGCAGCGATCTGCCCCCAAGACAGATGAATGTCGCAGGCCTGGGCGATGAAGATGGACGCCAGGGTGAGATAGATGGCGCTGCCGTCCAGATTGAAAGAGTAACCCATCGGCAGCACGAGCCCTGACACGCCTTTCCGGCACCCGAGTTGCTCCAGTTTGCGCAGCGCGCCAGGCAGCGCCGGCTCCGACGATGACGTGCCGAGCACGATCAGCAGCTCTTCTTTGAAGTAGCGGATGGTCTTCCACAGGCTGAAGCCGTTCAGCCGCGCCAGCGTTCCAAGCACGACGACCACGAAGACGGAGCAGGCGATATAGAATGTCAGGATCAGCAGTCCGAGTGAGCCAATCGAACGGATGCCATAGCGGCCCACCGTGAACGCCATGGCGCCAAAGGCGCCGAGCGGAGCAAGCTTCATGACGAAACCGAAGGCCACAAACAGCACATGAGAGAACGAGGTGATGGCCCTGGTCACCACCACACCGTCGTCGCCGGCCCGGCTCAGCCCAAAGGCGATGAGGATGGCGACCAGCAAGACCGGCAGCACTTCGCCATCGGCAAACGCGCCAAAGAAGGAATGCGGGATGATGTGCAGCATGAAGTCGGCAAATCCGGTCGCAGCTGCCTGCTTTGAGAATTTCGCAGCCACCGACGGATCGAGCGTACTGACGGACACATGCATGCCCACGCCAGGCTGGATCAGCGAAACGGTGATCAGTCCAGCCAGCAGTGCAAGCGCGGTCAGCAGGTAGAACAGCGCCATCGACTTCACGAGCGTGCGCCCGACCTCGCGGGAATCGCTGATGCTGTTGATGCCGCCCACGATGGTGCAGAATACGATCGGCGCGATCATCATCTTGACGAGCTTGACGAATCCGTCTCCCAGGGGCTTCAGCGCGGCACCAAACTCAGGCCAGAGATGGCCGGCCAGGACACCCAGCACGAGACCAATCAGCACCTGGACGTAGAGAATCCTGTAGAATGGCTTTCGCGCCTCGATGCGTGGAGACCCAGCCAGCGCTTGCGTGTGCATTCTCGTTTCTCCCGTGGCTCTGATTTTTCTTGATGGATGAAGGCGGACCGAGTTCAGGCCGCCAGGATTGAATGAGGCACGTGCGCTCGCCGGGCGAAGACGTGACCCTGGAAAATTCGGCGGGCGGTCCGCTGCACCCGGGCCACCGGGCCGGATTCTAGCCGAACCACGAGCTGGCCGGAGGGATGGGCGAGCGTGATCGGCACCGGCGGCGCCAACGGTCCGACCATCCCAGCCGCGATCGTGCCGGGTGTCACACAGGCCGTCGCGATCGCGACCGCGCCGGTCACCGCCAGCGCGCTATGGCAGTCGTGCGGCATGAAGTACCGCGTGTTCAACGTTGCCTTCGTCGCGGGTGCAATCAGGACCGGCTTCGGAATTACCATCGTCGCGGAGTTTGGAAAGCCCATCCGGCGCCCAGCCTCGATGCGCAGGTTTTCGAGCCGTGCGCGGAAGCCGCTGTCGGCGAACGCCGAAGGCTCCTCACGGCCGGTCCATCCCAAATCCGCCGCACGGACCAGCATGACGGGCATGGCTGCGTCGATGCAGCTGACATCGACCCCTTCGATACGGTCGACCGGTCGTCCTGTCGGCAGGAGGCGACCGGTGCGTGCGCCGGCCGCGTTCGGGAATGACAGTTCGATGGGCGCGGCCGTTCCCGGCACCCCGTCGATCCGCGCCTCACCTTCATAGGTCACCCGCCCGCCAGGGGTGGAAACCGTCGCATCAATCAGCTTGCCGGTGTTGACGTTGTGGATGCGCACCTGGGTGCGATCCGTGGTAGCGACGACCAGACCGGCTTCGATTGCGAACGGTCCCACCGCCGCCAGCATATTCCCGCAGTTCGGCGACGTATCGACGATCCCTTCACGCACCCTCACCTGCGCAAACAGGTAGTCGACATCGGCGCCGGGGACCGATGCCGGTCCGATGATCGCGACCTTGTTGATGACGGCATTGCCGCCGCCGATTCCATCGATGCCCAGATCGTGCCCGCCCCCCATCACCGACAACAGGACCGCATCGCGCGCCCTGGGATCGGCCGGGAGATCGCTGGTCAGGAAAAACGGCCCGCGGGAGGTGCCGCCACGCATGACCACGCAGGGAATGGCAATCTGATCATTCATTGGAGCTGTTCCGTTCGGCGACATCTTCGTGCGAACAGAGCATGGGCTCTTGCAACTCTTCTGTAAAATGCAAATATCTGAAGTATTCATGCGCCATTCGGTATAATGGGAGCCAGCCATGAACGCAGAATTGCTCGACCTTAAGGCGTTCATTACCGTCGCGGAGACTGGAAGCTTTGTCCGCACCGCCAAGGCCCTAAACCTGTCGCAGCCAGCGCTCAGCCGACGCATTCAGAAGCTGGAAGAAACCCTCGGTGCGCCATTGCTCGAACGCTCGACGCGTCACGTCAATCTCACCATGACCGGCCGCGACTTCCTGCCGAAGGTGCGCCGTCTTATCGACGAGTTCGAGACCTCGGTGCTCGCAATCCACGATATCGGCGCGCGAAGTTCAGGTCTGGTCTCGGTCGCTGCGGTGCCGACGGCGGTGTTCTATTTCCTGCCGCGTGCGATCGGTCGTTTTGCCGAGGCGTATCCACGCATCCGCATCCGGATTCTGGACATCGGGGCCAATGAGGGATTGGAAGCCGTTGCGCGCGGAGAAGCCGACTTCGGCATCAATTTCATCGGTGCTTCGCACGCCGAAATCGAATTCCAGAAACTGGTTGAAGATCCTTTCGTCCTGGCCTGCCGCCACGACCATCCGTTGGCACCGCGCAAACAGGTAAGCTGGTCAGAGATCGTGTCGCACCGGGTCATTACCGTCGGCCGCAACAGTGGCAACCGCGCGTTGATCGACAATGCGCTGGCGCGACACGGCCTGCAGCTGAACTGGTCCTATGAGGTTGCTCACCTCTCCGGTTCGCTCGGTCTCGTCGAAGCGGGATTGGGCGTCGCCGTACTGCCGAGGCTCGCGACGCCGACCGCCGGACACCCGATCATCCACACCATTCCGTTGATCGAGCCGGAAGTGTCGCGGACGATCGGAATCGTGCGCAGGCACGGATCGACGCTATCCCCTCATGCCAACCAATTTCTCAAGATGCTCCTCGAGGCATGGCGCTCGCCTTCACAGGCGACCGGTCGAGGCAAACCGCGGCCCAGATCGGCGTAACAGTACTCTCGTTCGTGCCGCGCGCATTAAAATGGCCTAGCCCGTTTAAGGCACTTCTGCTCGTGGCCCATCGCGCCATTTCGATCTGCTGCGAATCCAGTCGCTGGCGAGCTGTCCTGTCGGCGGATCCATGGCTTCACGACCTGGTTCGAGCGCGCTCTTCCGGATCGAGCTCAAGTGTCTTGTCTCGGACGGTTCATTTCATCATTCCGTGGCTCGCCGCTTCGCGACGCCTCGGAATGACGACGCATCGACCGAACGTCGGAGTCCCGACGTTCAGCCGATCGACTGCAGCATCGGAAAGGTCTCGAGCAGCCAGATGCCGACGTCGGCGGTGGCGCCGGTGAGGAAGCCGACGCCGGTGACCACCATCAGCACGCTCATGGCCTGCGGCGGGGCGCAGGCAATCATCTGATGTTTAACATCGGATGATTGTCGCGCCTCTCCGACCGTGCTAGCCTTCCGTCAACAACCGGCGGGAGCACGCCGGATCCAGGAGGAAAGCGGGTGGCCAGCACACGGCCGAAGTCCGTCGACAGACTGGTCAAGCCCGGCCGGATACGCACCGTGCTGACCACGCTCGGCCGCGAAATCGTCCAGGATATCATTCCGGTCGGCTCGGCGCTCTCTCCGGAGCCGGAGCTCGAAGCGCGGTTCGGTGTCGGCCGCGGCGTGGTGCGCGAGGCGATCAAGACGCTCGCGGCGAAGGGACTGGTGAGCGTCCGCCCCCGGCATGGCACACACGTGCTGCCGCGCCATGAATGGAGCCTGCTCGATCGCGACGTCCTCGGCTGGCTTGTCGGTCAGGACGAGCCGGACCGGGACCTTCTCCTTGCTGTCCAGGAGGTCCGTTCGATCATCGAGCCGGCGGCGGCGGCGCTCGCCGCCGAGCGCGCCACCAAGAATGACCGCAGGCGCATCAAGACGGCGCTGGCCGCGATGGAGGCCGCGCAGGATCAGTCGAGCGCGACCGCGGCGGACAAGGCCTTTCATCTCGCGATCCTGGACGCGACGCACAACCCGGTGCTGCAAGGCTTCCGCGGCGCGATCGATACTATCTTGAGCACGGTCTTCCTCGTCGCCATCGGCAGCGCCGGCTGGTTCAAGGACAACCTGCCGAACCATGTGGCGGCCGCGCGCGCCATCGAGAGCGGCGATGCCGAAAAGGCGCGGGCCGCGATGGAGCAGGTACTCGGTTACACGAAGTTCAAGCTTGCGAGCCGGACGACGACCATCGCAGCCGCCGAACCAAGGGCGGCCCGGAAGACCACGGGGACGTCGAAACGGAATACGAGCGTAAACGGGAGAAAGCACCATGCATCGTGAAGGACTCGACCCATCGGGATCGATGACGTCGTGACCAGCATTAGTGCCGGCATGGCATCGCGGATCATCCGGGAGGTGGAATGCAGGTGACCGGCAGTCTGAAGGTGCGATCGCCTCGACTCATGCGCGGCATCGACTCGCTGGCGGAAGCTGCGACGTTTGTTGCGCCGTTGCTCCTGCTGGTGGCGGTCTGGGCCATCGTCGTGCCGTTGTTTCAGATCAACCCGCGCATCTTTCCATCCCTCGGAGCGGTCGGCGGCGCGGCGATCGATTCGATCCGTGACGGCAGCCTGTTCGCGCATATCGGTGCAAGCCTTCTGCGCGTCGGCCTCGGCACGCTGATCGGTATCGCGACAGCGGTGCCGCTCGGAATTGCCATGGGCGTCAGCCCGACCGTCGCCGCCTTCTTGACGCCGCTGTTCCGCTTCTTCTCCGTGCTCGCCGGCATCGCCTGGATCCCGATTGCCACGCTATGGTTCGGCTATGGCTTCGGCGCCATCGTTTTCGTCATCTTCAATGCGGTGTTTTTCGTCGTCGCCTACAACACGCTGCTCGGCGTCAGGATGATCCCCCAGACGCTGCGCAACGCGGCAGCCTCTCTCGGAGCCGGCCGCCGGGCGCTGCTGACCGAAGTGCTGCTGCCCGGCGCCCTCCCGAACATCGTCACCGGCATCCGCACTGGCCTCGGCTTCGCCTGGCGCGGACTGATTGCCGCCGAGATGATCGCGACCAATGTCGGGCTTGGCTACATGCTGTTCGTCGCGCGCGACTTCTACCGCACGGAAGTGATCGTGTTCGGCATGATCGTGATCGGCGTGTTGTGGCTGCTGATCGACCGATTGCTGCTGGTTCCGCTGGAACGCGCTACGATCGAGCGCTGGGGAATGGTGAGGCGCACATGAATTTGCTGCTGCAATTCTGGAGCGGCTACACGCGTCTGACCCGGCGATGGCCCGGGGTCGCCGCCATCATCCCCTTCATCCCGGTGCTCGCACTATGGACCGCGATCAGCGAGGCTGGGCTGTTTCCGCGCGCGTTCTTTCCCGGACCGCTCGACGTCGTCCGCTCGTTCTTCACGCTGACCTACAAGGGCATCCTGCCGGATTATCTCCAGGACAGCCTGATCCGCCTGCTCACCGGCGCTGCCGTCGGCATGGCGCTCGGGATTCCGCTCGGCGTCCTGATCGGCACCAGCCGCTGGGCTCATCGCATCTGCTGGCCGATCCTCCTGTTTTTCCAGGCGATCGGCGATATCGCCTGGCTGCCGATCCTGCTGATCTGGTTCGGCTTCGGACTTACGACCATGACTTTCGTCATCGTCTACACGGTGCTGTTTCCGGTCGTTCTCAATACCGTGCTCGGCGTGGAATCGGTGCCGCGGGATCTGGCGCGCGCCGCGCGCAGCCTCGGCGCGTCTCCGGCGCGCGTGCTGTGGGAAGTGACACTGCCGGGCGCGCTGCCCAACATCATCACGGGCCTGCGCAACGGGCTCGGCTATGGCTGGCGCGCGCTCATCGCGGTCGAGATGATCGTCGGAACCAGCGGCATCGGATTCATGATGTTCGATGCACGCCGCGCCGGCTCAACGGTCGAGATTCTGCTCGGCATGATCGTTCTGGGGCTGCTTTGGTACGTCGTGGACGCCTGGATTCTCGCGCCGCTCGAGCGCGCAACCGGCCAGCGCTGGGGATTGGTGACGTCATGAAGACGCTTTCGTTGCGCAATCTCGGCAAGACCTATTTCGACCCTTACGCCGGGGCGCATGTAACCGCCGTTCACGATGTCTCACTCGATGTTGAGCCAGGCGAATTCGTCTCCGTCGTCGGCCCATCCGGCTGCGGCAAGACGACCATCCTCAACATGATCGCCGGCTTCATCCCGCACTCGAACGGCGAGATCCTGCTCGACGGCAAGCCCGTGCACGGCCCTGGACCGGAACGCGGCGTGGTGTTCCAGTCGTTCGCGCTGTTTCCCTGGAAGACCGTGCTCGACAATGTCGGCTTCGGTCCGAAAATGCGGGGGGTGCCCAAGGCGGAGCGCGACCGCATCGCACGCGAATATCTCGCGCTGGCCGGCCTTTCACACGCAGCCAATCGCTACCCCGCCGAATTGTCCGGCGGCATGCAGCAGCGCGTCGGCGTGGTCCGGGCGCTCGCCAACAATCCCGACGTCCTGCTGATGGACGAGCCGTTCGCCAGCGTCGACGCCCAGACGCGCATGACGTTGCAGGAGGAGCTGACGCGCATCTGGCAGGAACGTAAGCCGACCGTCATCTTCATTACCCACGACGTGCCCGAAGCGGTATTCCTGGCCAATCGCGTCGTCGTGCTGTCCAAGGGACGCGTCCTCGAACAGATCGACGTCGACCTGCCTCGGCCGCGGGTCTGGGACGAACTCGTGAAGGACGACAAGTTCAAGCAGCTCTCTGCGCGCGTGCTGCAGATGGTGCGCACGGCATGAACCTGGTGTCGGAAACCCTGCGCTCGACCAAGGGCCGCGTCGTGCTCGGCGTCATCGCCGCCTGGGCGCTCTTCCAGCTTTGGCTGACGCTCGCGGCGCCCGGCAAGATCTCGCCCGAGCTCGCTGGGAACTCCGAAAAGGTGAATGTGCAGGTCGAGCTGCCGTTTACGCCGGAGCGCTTTCACGTTCTGGCGTTCCAGCAATACGGAAGGGTCTCAGGCACGGACGACCACTCGATTGATCTGCGTGGCGTCAAACGAACGGACCTCAAGGCTGTGGCCCGGCCTTACTGGGTGACTGCGGTGGGGCCGATAAGAGAGGGAGGCTAGGATATGAAACGATTGTTACTGCTTGCGATGGCGCTTGCGCTGGGCTGGACGCCGTCCGGCGCGCAGACGCTCACCAAACTCAAGGCCGGCATGGTGACCGGAATCGACCAGATCGGCCTGCCGATCGCGCTCGAGCGCGGCTTCTTCGAGAAGAACGGCCTCGATGTCGCCATCGCCCGCCCCTACGCAACCGGCGTGGACGCGCTGAACGCGCTGCAGGCCGGCGAGAGCGAGATCGTTCAGGTCGGTGTACCCATGATCGGTGCGGTGCTGCGCGGCATGGACCTCGTCGCACTCGGCAATTACAGCGGCAACGCCACCAAGGCCGGCTCCGATGCCACCATGGCGATCGTCGCACGCGAAGGCTCGGGGATCGTCAAGGGCGACCTCTCGACTCTGAAAGGCAAGAAGATCGCGGCCTCCTTCGGAACGATCAACCATCTCTACATTCTTGCGACGCTGGAGAAGGCCGGGCTGAAGCCCGACGACGTGACGCTGGTCAACACCCCTCCACCGGACATGACGGTCGCACTGCTGGCGAAGGGCATCGACGCTTTCTCGGGATGGGACCCCTGGCCGATCGTCGCCGGCAAGGACGTGCCGGGCGCGGTCGAGATCATTCGTGGCGGCGACGTGATCTCCTATATCGGCTTCAACGTCGCCTTGCGCCCCTGGGTGCAGGCGAACGGCGAGACGATCGAGAAATTCCTCGCCGCCGTCTCCGAGGCCGATCAGTGGATGCGCAAGAATCCGAAGCAAGCGGCACAGGTGGCGACGCGCTGGATTCCCGGCCTCAAGCAGGAGATCGCCGAGGCGGCCATGCAGTTCAACATCCAGCAGGCCGATCGTCGTCTGTCGGCGAACAACTACCGCGCGCTTTACGGGGCCGAAGACCGGCTGTCCCGGCTCGGGATCATCAAGTCGACCTTCGACGTCAATGCCCATATCGAACCGAAGTACATCCTGAAGGTGATGAAGGATCATCCCGAACTGTTCGCCGACCTTCCGCCGATCCCGGAGCAGGCCGCGATCGGAACGGGCTACGTCTTCAAGCCTTGATGCGAGCAATGTGAACTCGGTCGGCGCCAGCTTCGCGCCGACCGAATCAAGAGGCCTAAGCGCGACGAGATTTGGAAGAATCGTCATCGCGCTTCAGGTTATTGTTTGAGCAAGATTTTTCGGAAGACCGCTTTGCACTTTTCCGGATCGTGCTTCAGCCGATCGACTGCAGCATCGGAAAGGCCTCGAGCAGCCAGATGCTGACGTTGGAAATGGCGCCGGTGAGGAAGCCGACGCCGGTGACCACCATCAGCACGCCCATCGCCCGCTCGACGTTGACGAGATGGCCCTTCAGGCGCGCGAACAGGGTCGAGAACTGCTCGACCATGAAGGCCGCGATCAGGAAGGGAATGCCGAGGCCCGCGGAATAGACCGCAAGCAGGCCGGCGCCTTTGGTCACGGTGGCCTCCGCCGCGGCGATCGAGAGGATCGCGGCGAGGATCGGTCCGATGCAGGGCGTCCAGCCGAAGGCGAAGGCGAGCCCCATGACATAGGCGCCCCACAACCCGACCGGCTTCGGGATCGGCAGGCGTCCCTCCCGCATCAGGAGGCTGATGCGGGTGAGCCCGAGGAAGTGCAGGCCCATGAGGATGATGACCACGCCCGCGAGAATGGAGAGTTCCGCCGACCAGGCGCGGATCAGCCCGCCGATCAGCGAGGCGCTGGCGCCGAGCGCGATGAAGACGGTCGAGAACCCCAGCACGAACAGCGCGGCCGACATCATGATCGCCCGCCGCGAGTTCTCGGCCGGCTCGTCGCTCTCGACATGCTCGATCGTGGCGCCGGTCAGATAGACCAGATAGGGCGGGACCAGCGGCAGCACGCAGGGCGAGAGGAAGCTGACGAGGCCGGCAATCAGCGCCGCCGGAATCGAAACATTTTGCATGATGCAGTCGGTACCATCTGTGGCCGAACGGCACGCAAACGGGTGCGCACGACGATCCGGGTCAAAAACGGCACTGGTGTAGCCGATGCAGGGGAATGCGCAACCGACGGGAGGCTGCGGCGGCCGCCGCGCCGGGCCTCCCGCGATCACAGCTGCGGCACCGCGGCGCGCGCGGCAGTCGCGAAAGCGGGAGCGTGTCGGGGCGCGCGGCTATTTCACCACGCGGAGCAGCGGACGCCGGGGCTGATCCTGGGCGGGCTTGGGCGCCGACGTCGCTTCTCCGCTGCCAATGCCCCGCAATATCTCGTCGCACAAGGCCCGCAACTCGGCATTGGCGATGCCCCTGAGCCTCATCCTCAGGTCGAGGATGACGATCGACAGCAGCTCGGCCGTCTCGCGGCCCTCGTTCTCGCTGAGGACCTTTCGGCACTCCTCGAGCGTTTCCAGGACGGAATGCAATTGTTCATCTGAATGCGACACCGGCGTTCTTTCCGTGATTTCAGCCTGTCAAGAATAGGGGTGGCAGCGCTCCCCGCGGCCCGCATTCGCCGGCAAGGATAGCACGACGATTCCGGGCCCTCGAACACGATTTCAGATCAATGCGATCGGAAGGCGTCGCTTCCAAGACGATGACGCGCCGGGCCGTCGATGAAAGTCGGACCGTGCGGCCTGGGCTCGACGCACTTGCCCGCCCGCCAGGCGGCGCGCCCGTCCATCGGCTTTGCGACCTGGTCCGGCCTGGCCGTAGCGTTCGGCGGCACACCGGTTTCCGCTTCTGGCAGGAACCAAATACCTCCGCAGCCGCCTCAAGGATCGCAACGGAACGCACGCGATTGGCCCTCATCCGGGCGATACCCTGCCCGATTCCCGCTCTTTGGCCACCCAACACCCCTGAGGCGGTAAGGAAGGCGTTCAAAACCGCTCGCCCCCCAACTCGCAGTGGTTGTGGTTTGCCCAAGATTCTGCCAGTTTAGCGGGCCGAAAGGACTTGTATGCACCTCTTGGCGGAAAGGGGCGTTCCTTCAGAAGAACGCCAGAAGGCGATCCTCGGCGGCCTCTCGGATTGGGATGCCGCGCGGATCTTCCTTGAGGTCGTGCGCAGCGGCAGCTTCCGCTCCGCCGCCGAGCGCCTGTCCCTGTCGATCAATGCGGTGCGGCGGCGGATCGACGATTTCGAGCGCCAGATCGGCGCCACCCTGTTCACCCGCGACGTTCACGGCACCCACCTCACCGACGAAGGCGCCGTGGTCGCGTCGGCGGTCGAGCGGATGGAAGCCGCCACCTTCGACGTGCTGCGCGCCAGCGACACGGTCGCCGGCGCCACGACCGGCGAGGTCCGGGTCGCCGTCACCGAGGGGCTCGGCACGTTCTGGCTCGCCCCGCGCATCGTCGAATTCCAGCAGGCCCATCCCAACATCCTCGTCGACCTGCACTGCGCGATGCGCTCGGCCGACGTCTCGCGGCACGAGGCCGACGTCGCCATCCATCTGTCGCGGCCGTCCGCGCTCGACATCAAGCTGGTGCGGCTCGGCCGCATGCATCTGATGTTCTGGGCCGGCCCGAAATACGTCGAGAAATTCGGCGCGCCGCGCACGGCGGCGGAATTGATCAAGCATCGCCTTGTGCTGCAATTCGCCGACCAGATCGCCGCCAAGGAAACCTTTGCGAGCTTCTTTCCGGGCGTTGCCGAGCGCGACCTCCTGGTCATGAAGACCAACGTCTCGAGCGCCAACTATTGGGCGGTGGCGAACGGTGCCGGCATCGGCGTCTTCCCGAGCTACGCCTGCGCGCTCGGCGGAAAGTTGATTCCACTGGAAGTCGAGCTGAACCGACCGCTGGACATCTGGCTGTCCTACCATCCCGGTAGCGGCCGGATTCCGCGCGTGCGGCACATGATCGACTGGCTGCTCGACGCCTTCAATCCGGCGCGCTTCCCGTGGTTCAAGGATGAATTCGTGCATCCGCGCGAATTCAAGGACGTGGGCGAACCCCTGACCCAACTCTTCGGGGGGTCTTCAACCGAAGAACGGTGAGAAAGTATGAACAAATCAGCGGCGAAGAGAATGAAGCAGCGCAGTGCCGGCAAGCCCGACATCGAACTCGGCAAACGAATCCGGCTGCGGCGCGTCGAGATGAAGATCTCGCAGGCCGAGCTCGGCGACAAGCTTGGCGTCAGCTTCCAGCAGGTGCAGAAATACGAGAAGGGCGTCAACCGCGTCGGCGCGGCCCGGCTCCAGCAGATCGCTTCGGCGCTCGATGTGCCCGTGACCTTCTTCTACGACGGCGACAACAAGGCCCGCGAGGTCGAGAGCCTGCTGTTCCTCGACAGCGCCTTCAGCCTGCGGCTGCTGCGCGCCTACAGCAAGATCAAGGACCAGACGGTGCAGCGCCAGCTCGTTTCGCTGATGGAATCGATCGCCGCGAACGAAGGCTGACGCCGGCCGACCCGGACCGATCTTCAATCCGCCGCGTCGGGGGGCGCGGCCGGATTGGATGATCGTCTCGCCGCCGGGCAGCGGCGCGACCTGGAGGCAACCGGCCCGCCGGCCGCCGGGTAGCGCCAGGAGGTCCACATGACGAAGAGGGTCCCGGTGGCCTGGATCTACCTCACGGCGTGGATGACCAGGGACCAGACCATCCAGTTCCGCAACGACGTCTATAGCCAGGACGAACAGCTCCTGGAGGCGACCGCCGAGGAAGCCGCCTTCTTCAGCAATGCCGCCAACCATCCGCTGGGCGCGCATCTGGCGCAGTAGCGGCACCGCCGGTCATGCAAGGGTAGCGATGGCCCCGCGCCGCGCCATGGTTGACCGGCGCCGGGGTTGAGCCGCACATTGCGCGCCTTGCGGCTTCAGGCGGGTGTACGATGGCAGAACGTCCCAACGAGATTTCATACGCCGACGGCAAGATCCTCAAGAGCGCGATCGACGGCGTCGGCGTGGTCACCTTCAACAATCCCGACAAGCGCAACGCCATGTCGCTGGAGATGTGGGAGGGTTTTGGGCAGGCGCTGAGCGAGCTGCGCGACGATGCCGCCGTGCGCGTCGTGGTGCTCACCGGCGCCGGCGGCAAGGCCTTCGTGTCCGGCGCCGACATCAGCCAGTTCGAAGCGACGCGGCACAACGCGGCCGCCTCGGAGGATTATTCGCGGCGCAGCGCCGCGCAACGGGCGCTGCTCGCCGACTATCCGAAGCCGACCATCGCCTGCATCGGCGGCTTCTGTCTCGGCGGCGGCATGCAGGTGGCGATGCTCGCCGACATCCGCATCGCCTCCGCCGACAGCCAGTTCGGCATTCCCGCCGCAAGACTCGGCATCGCCTACGGCTATGACGGGCTCCGCCACCTGGTCTCGCTGGTCGGCCCGTCATGGGCGCGGCTCCTGATGTATACGGGCATGCGGATCGATGCGGCGGAGGCGCTGCGCATCGGGCTCGTCGAGCGCGTGATGCCCGCCGACGAGCTCTGGGGCGCCACCATGGAGATCGCCCGCACCATCTCCGACAACGCGCCGCTCGCGATCCAGGCGGCGAAGATCACCATCCGCGAGGTGCTGAAGGACGAAAGCCGGCGCGACATGGACGCGATCAAGGCGATCGGCGCCGCCTGCATGGACAGCGAAGATTTTCGTGAGGGCCGCCAGGCCTTCATGGCGAAGCGCAAGCCGCAGTTCAGGGGGCGGTGAACAGGTGATGAACTCGTTGCGGACCGCGAAGGAGATGTGCTCCCTCGCTCCGTTCTTACAAAGAGAGGGTTGGGGTGAGGGGCTGCATCCGCGAAGACGGTGACTCTACGACTCGCGGAGAGTCCCCCTCACCTGAAATCCGCGCTTCGCGCGCATTTCGACCTCTCCCCGCAAGCGGGGCGAGGTGAAGAAGGCCCGCTTCTGCAGCGATCTCATTCGATGATCCGGTCGGCGACCGCGCTCTGCGTCGGTCGCCTCGAACCGGCGACGACGAATTGATCTCTACAAGGCCGCGAGCACCGCGTTGGCGATGTCGGCGGTACCGTTGCTGCCGCCGAACTCCGTCGGCCTGATGCCGCCGGCATAGGCCTGGTCCACCGCGCGCTCGATGGTTTCGGCCGCTTCCGCCGCGCTCTCCACGCCGTGCTTGTCGGCGAGCCAGTCCAGCATCATGGCGGCCGACAGGATCATGCCGGTGGGATTGGCCTTGCCCTGTCCCATGATGTCGGGCGCGGTTCCGTGGCAGGGCTGGAACACCGCGTAGCGGTC
>NZ_JAGWUA010000299.1 GCF_028868675.1 Bradyrhizobium sp.
CGATCGCGATCGAGAACGTCCTGCAGATGGCCGCGGTGATGGCGCTCGGCGCGGTCGCGCTGTGGTGGTTCGGACCCGCGGGGCGCGACCTGCGGGCGGTCTATCTCGGCGCGATCCTGCTCTACCTGCTCGGCGTGGTCGTGCCGGCCGTCAGCACCTCGCCGATGATCCTCAACCTTCAACTGCTGCGCTCGGGCGCGATGATCCACCTCCTGGCGAGCCTTGCGATCGCAGCGCTCGCCACCACATGGCTGCGCCGCGAAAGCGCCGCGCTGTTCCTGCCCGGCTGCGCCGTCGTGCTGGCGCTCTATCTCGGCGGCGTCGCGTTCCTGATCGTCATTCCGCTCATCCTGGCATCCGCGCGCTTCGAGGCGGCGGGGGAGTTCGCGCCGGCATACCGCCGCAAGCTCGGCTATGCGATGCTGGCGGCGTCCGCGTTCGCGCTGTTCCCGGCGTCCGTGTGGGAGACCTACACGTTCAACCGGCTTTATTCCGACGCGGCAACGCAATGGGCGGCTGTCGGCCACTGGGCGCGGGCCGCGACGCCGCCGACGGCGATCTTCATCGTTCCGCCGCGACCGCGCATCGACGCGCAACCCGCTCCCCCGGCGTCCGAGGTGGCGCTGTCGCGGGCCGGCATCTTCGAGTTCGTCTCGCACCGCCGTGTCTGGGTCGACTACAAGCGCGGTGCGGCGGCGATGTGGACGCCGTCCTATTACCGGGTCTGGCATGAGCGCATGACCGAGATGGCCGATCTGAACGATCATGCCGCGCGGCTCGCCTACGCCTCGCGCAAGGGCATCGACTATGTCGTCGAGCTCTGCGAGACGCTGCCCTCGCAGGACGACGTCCTGTTCCGGACCGAGCACCTCTGTGTGTCCGCCGTCAAACGCTTGCGTGGATAGCCGCCAGCGGATACATCGCGAGCCGGCCCGGCCCTCGCCAGTTCCCATTGCCGGCATTAGCCTGTTGCGCGTCCCGATTCGCGTCCCAGGATTTGAAACGCCAGGATTTGAAACATCATGACCGTACGCCTGCACCGCGGCGATCTGCCGGACCTCTCCCGCTATACCGGCGCGGTCGCGATCGACACCGAGACGATGGGGTTGAATCCGCATCGCGACCGGCTCTGCGTCGTGCAGCTCTCGAGCGGCGACGGCAGCGCCGACGTGGTGCAGATCCCGAAGGGGCACACCGACGCGCCGAACCTGAAGGCGCTGCTCGGCAATCCCGCGATCACAAAAATCTTCCATTTCGCGCGGTTCGACGTCGCCGTGCTCTACCAGACCTTTGGCGTCATGCCGCAGCCGGTCTACTGCACGAAGATCGCCTCGCGCCTGACGCGCACCTATACCGACCGCCACGGCCTGAAGGACCTCGTGCGCGAGGTGCTGGGTGTCGATCTCTCCAAGCAGCAGCAGTCGAGCGACTGGGGCGCGGACAGCCTGACCGAGCCGCAGCTCGCCTACGCGGCATCGGACGTGCTGCATCTGCATGCGCTGCGCGAGCGGCTGGACGCGATGCTGCTGCGGGAGGGCCGTACCCAGCTCGCGCAGTCCTGTTTCGACTTCCTGCCGACGCGGGCGAAGCTCGACCTCGGGGGCTGGGAGGCCGAGGATATCTTTGCGCACTCCTGAGCCGCCCTGGTACGCCGGTGAGGGTCGCCGCAGGGCGCGGCTGCCCCGTTTCGGACATAGTCGTCACGGCTTGTCGCGGGCTGCATATTCCGGCGGTGCCGGCTACAATAGGGCGTCGTCGGACGTCCCGGAGCAGCGGTGAACTCGGTCCACAATGCAGCCCTCGATGCCGCCCTGCAGGCGCGCTTCGCCAGCGCGGCGCGCCACAGCCGGCTGGTGCGCATCCTGCGCGTCGCGGTGCCGGCCGCCGTGGTGTTCGCCATGGCGGCCATCGTCGGCGTGTCGGTCTTCAATCCCTTTCGCATGCTGATGCCGAAGCTGCCGCTCGATGCCGGAAATCTGGTGGTCTCCGGCACCAGGATCACGATGGAATCGCCGCATCTTGCCGGGTACACGCCGGACCAGCGGCCCTATGAGCTCTGGGCGAAGACCGCGACGCAGGACGTCACCGATCCCGATCGTGTCGAGCTGTCGGCGCTGCGGGCAAAACTCCTGATGGAAGATCAATCGACCCTGCTCATGGATGCCAGGACCGGGATTTTCGACAACAAGCAGCAGCTCCTCGACCTGCGCAAGGACATCTTCCTGCGCACCTCCACCGGCTACGAGGCGCGCCTGAACCAGGCCTTCGTCGACATGGGCAAGGGCACGGTCACCTCCGACGAGCATGTCGACGTCAAGCTGACCAACGGCACGCTGTCCTCGGACCGCCTGCGCATCACCGAGGGCGGCGAAGTCATCCGCTTCGAGGGCAACGTCGTGATGCATCTGGACAAGCTGGGCGATGCCGCGTCGGGCGCATCCCAGGCCCCCGCCGAACCTGCGAAAACGCGCGCGATCCCGAACAAGTCAGCCAATTCGAGATGACCCCCAAAATGCTCCCCACGGCGAAGCACCTTCAGCGTTACGGCTTCGGGCGAGGCCTTGCCTCCGGCCTCGGCGCGCTCGCCGTCGGTGTCGCCGTCCTGCTCGCGCCCGATGCAGCCCAGGCGCAAAGCACCATGCAGGGCGTGCCGAACGCGTTGCAGGGATTTTCGCAGAACCGCGACCAGCCGATCCAGATCGAGGCGGCGTCGCTGGAGATGCGCGACAAGAAGAAGGAGGCGACGTTCGCCGGCAACGTGAAGGTCGTGCAGGGCGATACCACCATGACGTCGAAGACGCTGGTCGTGTTCTACGAGTCGGGCGGCGGCCAGGGTTCGGGCCAGGCTGCACCCGCCAAGGGGGGCAGGGAGCACTCCAAATCGGCGGTGATGCAGTCGGCGACGCCGGGGCCGGGCGGCAGCTCCTCGATCAAGCGGCTGGAAGCGCGCGGCAACGTCGTGGTCACGCAGAAGGACCAGGTCGTCACCGGCGAAACGGCGATCTTCGACACCAGGACCAATCTGATCACCATGCTCGGCGGCATCGTCCTGACGCAATGCAAGAACGTGCTGCGCGGCGACCGGCTGATGGTGGACATGACCACCGGCGTCTCCCGCGTGGAGTCCGACTCGGGCAAGGTGCAGGGCCTGTTCATCCAACAGGGCGATTGCGGCCCCTCCAAGCCCGGCGGCGCGCCCCCGATACCGGGCCTCGGCTCAGGCAAACAGAAGTGATTTCAGTTACTTGATGTCTTTGTTGGCCGGGCAAGGTTGAAGCCCGCCCGACAAGACTGTATCTAGCCCAGCGGGCTTGGGAGCGGGGATCCGGCCACTTGGGAACGAGGGTGTTTCGCTGGGCAAGAAACATCCTTTCATTCATGCTGTGTCGAATCGCGTCGATGCGGCCGGTCGCGGGGCGCCCGTGACGCGGGATCACCGTGAAAAGGCTTGAAGTGTAGGCGGGATGGTCGACTTACTCAGCATGTTCCGTCGGCGCCCCGCCAAACGGGGCTTTGCCCGCCTGCGCGGGGACATCACCGCGCTCGGCGACACCATCGGCAGCTTGTTGACCAGCCCGTTGCGGGATGCGCCGCCGATCGCGCGAGACCAGCCGATCCAGTCGCCCGATCAGTTCGAGGACGACACGCGGCCACAAAACCCTCACCCTCTCAGGGGCAGCGCCAGGACCAACGGATCCGGCACGCCTCAACTGCTGCGGCGGCCGGGTTTCCTGGCCGTGCATAGCGTGGAAAAGAGCTTTGGCAGCCGCCACGTCGTCCGCGGCGTCAGCATCTATGTGCGCCGCGGCGAAGCCGTCGGCCTCCTCGGCCCGAACGGCGCCGGCAAGACCACCGTGTTCTACATGATCACCGGCCTGATCAAGGCCGATCGCGGCGCGATCGAGCTCGACGGCCACGACGTCACCAGGCTGCCGATGTATCAGCGCGCCCGGCTCGGCATCGGCTATCTGCCGCAGGAAGCCTCGATCTTTCGCGGCC
>NZ_JAGWUA010000300.1 GCF_028868675.1 Bradyrhizobium sp.
ATCGTTGACGGTACCTATTTCGGTTTCTATTCGGCATTGCACCGGCTCGGCATCGAGATCGTCACGCCCCGGCATGAGACCTCGGCCGCGCACATGGCGGGCGCCTATGCGCGTCTGACCGGCAAGCTCGGCGTGTGCATGGCGAGCAATGGCCCGGGCGTCGCCAACATCCTGCCGGGCCTCGTGGTCGAGGAGGCCGAGGGAAACCGCGTGCTCGCCATCACCAGCGCACGGCGTCCGGGCATCATGTATCCGGACCGTGGCGGAACCTATCAGTGCTTCGATCAAGCCGGTACCATCGGCAAGATCGCCAAGTCGAGCGAGGCGGTGTCGTCGTTCGACCGCGTCGCCGAACTCATGCGCAAGGCATTGCGGCGGAGCTGGGAGGGGCGGCCGGGGGTCGTGCATGTGGACGTCCCCGAGAACATCATGAACGGCAAATTCAAGGCGGCGGGGGCGGCCTGGGCGCCGCACCGGTACCGGCAGACCGAACCGTTGACGCCGACGGCCGACCAGGTCGCACGGGCGGCGCAGCTGCTGATCGCCGCCGATGCGCCGATGATCCATGCCGGCAGCGGCATCATCCACGCCGGCGCCTTCGCCGAGCTGCGGCGGGTGGCCGAATTGCTGCACGCGCCGGTGACGACGAGCTGGGCGGCGCGCGGCGTGCTGCCGGAAACCTCGGCCCTCGCCGTGCCCATGCCGCACGTCAAGCTCAATCACAAGGTTCGCAACGACGCCGACGCGGTGCTGATCGTCGGTTCGCGGCTCGGCGAGACCGACTGGTGGGGCAAGGCACCCTACTGGCGGCATCCGTCCGAGCAGACGACGGTTCAGATCGACGTCGACGCCGACATGCTGGGACTGAACAAGCCGGCCGATCTCGCCATTCTCGCCGACGCGAAGTGTGCGCTGCAGCTTCTGGGCGACGAGCTGGAGCGACGGGCCGGCGAGGTCGCGCGGCCGGGCAAGCTCGACGGACGGCGCGCGCGCGTCGCCGGCTATGCGAACGCGATGAAGGCGGACCGCGCGGGCTGGGACAAGGCGCTGACGGACATGGCGGTGCCGATGAATCCCGCCCATATCGGCAACGTCTGCAGCGACGTTTTCCCGGAGGATACCGTGCTCGTCGCCGACGGCGGCAACGCCGCCATCTGGGCGATGTTCTATCACCAAGTGAAGGTGCCCAACACGGTGCTGTCGACCTTCAAGTTCGGCATGCTCGGCGCCGGCATGGCGCAGGCGGTCGGCGCCGCCGTGGCGCGGCCGGGCAAGCCGGTCTGCTGCATCATCGGCGACGGCGCGATGGGTTTTCATCCGCAGGAGATCGAGACCGCGGTGCGGAACAAGGCGCAGATCGTCTTCATCGTGCTGTGCGACAAGCAGTGGGGCATGGTGAAGATGAACCAGCAGTTCATGCTGCGGCCGTTCAAGACCATGCTGTTCAAGCATCTCGGCCCCGAGGAGACGATCAAGGCCGACCTCGGCGAGATCGAGTTCGACAAGCTCGGCCAGAGCATGGGCGCCTACGGCGCACGGGTCTCCGACCCGAAGCAGCTGAAGCCGGAGCTGGAGCGTGCGCTCGCCTCGGGCAAATGCGCGGTGATCCACGTCGACGTCGATCCGGTCAAGCACATGTGGGCGCCGGGCCTGATCCACTTCAAGAAGATGCACGAGGAGCCCAAGGGCTAGCAAGGGCTCACGAAGCGCAGAAAAGGCGACGTCGTCGCGGCGTCGCCGGCCTCCGCCAACTGCGTGCGTCAGTTCCGCGCCGGCGGCGCCGTGGCGGCGGCCGATCGCGCGGGCTTCGCAGTGGGCCCGGCGGACGCTGCCGGCGCCTTGTGCTGACGCAGCACCACCGCGTCGATCTCGGCGATCACCCGGCGCTGGATCAGTTCGTTCTTGTCGATCGAGACGTGGCCGACGCCGGTGGAGCGGACGTCGACGTTGTCGAGCCTGCCGCGGAAACCGTCCGCCGCGCGCACCGGCTCGCCGGGGCCGTCGCTGATGTAGAGATTGATGTAGCGCTCGGCGCCGGTCGACAGCTTGGTCTTGAACACCGAATCGAGCCCGATCGCGAGCTTCACGGGGACGCCGAACTGGTTGAACTTCGCGATCATGTCGGGCAGCGCGGTGGCTCCCGAGGAGTGGCCGACCAGGATGATCGTCTTCAGCCGGCCCGCCTTGTAGGCGGCGATCGCCTCGTCGGCGAGCCCGGACCAGTGCATGAAATTGGTCACCGTGACGGGGATGCCCTGCGCCTCGAGCCGCGCGCCGATCGTATCGAGCCCGAGCGAGAAGATGTTGAGCACGCCGCGCAGCAGGTAGACGTGCGTGGTCGCGAGCGGGGACTGTGCCGCGGGGGCCGGCTGGGCGGCCTGCACGGGAATCGTGCCGATGGCCAGGGGTAGCAGGAGGCACAGGCCCAGGACGAATTGCCGTGCCAGTGCCCGGCTGGCTGACAAGTAGCTTGCGCCCGTTGCGTGACGGTCGTGAGGTCTCATCGATCTTCCCTGGGGATATACGCCATGCGATGGCCGGAATCGTAGCCTCCAGCCGCTCGCACACGCAACAAAGAGCCGCGTGATGCACGATCTTAGCCGGCGCGCGTGTCCGCCATGCAACAGTGGCGTGAAACCGTGCCGCCAACTACCTGTTCTGGCACGATTTCGGACCGGGGAATTGCGGGCTGGGAGAGGTATTCCTATCTCAGCTCTCCCACCGCGCCCGCACCCCGCCGGGCGGTTCCAATCCCTCCCCTGACCTGCCGGCCCTCATGTCCTCCATCATCTCCGTCGCCAGCCTGTCGAAGACCTATGGGTCCGGCTTCCAGGCGCTGAAGAACATCAATCTCGACATCATCAGCGGCGAGATCCTTGCGCTGCTCGGCCCCAACGGCGCCGGCAAGACCACGCTGATCAGCATCATCTGCGGCATCGCCAATCCGAGCGAGGGCCGCGTCACCGTCGGTGGCGAGGACATCGTCGCCTCCTATCGCAAGGCACGCTCGCTGATCGGGCTGGTGCCGCAGGAACTGCACACCGACGCGTTCGAAACGGTGTGGGCCACCGTGAGCTTTTCCCGCGGCCTGTTCGGCAAGCCGAAGAACCCGGCCCATATCGAAAAGGTGCTGAGGGACCTCTCGCTGTGGGACAAGAAGGACGACAAGATCATCACGCTTTCCGGCGGCATGAAGCGCCGCGTGATGATCGCGAAAGCGCTGTCGCACGAGCCGCAAATCCTGTTCCTGGACGAGCCGACCGCAGGTGTCGACGTCGAGTTGCGCAAGGGCATGTGGGAGGTGGTGCGCGAGCTGCGGGCCTCGGGCGTCACCATCATCCTCACCACCCACTACATCGAGGAAGCCGAGGAAATGGCCGACCGCATCGGCGTCATCAACAAGGGCGAGATCATCCTGGTCGAGGACAAGACCAAACTGATCCAGAAACTCGGCCGGAAGCGGCTGACGCTGCACCTGCAGCAGCGGATCGAGGCGCTGCCGGAAAGCCTCAGCCCCTACAAGCTCGAACTGTCCGACGGCGGCAGCCTCCTCACCTACGACTACGACGCCCGCGGCGAGCGCACCGGCATCACCAGCCTGTTCGGCGACCTCCGCAACGCCGGCATCCGCTTCTCCGACCTCGACACGACACAATCGTCGCTCGAGGACATCTTCGTCGACCTCGTGAGGGCGTCATGAATCTCCACGCCGTCCGCGCCATCTACCTGTTCGAAATGGCGCGCACCTGGCGCACGCTGCTGCAGAGCATCGTCTCGCCGGTGGTCTCGACCTCGCTCTACTTCGTGGTGTTCGGCGCCGCGATCGGCTCGCGCATCGACCATGTCGAGGGCGTCAGCTACGGCACCTTCATCGTGCCGGGGCTGGTGATGCTGTCGGTCCTGACCCAGAGCATCGCCAACGCCTCGTTCGGCATCTACTTTCCGAAATTCGTCGGCACGATCTACGAGATCCTCTCCGCGCCGATCTCCCAT
>NZ_JAGWUA010000301.1 GCF_028868675.1 Bradyrhizobium sp.
CTGCGTTTCAGGGCCCGCTTCGGCGGGCCTTGTTTTTTGCGCCGCCGTCATTGCGAGGAGCGGAAGCGACGAAGCGATCCAGAGTCTCTCCGCGGAAAGGATCTGGATTGCTTCGCTTCGCTTGCAATGACGGGGTACTGTGATTCCGCCATGACCACGCCCTCCCCCTTCTCCTTCGACACCCCGGCCGACGCGGAGCGCGCGGCCGAGCTGCGGCGCGTCAAGGCGCTGGCGACGCTGGTGCTGGCGTTCACGCTCGCGCTGTTCGTGGTCGCAAAGTGGCTGTTGAACGTGCATCCGGCGTTCGGCTTCGTCGCCGCCTTCGCGGAAGCCGCGACCATCGGCGGGCTCGCCGACTGGTATGCGGTGGTCGCGCTGTTCAAGCGGCCCTTGGGCCTGCCGATTCCGCATACCGCGATCATCCAGAGCAACCAGCAGCGCATCGCCGACAAGCTCGGTGAGTTCATCGAGGTGCATTTCCTCGAGGCGGGCCCGGTCGAGGCCAAGCTCAAGGAGATCGACTTCGGCACGTTCATCGCCGACTGGCTGCGCGACCGCAAGCGCAGCGACGATCTCGCCCGCTTTGCGCTGCGCCTGTTGCCCGAGGCCTTCTCCGCGACGGAAACCTCCGGCCTGATGACCTTCATCATCCGCCGCCTCAACTCGCAACTGCAGTCGATCGATCTGGCGCCGCTCGCCGCCGGTACGCTGCGCGGCTTCGTGCAACAGGGGCGGCACCAGATCCTGTTCGACGATCTCCTGCGCGTGATGCATGACACGCTGACGCAGGTCGAGACCATGGCGATGATCCGCGAGAAGGTGCGCGCGGAGCTGCCGACGCTGCTGAGGCTCTATCGCGCCGACAAATTTCTGGTGAACAAGATCGTGGCGTCCGCCACCGCCTTCTTCGAGGAGGTGCGCGCCGATTCCAGGCATCCGTTCCGCGGCGAGTTCGACCGCATGGTGCTCAACTTCGTCGACCGGCTCGGCACTGACAAGGCCTATGTCGAGCGCATCGACGGATTGAAGCGCGATCTCTTGGCGAGGCCCGAACTCGCCGATCTCGCCCGCACCGTCTGGGCCAACACGAAGAGCTTCATCGAGCGCAGCGCGGCCGGCGAAACCCAGGTGCTGCAGCATCACCTCGCCGGGATGTTCGTGAAAGCCGGCGAGGTGCTCGCGAGCGACGCCGAACTGCGTGGCGAGATCAACCAGGGGCTGGTGGCCGTGCTGCGCAGCTTCGTCGCCGACCAGAAGAGCGGCGTCTCCACCTTCATCTCCGACCAGGTGAAGTCGTGGAACATGGCGCAGCTGATCTCGCTGATCGAGGTCAACATCGGCCGCGATCTGCAATACATCCGCTTCAACGGCTCGCTGATCGGCGGCCTCGCCGGACTTGCGCTCTACACGATCGAATTCCTGCTGCGATTGTTGTGACCTTTGCCTCGAGCCTTGAATGCCTGAACCGGCCGCAGAGCTGATTGATGTTGCCCTGCGGAAGAAGGGGAAAAAGGCAGAGCGTGCGAGGCATTGTCGCATCCGCGCAAATCGCGCTATGGCTTGATGCATGGCGCATCCGCTTTCCCGCATCGTCGACCAGCTCAAGCGCGAGCCGTCGCGCACCGGCTCCATCGTCATCACCGTGTTCGGCGACGCCATCGTGCCGCGTGGCGGCTCGGTGTGGCTGGGGACGCTGCTCGAATTCTTCGCTGGCCTGGACATCGACAGCGGCGTGGTGCGCACCGCGATGTCGCGGCTCGCCGCCGACGGCTGGCTGACGCGCGAAAAGGTCGGCCGCAACAGTTTCTATCGGCTGGCCGCGAAGGGCCGGCAGACGTTCGAGGCTGCGACGCGCCACATCTACGATCCGCCGCCCTCCGGCTGGACCGGCTGGTTCGAACTGCTCCTGATCAGCAACGGCGAAGACCGCGACGCCGCGCGCGAGGCGTTGGGCAATGCCGGCTTCGGCAGTCCGCTGCCGGGCGTGTGGGTCGCGCCGTCGGGCGTTGCCGTGCCGGAGGAGGCCGAGAGCGCCATCCGCCTGGAGGTCTCCGCCGAGGATGATGCCGGGCGCCGCCTGCTCAGCGCAAGCTGGCCGCTCGAGCGCATCGCGGATGCCTACCTCGAGTTCATGAAGATGTTCGCGCCGCTGCGCCGCGCGATCGGGCGCGGCAGCGGCCTGTCCGACGCCGACGCCTTCACCGCGCGCGTCCTGCTCATCCACTCCTACCGCCGCGTGGTGTTGCGCGATCCGCTGCTGCCGGACGGGCTGCTGCCGGCGGATTGGCCGGGCCGGGCCGCTCGCGAACTCTGTGGCGAGATCTATCGGGCGCTGCTCGTGCCGTCGGAACAATGGCTTGACCGGCATGGAACCAACGAGAAGGGGCCGCTGCCGGCCGCCCGCAAGGTGCTGGAGCGCCGCTTTGGCGTTGCACACTAGGAATTATGTTACATAAAATTCTTGCATCAATCGAATTTTGTCATATATTACCTCCAATAAATCGGGAGGTCGCGCATGTACACCCAGGCGCTCAACACGGCCGAGGCGGACGACCGCAATTTCGAGGATGCGGAGCACGCCGGCCGTTTCCAGGCGCGCATCGATGCCGAGGAGCGCATCGAGCCGAACGACTGGATGCCGGCGGCCTATCGCAAGACGCTGGTCCGCCAGATCTCCCAGCACGCCCATTCCGAAGTCGTCGGCATGCTGCCGGAGGGCAACTGGATCACGCGGGCGCCGACGCTGCGCCGCAAGGCGGCACTGCTCGCCAAGGTGCAGGACGAGTGCGGCCACGGCCTCTATCTCTATGCCGCCGCCGAGACGTTGGGGGCCTCGCGCGAGGAATTGGTCGACGCGATGCTGGCTGGCAAGGCGAAATACTCCTCCATCTTCAACTATCCGACGTTGACCTGGGCCGACATCGGCGTGATCGGCTGGCTGGTCGACGGCGCGGCGATCATGAACCAGATCCCGCTGTGCCGCTGCTCCTACGGCCCGTACGCCCGCGCGATGATCCGGGTGTGCAAGGAAGAGTCGTTCCACCAGCGCCAGGGCTACGAGATCGTGCTGACGCTCGCCCGCGGCTCCGAGGAGCAGAAGGCGATGGCGCAGGATGCGCTGAACCGCTGGTGGTGGCCGGTGCTGATGATGTTCGGTCCGCCCGACGCGGCGAGCCAGCACGGCGACGCCTCGACCAGGTGGAAGATCAAGCGCTTCTCCAATGACGAGCTGCGCCAGAAGTTCGTCGATGCCACCGTGCCGCAGGCGCACTATCTCGGCCTCACCATTCCCGACGCCGGCATGACGCAGGACGCCGACGGACACTGGCGCTACAGCGCGATCGACTGGGACGAGTTCAGGCAGGTGCTCGCCGGCAATGGCCCCTGCAACCGCGACCGCATGGCCGCGCGGCGCAAGGCGCACGAGGACGGCGCCTGGGTGCGCGAGGCGGCGGCCGCCTACGCGAAGAAACGACAATACCGTCGGGCCGCGCAGGCCGCCGAATGAATAGAGTCGGGAGATCGCAATGACCACGCCGAATACGCCGCTGTGGGAAGTCTTCATTCGCAGCCGCAACGGGCTTGCGCACAAGCATGTCGGCTCGCTGCATGCGAGCGACGCGACCATGGCGCTGCAGGCCGCGCGCGACGTCTACACCCGCCGCGGCGAGGGCCTGTCGATCTGGGTCGTGCCGTCGCGCGCGATCACGGCCTCCGATCCCGCCGAGAAGGGCATGATGTTCGAGCCGGCGGAGTCCAAGGTCTACCGGCATCCGACGTTTTATGAGGTGCCGGAAGAAGTCGGGCACATGTGACGGCCCGCCGTCATTGCGAGCGAAGCGAAGTAATCCATCTCGCCGCAAGGAAAGCGTGGATTGCTTCGTCGCTTCGCTCCTAGGAAGAAAGTGGGTGGGTACCGGTCTAAACTCAGTCAGAGTGGCTCACCCATTTTCATCTAAGGCGGGTCGGCCCCTCGG
>NZ_JAGWUA010000302.1 GCF_028868675.1 Bradyrhizobium sp.
GTGCGGTAACCTCGTCGGCTCATTCCTGCCCTCCAGGCTGCCTGGCCTGGATGGAACATAACAGGAACATCATTGCAATGGAAGCCATTACAATGGAAGTGGTGCTTGCGGCCCCTGCACTCGCACCCCTACTCCAGCGCCTCCAGCACCAACTCCATGGTCATCAGCACGGGATTGTCGCCGCGGATCAGCCGGCCCTCGGCAAGACCGCCGGTGTAGTCGACCAGCGCCGCGTCGAGCGTGGCCTCGAGCCTGCCGGAGCCATCAGGCGCGATCGTACCCGACGTCACTGCAAGCTCGGTCGCGAACGGCTTGGTCACGCCGCCATTGGTGAAGCGTGCGCCGATGGTCGAGCCGACGCCACCGTGCAGTCTTGCACGCACAATGCCGTGTTCGCGGCAAAAGCCTTCGAGGCTACCGGCAAAATCCTGGTTCGGTCGCAGCCGCAGCGCAAAGGCGCGGCTGGTGGTGCGGGCACCGCTTGCTGCCATCGCAACCGGCCCAAACAGCTTGAAGTTCGTCTCAGGATCAGGCTCGGCCGTGAACGTCGCACCATCGACGCCGAAGGCGCGCACCTCGAACGGCTCGGCGACAACGGTTTCCTCGGGCAGGATATGCCCACCGCCCGCGCGGCCATCCGCCTCGGTCCACAGCGCATGGCAATGGAAGAACGGCGTGCCGTCTCGGCTGCCCAGCGTCATGCTGCCGAGCTTCAACCGCGTCACGCCCTGCGGGCGAAATGTGTCGCTGTAGAAGGCGGCATTGTCGCCGGTCTTCGACAGCGCCGGCATTACATAGGCGAACGGCCCGAGCGCGCCTATCGTGAAGTTGAGAACGCCGCCCGCAAAACCTTCCGCGGCAAAACCGCGCCGCGCGGCTTCCAGCAGCGGCAGGCCCGCTTGAAGCGTGAAGGAGAACGCGCGCCCCCTCGCCTCCACCCACTGGATGCGCTCGGCGACCGGGACGCCCGGCTGCTTGATGCTGCGCATCGCGACCCGTCAGCCCGCCTGCTTCTTGTCGAGGTCGAGCAAACCGCGCGCCTCGAGCTCGTCGCGCACCAGGCGTTTGGGGATCTTGCCGTAGCCGGATTTCGGCAGCGCCTCCCAGAAGAAGAACCGTTTTGGCATCTTGTAGCGCGGCACCTTTGGGCTGAGGAACGCCGCCATTTCGGCCTCGCTCACGGGCTTTTCACCTTCGCGCGGCACGCAGACGGCGACGCCGACCTCGCCCCAGGTCGGATCGGGCACGCCGAGCACGGCGACCTCGCCGACCGCGGGATGGGTCAATATCTTCTCCTCGATCTCGCGCGGATAGATGTTGGAGCCGCCGGAGATGTACATGTCGGAGGCGCGGCCCGTGATGTAGACGAAGCCCTCCTCGTCCATGTGGCCGAGGTCGCCGGTACGGAACCAGCCGTTGCGAAACGCCTTCGCATTGGCCTCGGGGTTGTCGTGATAGCCCGCGAACACCGCGGGTCCGATCACGCAGATCTCGCCGCTCTGGTTGGGTCCGAGCTCGCGGCCCTCGTCGTCCTGAATCGAGACCTGCATGCCGGTGCGCTCGTAGCCGCAGGTGCCGACCCTTGCCCGCGGACCGTCCTCGAGCTCGTGCAGCGCGGCGGGATAGACGGTGATGTTGCCGGTGACCTCACCGAGCCCAAAATACTGCACGATGACCTTGCCGAGCTTCTGCAGCGCGGTCTTCTGGTCTTCGCGATACATCGGCGCGCCGGCATAGATGACGTAGCGCAGCGAGGAGTGATCGAATTTGTCCACCGCGGGATGCTCGACCATCATCTTCAAAATGGTCGGCACGGTGAAGAGATTGCTGACGCGGTGCGTCTCGATCAGGCGGAAGGCCTCGTTGATGTCGAACTTTTCCGTCGGCAGCAGCACGGTGCGCGCGCCGCGCGCGGTCTGCATCAATTGATGCACGCCGGCGCCGTGCGACAGCGGCGCCACCACCAGCGAGGCATCCGCTTCCGTCGTGCCGGGCGTAAGATCGGCGAGATGGTTGGTGACCACGAAGCCCATCTGGCCGTGAGTCAGCACGGCCGCCTTGGAGCGTCCGGTGGTGCCGGATGTAAAGAAGAACCAGCAGGGGTCGTCGTGCTCGACGGCGACGTTTGCGACGGCCGCACCGGCATTCGCCGCGACGGCCTTCGCCACCGTCGTTTCGCCGAAAGAACCCTCCTCGCCGACGCGCCAGGTGAATTGCAGCGACCCGCCGCTCACCGCCGCCGCATGCTCGGGAAAGTCGCCATGGCACAAGAATCCCTTGGCACCGGAAGCCTGGGCGAGATAGGCAACCTCATCCGGCATCAGGCGGAAGTTCGTCGGCACCCAGACCGCGCCGAGCCGGAAGGCCGCGAACATCGAGGCGAACATCTCGTCGCCGTTCTTGGAATGGACGAGGATGCGGTCGCCCTTGCCAATGCCGCGCGCGGCGAGTGCGGCGGCCAGCGCTGAGACCTGCGCGTCGATCTCGCGCCAGGTCCAGGACTTGTCGCCCCACACGAAGCCGGCCCGGCCACCGAATCGGCGGGCGTTCTGGGTCAGCATGTGGGCGAGGTTCATGACGCGGCGCGACATCCGCAATGGCTGCATGGGGCCTCCTCTTCGCAGGCCGGCTTCGCGGGGGCGAACCGCCTTTCCGTCCCTGTTTATCGCCATCCGATGCGGCCCCGCAAGGCACCGGCGCAACGCAGTCTCGAGCGCCGCCTGAGCCCGCAGGTTCAGGAAAAATTAGGGGAATGGCGGGCAGTTTGGCTCACCTTCGCACTGAGAG
Source organism: Bradyrhizobium sp. (assembly GCF_028868675.1). Classification (GTDB taxonomy): domain Bacteria; phylum Pseudomonadota; class Alphaproteobacteria; order Rhizobiales; family Xanthobacteraceae; genus Bradyrhizobium. The sequence continues at coordinate 2,788 of NZ_JAGWUA010000302.1, forward strand.
CTCCGCACCATGTCCAAGGCGCCCACCGTTCTCCTGCTCTCGCTGGCGCTCGCCGGATGTGCCGCGGCCCCGCAAGCGAGACTGGCCGCCGATCCCGCCGTCACGCCCGCACGCTACGCCTGGGACGGCGCCGGCGAAGATCCCAACCGGCCGAAGCTCGCCGCAGCGCCGTCGCGCGCGCCACGCGCGGAATCCCACGGCGATCGGACCGTCGATGCCACCGAGGCGGATCAGGATGCGCGGTTCTCACGCTCCCTCGTCATCTGCAAGGGCTGCCTGCGTCGGCAGCCGGCCGAGGACGCACGGCTGGCAACAGCGTCCGATTGAACCGATCGGTCGGCACGACGCTCTACTGCGAATCGAGCCCGACAACGGCTCCTCGGGCGGCAAGCCGCAGTCGATCCGCGACATGCTGAGGGCATCTCTGACGCAATGACGCGCGGCTCCCCCGCGGCGATGTCCCTTGGTCGCGGCTTTGCAATCGCCGGTTCACGCGCCTAGATCAGGGCATGGACGTGGAAAGACGGAAGACCTTTGCATGACGGCATCAGTGCGCGACAACAAGGATAAGAACCGCTTCGAGCTCGATGTCGGCAACGAGATCGCCTTCGCCAGTTACCGGCTGACGCCGTCGGCGGTGATCATCACCCACACCGAGACGCCGCGCGCCCTCCGTGGCCGCGGCATCGGCTCGAAACTGGTCAAGGGGGCGCTGGAGTTGATCCGCAGCGACGGCAGGAAGGTGATCGGCGGCTGCAGCTTCGTTGTCGACTATCTGGACAATCATCCCGAATACGCCGACCTCACAGGATAGCCCGCCCAAGCAAAAGGCCCACGAACTCGCGGGCCTTTCCGATGACGGTGATCGCGCCCGTCAGTGCTTGATCTCCGGCGGCAGCTTGCCGCCGTTCGCCGCGAGTCTGGTCATGACCTGCTTGTGCAACCAGACGTTCATGGTCGCGGAGTCGTTGGTGTCGCCGGTATAGCCGAGCTCCTTGGCGAGTTCCTTGCGGGCCGCAAGGCTCGAATCGATGTCGAGCGCCTTCATCAGGTCCACGATCGAGGTGCGCCACTCCAGCTTCTCCTTCTTGGCGGCGACCGCCTTGTCGAGGATCGGCGCGACATCCACGGTCTGAGCGGGCGCGGCGGCCGGCGACCCCGCGGGCGATGCAGCCGGGCCT
>NZ_JAGWUA010000303.1 GCF_028868675.1 Bradyrhizobium sp.
GTCGTAATCGGAGCCGGGCTGAGCGGAACGCTGATGGCCTATGAACTGCTGCCCCAGTTGAGGAAGGACGACCGGCTGAGCGTGATCTCGCAGGGCGCGGTCTACCATTTCGTGCCGTCGAATCCCTGGGTGGCCATCGGCTGGCGCAAGCGCAACGAGATCGAGATCGATCTCGCGGACATCATGAAGCGCAAGGGCATCCGCCTGTTGACGCAGGGCGCCAGGCGCGTGCAACCGGCCGAGAACCGCATCGAGCTCGGCGACGGCACGTCGATCAACTACGACTACCTGGTCGTGGCGACCGGACCCGAGCTCGCTTTCGACGAGATCCCGGGGCTCGGCCCGCAGGGCCATACCCAGTCGATCTGCCACGTCGACCACGCCTCGCATGCGCAGGACGCGTTCGAGAAGCTCGCGGCCAAGCCTGGGCCCGTCATCGTCGGCGCGGTGCAAGGCGCCTCCTGCTTCGGCCCGGCCTACGAATTCCTGTTTATCCTGGAAACTGAGCTGCGCCGCCGCAAGCTGCGCGACCAGGTGCCGATGACCTTCGTCACCTCGGAGCCCTATATCGGCCATCTCGGCCTCGATGGCGTCGGCGACACCAAGGGCCTGCTCGAAAGCGAGATGCGCGAGAAGCACGTCAAATGGATCACCAATGCGCGCGTCAAGAGCGTCGAAGCCGGCAAGATGATCGTCGAGGAGCTCGGCGACGACGGCGCGGTGCGCAAGACCCACGAGCTGCCCTTCACCTATTCGATGATGCTGCCGGCGTTCCGCGGCGTCGAGGCGGTCCGCGGCATCGAGAAGCTGACCAATCCCCGCGGTTTCGTCGTGGTCGACAAGCACCAGCGCAATCCGGCCTTCCCCAACGTCTTCGCCGTCGGCGTCTGCGTGGCGATCGCACCCGTGGGCACAACGCCGGTGCCGGTCGGCGTGCCCAAGACCGGCTTCATGATCGAATCCATGGTGACGGCGACCGCCATGAACATCGGCGCCCTGCTCCGCGGCAAGGAGCCGAACACGCAGCCGACCTGGAACGCGATCTGCCTCGCCGATTTCGGCGATTCCGGCGTCGCCTTCCTGGCGCAGCCGCAGATTCCGCCGCGCAACGTCAACTGGTCGTCCAAGGGCGAGTGGGTACACTACGCCAAGGTGGCCTTCGAAAAATATTTTCTGCGCAAGATGCGGCGCGGCGAGAGCGAACCGTTCTATGAACGCTTCGTGCTCGACAAGCTGAACATCGCCAAGATCAAGGAGGTCAAGACCGGCACATGAGCGAGACCCGCCAGATCGTCTGCGGCCATTGCGGGCGGACCAACCGCCTGCCCGCGGCGCGCACGCCGGAGGGCGCGCGTTGCGGCGCCTGCCACCAGCCGATGTTCACCGGCCACCCGATCGAGGTCGACGCCGAAGGCTTCGGCCGCCACGTCGCCAACAGCGACATTCCCGTGCTGGTCGACGTCTGGGCGCCGTGGTGCGGCCCGTGCCGCGCCATGGCGCCGATGTTCGAGCGCGCCGCACAGGCGCTCGAGCCGAAGGTGCGACTGCTGAAGCTCAACTCCGACAGCGCCCCCGAGCTGTCGTCGCGCCTCAACATCACGGGCATACCGACCCTGCTGCTGATGCAGGGCGGCCGCGAGATCGCCCGCCACGCCGGCGCGATGGACGCGCGCGGCATCGTCGCCTGGACCGAAGCCGGCCTCACCAATTCCTGAAACTTCACCCCACTTCAACAAGGAGCCTACCATGAATGTCGATAAAGCCGTTCTCGCCTTCGCCGGGTTCGTCGTCCTGCTCGGACTGGCGCTCGGCACCTACGTCAACGCCTACTGGTACCTGCTGACGGCGTTTGCCGGCCTGAATATGCTGCAGGCCTCGTTCACCGGCTTCTGCCCGGCGGCGATGGTGTTCAAGAAGCTGGGCCTGCGGGACGGCTGCGCGTTCTCCTGATCGCGCAATCGCAGGTTGGAATGCGGGGACTGTGACATGGCCGACGATACGTTCATCGAAGGACCTCTCTACGAAAAGCGCAAGAAGGTCTATCCGCAGTCGGTTCATGGCCAGTTCCGCCGCATCAAGTGGACGATCCTGTGCATCACGCTCGGGATCTACTACCTGCTGCCGTTCGTCCGCTGGAATCGCGGGCCCGGCCTGCCTAACCAGGCCGTGCTCGTCGACTTACCGCACCGGCGCTTCTACTTCTTCTTCATCGAGCTGTGGCCGCAGGAGGTCTACTACTTCACCGGCCTCCTGATCATCGCCGCGATGACGCTGTTCCTGATGAACGCGGTGGCGGGCCGGATCTGGTGCGGCTATCTGTGCTGGCAGACGGTCTGGACCGACCTGTTCTACGCCGTGGAGCGCTGGGTCGAGGGCGACCGGCGCGAGCGCATACAGGGCGACAAGCGCTACTGGAGTTTCGATCACATCCGCAAAGTGGCGCTCAAGCACGTGCTCTGGATCCTGATCGCCTGGTGGACCGGCGGCGCATGGGTGCTCTATTTCGACGATGCGCCGACGCTCGTGCGGGAACTCGCGACCTTCCAGGCGCCCTTCATCGCGTATCTCTGGATCGGCATCCTGACCGCGACGACCTACGTGTTCGCCGGCCACGCCCGCGAGCAAGTCTGCATCTACATGTGTCCGTGGCCGCGCATCCAGGCGGCCCTGACCGACGAATGGGCGCTCAACGTCACCTATCGCCGCGACCGCGGCGAGCCGCGCATGTCGGTGAAGAAGGCGGAAGCCGCGCGCGTCCACGGCGAGATCGCCGGCGACTGCGTCGACTGCCACCAATGCATCAACGTCTGCCCGACCGGCGTCGACATCCGCAAGGGCATCCAGCTCGGCTGCATCCAGTGCGGCCTCTGCATCGATGCCTGCAACAACATCATGACGGAGATCGGCCGCCCGACCGGGCTGATCGGCTACGACACCGACATCAACCAGCAGCGCCGGCGCGAGGGCAAGCCGCCGGTCTACCGCATCGCCCGTCCGCGCACGCTGGTCTACGCCGGCGTCATCGCGATCGTCGGCAGCATCATGCTCTATGCCCTGGCCACCCGCAGCACCATGAGCATCAACGTGCTGCATGAGCGCAATCCGCTGTTCGTGCAGCTGGCCGACGGCGGCGTGCGCAACGATTACACGGTGCGCCTGCTCAACAAGGGCTTCGAGCGGTCGTTTGCGCTCGACGTATCGGGGCTCTCCGGTGCCGCCGTCCGCGTCGCCGGCGTCGAGCGCAAGGCCGACGGCAGGCTGATCGTCGAGGTCGGCCAGGACCAGACCCGCGAGGTGCGGATGTCGGTGCAAATCGCACCGGCACAACTGCCGAAGAAGGCCGTGGACATCGAGATCGGCATCACGGACGTCGCGACCGGGCAGAGAGCCAGCGCGCGCGACCATTTCGTGCCCGCCGATTGACGAATCGTCACACGCCGCGATGGATTTCATCAGCACCGAGCGGATCTGGAAGTCGATCGCGGCGGGAATGTGCGGCAGCCTTGCGCATGGCGGCCTGATGTTCCTGAAGGAGCGGATGGGCTGGCTTCCAGGCTTCCAACCCTATCAGGACTTGCAGCATGCGCTGAGCGTAGTGGTCGGCAGCTCGGTCCAGCCCGCCCTGCTCTGGCTCCTGTCGTTCGTCAACGGCACGCTCATCATCGGCCTCGTCTTTGCGACGATCTATCCATGGCTGCCGGGCCGCAGCGGCGCGGCCAAGGGACTGGCGCTCGGCGCAATCGGCTGGCTCGCCATGGGCCTGGTGTTCTTTCCGCTGCTGGGCCGCGGATGGTTCGCCTCCGATGCGGGACTGGGACTGCGTCCCGCCGGCTTCTCCCTCGTCATGGTGCTGGCCTACAGCGTATTCCTCGGCATCGCCTATGCGGCGCTGGACCGGCTCGGCGACCGCGGATGGTAAGCGGCCGGTTAACATTACCGCTCGAATTGACGTCGCGC
>NZ_JAGWUA010000304.1 GCF_028868675.1 Bradyrhizobium sp.
CTGGAAGGTCCCGGCGTTCGCCGCCCGCCGCGCCAGGCGCTCTGGCACCTGGCGGGTGCGGTCCGATCGCCGGCCGACGTTCGGAAAGAAGGCCATGGACCAGCAAAAGCTCGACAAGGCGATCGGTCGCCGATTGAAGACGGTGCGCTTGCGCACCGGCAGGAGAACCTCGCAAGCGACGTCGCGCCGTGACCGGGGAGGCTGATCGCGTCATGGAGATCAGGAGCGGCGACACCTACGATCCGCGCGTCATCGCGCTGCTCGACCATCACTACACGACCGCACGGGCGCAGACCGCGCCGGGCAGCGCGCATGCGCTCGATCTCGCCGGCCTGCGCGCGCCCGACATCGCGTTCTGGACCGGCTGGGACGGCGACACGCTGGTCGCCGTCGGCGCATTGAAGACGATCGCGCGCGACCATGGCGAGGTGAAGTCCATGCATACGCTTGAGGCGGCGCGCCGCCGCGGCCTTGCCGGACGCATGCTCCGTCACATCATCGCGCACGGCCGCGCCCGCGGCATGGTGCGACTCAGCCTGGAGACCGGCTCGTCGGACTATTTCCGTCCGGCGGTCGCTCTCTACAAGGCGCACGGCTTCGTCCCCTGCGGCCCGTTCGAGGGCTATGTCGATGATCCCAACAGCCTGTTCCTGACGTTCGATCTCGCCGCGCGCTGAATTCCTTCCGCATTTGCCTCTCGCGCGATCCCTGGCGACAATGACACCTAGCCGGGAGTTTCTTCCCTTCTCCCCTTGCAGGAGAAGGTGGCGCGGGGCGCCGGATGGGGTTGCATCCGCGCTTCGAACTGCCTGAGAGACATGCGGGTCGCGCCTGATTTGCCCGACGTGTCAAGCGGGGAATGCGTCTCCGGCAGAGCTGACTTCCACTGTGCATGGGGTTGTTCCTCAAATTTTGAGGAGAGGGCGCCAACCCGCCTCCGCGTGGGCGTGTGGCGGCGCGCAGGCCCAATGATAGGTGCCAGAAGGCGCGGGCAGGGCGACTATCGAAGGTTCGCGCGCGCCGATCGATTACCTCGGAGGTCATCGAAGTCGCGGCGCGCGCGATCGGCGTCGCGGGATCACTTCGCCGCGATCACCATGATCTCGACGTTGTATTTCGGCGCGGCGAGCCTGGCCTCGACGGTGGCGCGCGCCGGCGTGTTGCCCTGTGACACCCACGCATCCCACACCGCATTCATCTCGGGGAAAGTCTTCATGTCGGTGATGTAGATCGTCGCCGACAGGAGCTTGGTCTTGTCGGTTCCGGCCTTGGCGAGATGGCCGTCGATGATCGCAAGGATATCCTGGGTCTGCTTGGTGACGCTTTCGCCGGCGGCCTGGTTGGCGACGACGCCGGCGAGATAGACCGTGTTGCCGTGCACGACGACCTGGCTCATGCGCGGCCCGGTTTCAAAGCGCTGGATGCTCATGGGATTCTCCTGATGGAATGGCGGCCCTACTCATAGAGAGGCGCCCAATCTGGATCAAGGCGCCGGGACGTGCCGCTCGTCGGGGGCTATCGGCTCGACATCGAATTTGCCGCGCTCGAAAAGCGTCCGTCGTCGACGGCCGGACGGAGGACTTTCAGCGTCGGCCTGCTCAGCCCCTGTTCCCTCCCCGGTAGTGCTCCGGGATTGAAGTCCGGTGCCTTCGCTGAGATCAAGGGCGCGGTCAGGCAAGAGAGCGTTAACCTGTTCCACTCTGGGACCGCGCGGAGCGTCGGGTGCAGCACCGGCGCAACACTCGACTTGAATTTGTTCTGGGCGAGGCCGACCGCCTAGACAAAACCGCCGTCTCGACCGACGCTGACGGGCGTCTGGCATCACCTGACACGATCAGATTCGAACAGCAGATTCGATTTGGACTTGGGGCTGGGACATGAGGTTTCTGACGGGACTGCTTGCGGCCGTTCTCCTGATCGCAGGCATGGGGGCAAGTCACGCGGTGGTTCGGATCGCGGATGACCGCGGCGGTCGGATCGGGACCTATGTCGACAAGTACCAGGACCTGCGCCAGTCCGGCGAGACCGTGATCATCGACGGCCTCTGCGCCTCGGCCTGCACCATCGTCCTCGGCGCCATCCCGCACGACAAGATCTGCGTGACCTCGCATGCGACGCTGGGCTTCCACGCCGCCTGGGATTTCGGCGCCAACGGTCGCGCCGTCACCAATCCCGAGGCGACCCACATGCTGTACGCGATGTATCCGGCGCCGGTGAAGCGCTGGATCGCGCAGCGCGGCGGGCTGACGCCCAACATGATCTTCCTGAAGGGCAAGCAGCTCCAGGCGCTGTACAAGCCCTGCTTCCTGGACGCGCAGGCCTCGGCCAACAAGCCCGCTGCCTCGCGCTGAGCCCAGGGAATCGACAGAGCAATCAGCCAGAAAACCAGCAACGAAATCAGCACGACGTGATCGCCGGCCTGCCCGCGGCGCTTGCCCGCCGGCGGGCCAGCGCCTATCTGTGAGGCATGGAACCGGGTGGCCGGCTTCCAGGAAAGACTTTCGCCGCGATCCTTGTCATGGCTCAACCCCTGCTATCGACGCATCCGATATCGGACAATGCACGGCCGAACCGCGCTGCTTCGGCGTTGTTGCTGGCGGGGGCCGGCCTTGCCGCTTTGGCTCTGATCGGGACGGCGGCCCTGTGGTTCCACTACGGCACCCAGGTGTTCTTCGAAACGATCAGGGCGGGCCTCGCTGCCTGCTTCTGAGCCGCAACAGGACCTTCTTCGCAGATGACTTACGCTGCCCGCCCGCTGGTGATCGCGACCGCCTTCGCCGCAAGCCTCGTCGTCGGGCTGCTCCTGATGTTCTGGGTCATGGGCGGCGTGCGCAACGTCGCCCAGCCGGCCGCGATCGGCGGGCCGTTCCAGCTCACCGACCAGTACGGCAAGACCGTCACCGAGAAGAGTCTGAAGGGCAAGCCGACGCTGATCTTCTTCGGCTATACCCATTGCCCCGACGTCTGCCCGACCTCGCTGTTCGAGATTTCCGAGGTGATGCGCGCGATGGGCAAGGACGCGGACCGCGTCAACGCCTACTTCGTCTCGGTCGACCCCGAGCGCGATACGCCCGCCGTCATGAAGGACTATCTGTCGAGCTTCGATCCGCATCTGGTGGGACTGAGCGGCGATCCGGCCGAAGTCGCCAAGGTACTGACCGCCTACCGGGTCTATGCCAAGAAGATCCCGGGCAAGGACGGCGACTACACCATGGACCACACCGCGCTGATCTATCTGATGGACCGCGACGGCCGGTTCGTCTCGCCCTTCAACCTCAAGCGCAGCCCCGAGGAGGTCGCGACCGAGCTGAAGCGGTATCTCTGAGTGATCCCAATCGGTACTCGCCTTCCCGGCGGGATGGTCTATAAGGCCCGCATCCTGGCCAAAATCCCTCAATTCCCGTCGATGATCCCGTCGCTCCAGGCACATCCGCTCCGAACGGCCCGCTGCCTGCTGGCGGGGCTGGCGGCTTTCGCCTGGCTGACCGCGGTGATCCCCGGCGCCGATGCGCAGACCCCGGCCAAGCCGCTCGCCAAGCCGACTGAGGCCGCCGCGCCCCAGGCCGTCCCCGGCTTCTGGGACCCGAGGCGGCGCCCGGAGCGGCCGGACCTGTCGCGCCTCACCGTGATCCGCTTCCTGACCGAGACCGACTATCCGCCGTTCAACTATACCGGCGCCGATGGCAATCCGGCCGGCTTCAACGTCGATCTCGCCCGCTCGCTCTGCGAGGAGATCAAGGTCACCTGCACGGTGCAGATGCGCCGCTTCGAGACGCTGCTGGACGCGCTGACCTCCAACCGGGGCGATGCCATCATCGCCTCCATGGCGGCGAGCCCGCAGCTGCGCGCCCGCGTCGATTTCACCGATCCCTATTATCGCGTGCCGGCGCGCTTCGTGTCGCGCAAGGACGCCGTGATGCCCGAGATCCGCCCCGA
>NZ_JAGWUA010000087.1 GCF_028868675.1 Bradyrhizobium sp.
CGGGCTCGGCTGGGTGGTGCCGCCGGGCCGGGCGGACGAACTGGCGGCCACGATCCGCTCGGCGGCCCGCGCCGACGATGCGGGCATGGCGGAGCGGGCGGTGAAGACCGCGGTAAGGTTCGATCGGACGAGCGCGTTGAACGCCTATGCGGCCCTGATCGACGAATTGTTGCGCGGTCCGGAACGGGCGGAGAACCGATGAGCGGAAGCAGGCCGGTCGTCCTCGTCACCGGAGCGAGCGGCTTTGTCGGCCGCCATGTCGTGCCTGCGCTGGAGCGGGAGGGATGGTCCGTGCGTCGCGCGGTCCGCAGCGGGGAAGGCCGGGATCACGAGGTGGTCGTCGGATCGATCGGTCCGGATACCGACTGGCAGGCCGCGCTCACGGGCGTCGATGCGGTCGTCCATCTCGCGGCCGGCTTCCATCACAAGCACGAGGAGCGCGCGATCCAGCTCTATCGCGACGTCAACATCACGGGCAGCCTGCATCTGGCGCGCTGTGCGGCGGCAGCCGGGGTGGGCCAGTTCGTCTTCGTCAGCACCGTCCACGTCCACGGCCGGACCAATGACGGCCGGGCACCGTTCAGCGAGGCCGACACCCTGACGCCGCGCGGCCTCTACGGCATGTCCAAGGCGGCGGCCGAAGCGGGCCTGAAGACGCTGGCGCGCGACACCCGCATGAAGATTTCGGTGATCCGGCCGCCGCTGGTCTATGGCGTCGGGGCGAAGGGCAATTTTGCCTTGCTGGCGCGCGCGGTGAACCTCGGCCTGCCGCTCCCTTTCGCCTCAGTCCGCAACCAGCGCGCCTTCCTCGCCGTGCAGAATCTGGCGTCGTTCATCCTGTGGCGGCTCGCTCATCCCGATCGGGCGGACAATTTCGAGATATTTCTCGTCGCCGACGACGAGCAGGTCTCGATGCCCGAGTTCATCGAACGGCTGGCGAAAGCGGCCGGAAAGCCCGCGCGGCTGTTTTCGATGCCGCCCCGGTTCATGGGCTGGCTGCTCGGCGCGGTCGGGCTGCAGGAGACCCGCGACAGCCTGATCGGATCGCTCGAGCTCGATGTGTCCAAGGCGAGGTCGACCGGCTGGCGGCCGGCGGTGTCGCTCGACGAGGGCTTGCGGCTCGCGGTGTCGGACCGGGATCCGTCAGGCGCGCGCTGACGCGGAGCGCCGTGCCGAGAACCTTCGCAGCAGGACGCCGACCGCGCCCGCGCCCGCAATGAGCGCGAGTGCCGTAGCACTCGTCGAGTCGAAGCGGACCGTCGTGATCGCGAGCAGCGCGAGCAGGAGGTTGAGTGCGAACACTTCGGCGATCACGCGCGGCACCGTGAAGCCGTTGTCGGTGGCGCGCTGATAGAAATGCGTGCGATGCGCCGCCCAGAACGGCTCGCGGCGCGCGATGCGGCGAAACAGCGTGATGGTGGTATCGGCGAGATAGTAGGCCGGCAGCAGCAGCGCGGCGGCCACGTGCTGGTGCCAGGCAAGCGTGAGCAGGCACCAGCCGAGCAGGAGGCCGATCGGCAGGCTGCCGACGTCGCCCAGAAACACCCTGGCGACGGGGCGATTGAACGGCGCGAAGCCGATCATGGCGCCGCACAGGGCTGCGGCGAGCAGGGCGGCCGGCCAGGGCAGCTCGCCGAGCCATCCGAGCAGCAGCAGCGCGGCGGTCACCGGCACCACCTCGGACACCGTCATCAGGTCGAGCCCGTCCATGAAGTTGACGAGGTTCACGAACCAGACGCCCGCGAGCACGATGAGGCCCCGTTCGAGCGGAAGCGGGAGCGCCGGCATGATCCTGAGATCGTCGGGTGCCGTGAGCACGACGATTCCGACGGCACCCGCCTGCAGCGCGAGCCGCAGCAGGGCCGAGAGCGTCATGACGTCGTCGGCGAAGCCGACCAGCGCGATCGCGATCGTCGCCGCCGCCAGCGCGGCGGGAATGGCAGCGCCCGTGCCGACCGCAAGCGCCCACGCGACTAGGAGTGTGGCCGCGATTACCGCGATCCCGGCCCCCTGCGGCGTCGGAATGCGGTGCGAGGAGCGCGCGTTCGGCCTCGCCAGCGCGTAGCGCTGGAGCAGGGGACGGCTGATCCAGGTGATGAATGCCGAAAGCAGCGCGGCAAGGGCGACGGCCAGCAGGGACGCCGCCATGCCGCCGCCGGGTAGATCGGCGGCAGCGCTCACTCCGGCACCCCGATCGGCGCCGATCCCTGTGCCGCCTTCTCAGCGCTGAAGATCCAGACCAGTCCGCCGAAGGCGCCGACGATGAACATCACGGCGCCGAACAGCAGCGAGATGTTGACGCCCTCGTTGGTCGCGAGGCCGGCAAAGCCGAAGGCCAGTCCCATCGTGGCTTCGCGTAGGCCCCATCCGGCGATCGAGATCGGCATCATCGTGATCAGCATCACGGGCGGGATGAGCAGGAAGATCTGGCCGAAATCGACGGGCGCGGCGATCGACTGGATGACGCACCATGCGATCACGACCGCAAGCACGTGGACGAGCAGCGACAACACCGCGACCTTCGGCCCGTGCGTCCGGCCGAAGATGACGCGGTTCGCGATCACGGCGCAGGCGTGGACGTGGTGGGTCGCCCACCAGCTCTTCAGCCACGGCCAGTTCAGGGCGCCGACGACCAGAAAGCCGATACCGCCCGCGAGCGCGGCCAGGTCGAGCAGCAGCAGCGCCGACCGGCCATGGGCATCGGTGATGAGGCGAAAGCTCCAGGGCAGGCTTGCCACGATCACGACCGCGAGCGCGATCAACCCGATCGCGCGATCGACGAAGATCGAATAGGTCGCCTTGCGCCACCCGGCGCCGGCGCGCGCCACCAGCCAGAGCCGGACGGCATCGCCGCCGATCGCCGAGGGCAGGGTCTGGTTGAAGAACGTCCCGATCACGTTGTACCGCATGGCCCGGCCGAGTTCGAGCGGCGCGCCGCATTCGGCGCTGATCTCGCGCCAGCGCAGCACGCCGATGAAGATCTGCAGGAACGTCACCGCGATGGCCGCGCCGATCCAGAACAGGCTCGTCAGCGTGAAGCGCGACAACAGCTCGGACAGATCGACCTTGCGAAGCGCCAGATAGAGCAGCGCCGCGGAAATCACGATTTTGGCTGTCGACAGCAGGATTCGGCGCATCTCGCCCGCGCTTGAACAAGGGTTTTGGCAGATCGGCCCCGGACGCCGAATTCGGCCGCTTTGGTATGGTCTTGAGGCTGATCTTGCAATAGCCGTCGTCGGGCTGCCGTTGGCTATTGCGGGCCCCTCGAGGCGGCATGTAAACAGGCGCCGGCCGGCGGCGCGATGTCGGTTTTCGGGTCGCACGGCTCCCGACCCGGGCGGCCGGGGCTGACTCCTTAACCATGGCAAGATGCGCCCCGGGCTCGCTTATATCGATGGTATCGGCCGCGTAGTATCCAGGTGGATCGGCCGAATGCCCGTGGAGTCCGGACATGGACTGCGTCCGCCGAGTCGTTGCCTTCTATCGGGACCACTTCAGGGTTTGAGATGACGATGAACAAACGCATTATACCCTTGATCATGTGCGGCGGCGCCGGCACGCGGCTGTGGCCGGCCTCGCGCGAGGTGCGGCCCAAGCAGTTCCTGCCGCTGTTCGGCGCCCGCTCGACCTTCCAGGACACGCTGCTCAGGGTGTCGGATGCCGCGCTGTTCGACCGTCCCATCGTCATCACCAACACGGCCTACCGCTTCATGGTGCTGGAGCAGCTCGCGGAGATCGGCATCGAGGCGGACATCATCCTCGAGCCGATGCGACGGGATTCCGGTCCCGCGATCGCCGCCGGTGCGGTGTTCGCGCAGGGCAAGGACGCCGAGGCGATCCTGCTTGCGCTCGCCGCCGACCATGTCGTGGGCGACAACGCGGCCTTCATCGAAGCCTGCCGCCAGGGACTGGTCGCCGCGCGCGCGGGCCGCATCGTCACCTTCGGCGTCAAGCCGGAGCGGCCTGCGACCGAATACGGCTACATCAGCCCGGCCGAGGCGATCTCGGGCGAGGTGCGCGCGGTGGCGAGATTCGTCGAGAAGCCGGACGCGGCGACGGCGGCCGACTACGTCAAGTCGGGCCATCTCTGGAACAGCGGCAACTTCATGTTCCCGGCGTCCGTCCTGCTCGACGAATATCGCAAGGTCGACGCCGCGAGCGTGCAGGCCATTTCCGACGCGGTCGCCAATGCCGGCCGCGATCTCGGCTTCGTGACGCTGGAGCCGAAGGCGTTCGGCTCTGCCAAGGCGATCTCGATCGACTATGCGGTGATGGAGAAGACGGCATGCGCGGCGGTCGTGCCGGTGTCGTGCGGCTGGTCCGACGTCGGTTCGTGGCACGCGGTGTGGGAGTTGTCGCAGAAGGACGCGCAAGGCAACGCCGCGCACGGCACCGCCGTGTTTGAGGACAGCCGCAACTGCAACGTCACGACCGACAAGGCGCTGGTCGCGCTCGAAGGCGTCGACGATCTCGTCGTGGTCGCGACGCCCGATGCGGTCCTGGTGTCGCGCCAGAGGGATGCCAACGGGCTGAAGCGCCTCGTGGCGCGGCTGAAGACGGTTGCCCCCGAGGTTACCGAGGAGCATCTCAAGGTGCACCGACCCTGGGGCAGCTATCAGTCGGTCGACAGTGGCGAGCGCCACCAGGTCAAGCGCATCGTGGTCAAGCCCGGCGGTCGCCTGTCGCTGCAGAAGCACCACCATCGCGCCGAGCACTGGATCGTGGTCCGGGGCGCTGCCCGTGTCACGGTCAACGAGACGGTCAAGACCGTGCACGAGAACGAATCGATCTACATCCCCATGGGCGCGGTGCACCGGATGGAGAATCCCGGCAAGATCATGCTGGAACTCATCGAGGTGCAGACTGGAAGCTATCTCGGGGAGGACGATATCATCCGGATTGAAGACGACTATCAAAGGTCGTAACAGCAGCCCCGAATCGCGTGATCCGGCCCGGCGCGGCGATATCCGTTCTCGCCGCTAAGGCCCGGTGAATGTGTAACTTTTTGAATCAAATCGTGTCCGGCTCCGCTTCCCTTCATTCGCCACGGATGTGGCGACGTGCTAGGAGAGGCGCCGGGGATTTGGGTTGAATCGGGGTTCCAGGACATGAGTTCCAAGCGGTCTGCGCCGGCAAAGGCCGGCCTGCGCGTCGGCGTCATTGGCGCGGGCGTGATGGGCAGCAACCACGCACGCGTGCTCGCGGGTCTTCCCGGCATCACCCTGGTCGGCGTGGTCGACCCCTCGCATGCGCACCGGACCCGCGCGACCGAGCTCGCCGGTTGCGAGAGCTTCGAGACGCTCGACCAGTTGCTCGCCGCGGGCGTCGATGCCGTCACGGTGGCGGCGCCGACCCATCTGCATCACGAGATCGCGCTCGCCTGCATCGCCAGCAAGGTCCATGTGCTGGTCGAGAAGCCGATCGCGTCGTCGGTGGAGGAGGGGCGCGAGATCGTCGCCGCCGCGCACGCCGCCGGCGTGACCCTGATGGTCGGCCACGTCGAGCGCTTCAACCCGGCGGTCGCCGCGATCAAGCAGGCGATCAAGGGCGAGGACATCCTCTCGATCGCGATCACCCGCGTCGGGCCGTTTCCGCCGCGGATGTCGAATGTCGGCGTGGTGATCGACCTCGCGGTGCACGACATCGACCTGATCCGCTGGTTCACCGAATCCGACATCGTCGAGGTGCAGCCGCAATTGTCGAGCGCGGTTGCCGAGCGCGAGGACATCGCGCTGTTGCAGTTCCGCACCGCCTCGGGCGTGCTCGCCCACATCAACACCAACTGGCTCACCCCGTTCAAGGCGCGCAGCGTCACGGTGGCGACGCGCGGCAAATACGTGATGGGCGATCTCCTGACCCGCCAGGTCACCGAATGCTTCGGCTTCAAGCCGGACGGCAGCTACTCGATGCGGCACCTGCCGGTCGGCCACGACGAGCCGCTGCGAGCCGAGCTGATCTCGTTCCTCAACGCGGTTCGTCACGGCGAGATCCCGGCGGTGACCGGCGATGAGGGCGTCGCCAGCCTCGAGATCGCCACGCGTTGCCTCGAGGCGCCGGCCAAGCCTGCGGCCTCGTCGTCGGCCCGCAAGACGCCGCGCCGCGTCGCCGGCTGACCCGTCCATGTCGATCGCTCAACATCCGCAAGGCGCCATGAACCAGCATCTGCGTCCCGACCCCGTTCCCTTCATCGACCTCGGTGCGCAGCGCCGACGGCTCGGCGCCGCGCTCGATGCTGCCGTTGCGCGCGTGCTCGACCATTGCCAGTTCGTCAACGGCCCGGAGGTCGCCGCGCTCGAGGCGCAGCTTGCGGCTCATTGCGGGGCCAGGCACGTGATCGGCTGCGCCAGCGGCACCGATGCGATCCTGATGGTGCTGATGGCGAAGAACGTCGGCCCGGGCGATGCCGTGCTGTGCCCGTCGTTCACCTTCATCGCGACCGCTTCGCCGGCGGCACGGCTAGGCGCGACGCCGGTCTATGTCGACGTCGACGAGGCGACCTTCAACATGAGCCCGGAATCGCTGAAGCGCGGCATTGCGACGGCCCGCAAGGCCGGGCTGAGGCCCGCGGCGGTCATTCCCGTCGACCTGTTCGGACAGCCTGCCGACCACGACGCCATCGCGGAGATCGCCAAGGCCGAGGGCCTGTTCGTGCTCGATGATGCCGCGCAGGCCTTTGGCGCGAGCTACAAGGGCCGCAGGCTCGGCACGCTGGCGCTCGCGACCACGACCAGCTTCTTTCCGGCAAAGCCGCTCGGCTGCTTCGGCGACGGCGGCGCGATCTTCACCGATGACGACGAACTCGCCGCCACGCTGCGCAGCATCCGCGTGCACGGGCAGGGCGTGGACAAGTACGACAACGTCAGGCTGGGGCTCACCGGCCGGCTCGACACCATGCAGGCCGCGATCCTGATCGAGAAGCTGAAGATTTTCGACGACGAGATCGCCGCCCGCAACAGGGTTGCGGAACGCTATGCGCGCGGCCTGTCCAACGTCGTCACCGTACCGCGGCTCGCGCCCGGCTGCACCTCGGTGTGGGCGCAGTACACCATCCGCCTGCCCAAAGGCACGGACCGCGACGGCTTCGCCGCGGCGCTGAAGGCCCAGGGCGTGCCGACCGCGATCTATTACGGCAAGTCGATGCACCAGCAGACCGCCTACAGGCAGTACCCGGTCGCCGACGGCGGCCTGCCGGTCTGCGAAAGCCTGTCGCAGGACGTCATCAGCCTGCCGATGCACGCCTATCTCGACGAGGCCGCCCAGGAACGAATCATCGCCGCCGTGCGCGGCGCGCTGGCAGCCTGATTTCGCCGCTCTTCCCCTCTCCCCTTGCGAGGTTGCGTCTACTCGCGGTGCTGCCCTCTCCCGTAAGGGGAGAGGGCACAGCAATGCGCATCGCAAGATACAATCGACCTCTGTCCGATAAGGCTCTAGAACGAACGCATGCTCGGACGCATTTTCACGGTGGGCGGCTACACGCTGCTGTCGCGGCTGACCGGGTTCGCCCGCGACATCATGCTCGCGGCGATCCTGGGCGCGGGGCCCGTGGCGGACGCCTTCTTCGTCGCGCTGCGGCTGCCGAACCATTTCCGCGCGATCTTCGCCGAAGGCGCCTTCAACGCCGCCTGGGTGCCGGCCTATGCGCATGTCCACGGCGCGCGCGGTGAGGCGGCGGCAAGATTGTTCGCCGACCGCATCTTCACGCTGCTGTTCGCCTCGCAACTCGTGCTGCTGGCTCTTGCCTGGCTGTTCATGCCGCAGGCCATGAGCATCCTGGCACCGGGCTTCACCGAGGACGCCGCGCAGCGCCATCTCGCGATCGAACTGACGCGGATCACCTTTCCCTATCTGCTCCTGATCACGCTGGTGACGCTCTATGGCGGCATGCTCAACGTGATGCACCGCTTCGCCAGCGCAGCCGCCGCGCCGATCTTCCTCAATCTCGCGATGATGATGACGCTGGCGCTCGCCGCCTGGTTTCCGGGCGCCGGCCACGCCGCGGCCTGGGGCGTGCTGATCTCGGGCTTCCTGCAGTATGTCCTGCTGGCCGGCGATCTCGCCCGCCACGGCGGCCTGCCGCGCTTTGCGCCGCTCCGGCTCGACGAGGACGTCCGCGGCTTCTTCAGGGCGTTGGGGCCCGCGACGCTGGGCTCGATGGGGACCCAGGTTGCCCTGTTCGCCGATACAATCATCGCGACCTTCCTGCCCGCAGGCGCGCTGTCGGCGCTCTATTATGCCGACCGGCTCAACCAGTTGCCGATCGGCGTCATCGGCATCGCCATCGGCACCGTGCTGTTGCCGGAGATGTCGCGGCGGTTGACCGCCCACGACCACGACGGCGCGATGAAGGCGCAGCGCCGCGCCTTCGATTTCACGCTGCTGTTCTCGGTGCCGTTCGTCGCGGCGTTCCTCACCGTGCCCGACGTGATCATGCGCGCGATGTTCGCCCGCGGCGCGTTTTCCAAGGCGGACGCTGCGGCCGCAGGCGCGACGCTCGCGGCCTACGCGATCGGGCTCGTCCCCTTCGTGATGATCCGCAGCGCGGTTGCAACCTTCTACGCCCGCAAGGACACCGCGACGCCGGTGCGGGCGGCGCTGACCGGCGTTGCCGTCAACGTCGCGCTGAAATTTGCGCTGATGGGCACGCTCGCCCAGATCGGGCTGGCGCTCGCGACCGCCGTCGGCGCCTGGACCAATCTCCTGCTGGTGCTCGGTTTCGCGGTGCGGCGCGGCTATCTGCATCTCGACCGGGCGCAGGTGCAGTCGCTCGCCAAATTCCTGCTTTCGGGCGTCGTCCTCGCAGGCGCCCTGTGGTTGACCGCGCGCTTCGGCGCCGCATGGTTCGCGGCGATGCAGGTGCTCCGGGACGAAATGACGCTGGCGCTGCTGGCCGTGGCCGGGACGTTCGTCTACCTCGTCTGCATCCTGGCGCTGTTCGGCCGCGGCTGGCTGTTGTCGCTGGTGCGCAACTAGCTTTTTTTACGCGTCAAGCCGTTTGCGCTGTTTCCCGTTCCGCTGCAATATGACGGCAAGACACTCTTGGGGAAATGGAGACGAGATGGCAGCTCCCATCAAGTTCGGCGTCGGCCAAAGCGTGCTGCGCAAGGAGGACGATGCGCTGATCCGCGGCAAGGGCCGCTATACCGACGACTACGCGCCGCAGGCCGCGTTGCGCTGCTTGATGCTGCGCTCGCCGCACGCGCATGCCAAATTCACCATCGACGCCGGCCGCGCCCGCACCCTGCCGGGCATCGCCCTGATCCTGACCGCCGACGACGTCAGCGACCTCGGCGACCTGCCGTGCCTGTTCAACCTCGAGACCGACCCGTTCACCGGCCCGCCCTATCCGATTCTCGCTCACGACGAGGTCCGCCATGTCGGCGATGCCGTCGCCTTCGTGGTGGCCGAGACCATCGACCAGGCGCGCGACGCGATCGAGGCGATCGACGTCAAGTGGTCGCCGCTGCCGGCGGTGACCGGCGTCGTCAACGCGGTGAAGAAGGGTGCGCCGCAGGTCTGGCCCGACAAGCCCGGCAACGTCCTGTTCGACGTCTCGATCGGCGACAAGAAGGCCGTGGATGCGGCCTTCGCCAAGGCGCATGCGGTCGCCGAGATCGCAATCGTCAACCCGCGCGTGGTCGCGAACTTCATGGAGACCCGCGCCGCGGTCTGCGAGTACGATGCCAAGCGCGACCACCTGACGCTGACGGTCGGCAGCCAGGGCAGCCACCGGCTGCGCGACATCCTGTGCCAGAACGTCCTCAAAATTCCGACCGACAAGATGCGGGTGATCTGCCCCGACGTCGGCGGCGGTTTCGGTACGAAGCTTTTTCCCTATCGCGAATACGCCCTGATGGCGGTGGCCGCGCGAAAGCTGCGCAAGACCGTCAAATGGGCGGCCGATCGTTCCGAGCATTTCATGGGCGACGCGCAGGGCCGCGACAACGTGACGACGGCGAAGATGGCGCTCGCCGAGGACGGCAAGTTTCTCGCCATGGATTGCGACCTGATGGGCGACATGGGCGCCTATCTCTCGACCTTCGGGCCGTACATCCCCCACGGCGGTGCCGGCATGCTGCCGGGCCTCTACGACATCCAGGCCTTCCACTGCCGGGTGCGCACCGTGTTCACCCACAGCGTTCCGGTGGACGCCTATCGCGGTGCGGGCCGCCCCGAGGCGGCCTATGTGGTCGAGCGTCTCGTCGATGCCTGCGCGCGCAAGCTCGGCATGACGCCGGACGCCATCCGCCGCAAGAACTTCATTCCGCCGCGGGCGCTGCCCTACAAGACCGCCACCGGCAAGGTCTACGACTCCGGCGACTTCGCCGCGCATCTGAAGCGCGCGATGGAGATCGCCAACTGGAAGGAATTCCCCAAGCGGGCGAAGGCCGCGAAGAAGCAGGGCCTGATCCGCGGCATCGGGCTTTCGAGCTACGTCGAGGTGTGCGGCACGATGGGCGAAGAGACCGCCAACGTGCGGCTCGATCCCAACGGCGACGTCACCATCCTGATCGGCACGCAGTCGAGCGGGCAGGGCCACCAGACCGCCTACGCGCAGCTCGTCGCCGAGCAGTTCGGCCTGCCGCCGGAGCGCGTGCACATCCATCAGGGCGACACCGACGAGATCGCGACGGGGCTCGGCACCGGCGGCTCGTCCTCGATCCCGTCCGGCGGCGTCAGCGTCGAGCGTGCCACGCGCGAGCTCGGCAAGAAGCTGAAGGAGATCGCGGCGCAGGCGCTGGAGGCGGGCGTCGGCGATCTCGAGATCGCGGACGGCGTGGTGCGGGTCGCCGGCACCGACCGCGCGATCAGCTTCGCCGATCTCGCCAGACGGCCCGGCGCCGATCCCTCGAAGATGAATGCGAGCGCGACCTTCGCCAGCGCCGACGGCACCTATCCCAACGGGACGCATCTCGCCGAAGTCGAGATCGATCCCGCCACCGGCATCATCAGGATCGTCAACTACGTGATCGTCGACGATTTCGGCAAGACGCTCAATCCGCTGCTGCTCGCCGGCCAGGTGCATGGTGGCGCCATGCAGGGCATCGGGCAGGCGCTGATGGAGCGGGTGGTCTACGGCGCCGGCGACGGCCAGCTCGTCACCGCGACCTTCATGGACTACGCCCTGCCGCGCGCCGCCGACGGTCCGTCCTTCGTGTTCGAGACCCACAACGTGCCCTGCAAGACCAACCCGCTGGGCGTGAAGGGGGCGGGCGAGGCCGGCGCGATCGGCTCATGTCCTGCCGTCGTCAACGCCATCGTCGACGGCCTGTGGCGGGAGTACAGGATCGACCACATCGACATGCCGGCGACGCCGGAGCGGGTGTGGATCGCGATCAACGAGCATCACCGTCGTCACAGCCTGTGACGTCCTGACGCCGCGGCGGGAATAAAACCCCGCCGCGGGGTTCTAGTCAGGGAACGGACCACGCTCGCGTGGAGCCGGGGATGGTTTCGCCAAACTGCCTGCCAGCCGGAGAATGAAGCAATGAGACGGACGATTGTTGTCGTGGGTACCCTGCTGCTCGGCGCGAGCGCGGCGATGGCGCAGCAGGAGATTGCCGTGCAGCAGGACAATCTGATGCGCGCGCAGGCGAAAAGCCTGTACAGCGTGATCCTGAAGATGACCAAGGGCGAGATCCACTACGACCAGAAGGCCGTCGATCACGCGCTGGCCGAACTGGAGGCCGATGTCGGCAAGATCGCCAAGACCTTCGAGGTCAATCCCAAGCAGGACGTGGTGGACGCCAGATATGGCTCCTCGCCGAAAGTCTGGCAGAACAAGGCCGATTTCGATTCCAAGATTCCGCCGGTGCAGAAGGCGATCGCGGACGTCAAGGGCAAGATCCACGACCTCGCGAGCCTGAAGGCGGCCTACACCACCATCAACGATCGCTGCAACGACTGCCACGAGACCTATCGTCTCAAGCTGAAGTAGAGCCTTCGGCCGCGAACGGGCCGGCTGGCGCAAGCCTCGGCTTCGCCCGCAGGGTGGGCTGCGCCCGGCGGCAAGCTATTTGACCGCGCCGCCGGTGATGCCCTCGATGAAGCGATCGAGGAACGAGTTGTAGGCGATCGCCACCGGAATGCTGGCGATCAGTGCGCCGGCCATGATCTCGCCCCAGAAGAAGATGTCGCCGCGGATGAGGTCGGTGGCCACGCCGAGCGTGACCGGCTTCTGCGCGGACGAGGAGATGAACGTCAGCGCATAGACGAATTCCTGCAGCGTCAGCGTGAACGTGAAGATCACCGCCGTCAGGATTGCCGGAAGCGACAGGGGGATCACCATCTTCACGAACGCGCCGAGGCGACTGCAGCCGTCGACGATCGCCGCTTCCTCGATCTCGATCGGCATCGCCTTGAAGAACCCCATCAGCAGCCAGGTGCAGAACGGAATCGTGAACGTCGGATAGACGAGAACCAGCGACCACATCGAATTCTGCAATCCGAACCAGGCGACGATCCGCGACAGCGGCAGGAACAGGAGCGTCGGCGGGACGAGATAGGTCAGGAAGATGCCGATCCCCAGCGCTTCGCCGCCGCGCCCCGTCAACCGCGCCAGGCTGTAGCCCGCGGGCAGCGCCGCCAGGAGCGTGATCGCGACGACGCAGATGCCTATCACCAACGAGTTCAGCAGCCAGCGTGCGAACAGCGTCTGCTCGAACAGATACTTGAAATGCTCGAGCGTCGGCGCCTCGTTGAACCAGAACGGAATGTTGGTGACGTTGTAGAGATCGGGATTGGTCTTCAGCGAGGTGATGAGCATCCAGTAGAAGGGAAACGCGGTCAGAACCACGAACAATGCGACCGCTGCGTAGAAGGACACCTCGCGGACCGCGATGCCGATTGCGCGCTGCATCAGATGTCCCTCCGCCTGATGAAGCGCAGCATCGCCACGACGACGATGAACAGCACCGGAAGCATGAACAACGAAATCGCCGCGCCATGCGAGACGTCGCCGGACACGATGCCGACCTGGAATCCCTGGAAGCCGAGCACGGAGGTCGCGCCGACCGGGCCGCCGTTGGTCAGGAGATAGACCACGGAAAGGTCGGTGAAGGTGAAGACGATGCCGAAGATCAGGCCGATGGCGACGATCGGCAGGATCATCGGCATGATGATCTGGTAGTTGCGGCGCCAGAAGCCTGCGCCGTCGACCGTTGCCGCATCGATGACGTCTTGCGGAACGGAGGTGATGCCGGCGAGAAAGATCACGATGGCGAACGGAAAGAAGCGCCAGGCATTGACGACGATCACGCACAGCATGGCCAGATGCGGGTTGCCGAGCCAGTTCGGTGCCTGCGCGCGATCGATGATGCCGAGTGCGATCAGGGTCCAGTTGATGACGCTGTAGAGCGAGTCGAACATCCACTGCCAGGCGACGCTGGCGAGCGCGATCGGGACCGCCCACGGCAGGATGATCAGGGCGCGGACCAGCTTGCGTCCGGGGAAGGGCCGCAACAGCAGCAGCGCGCCGAACTTTCCGAGGATCAGACCCAGCAGCTGCGAGGCGAAGGTGAAGAGAAAGGTGTTCTCGAGCGCCTCCAGGAACGCCGGATTCTGAACGATCTGCCTGAAGTTGGCGAGACCGACGAACTGCCAGGAGGGGTCGTAGATCGTGTAGGCGCTGATCGAATAATACACCGCGAGCAGAAACGGACCGCCGACCAGCAGCAATACATAGAGGATCGCAGGCGCCACGAAGACGGCGCCCAGAACCCCGCTTCGATCCAGCCAAAACCGGTAGCGCGGCGACCGCCTTGCCACGATCGGTTCAACAATGTCGACCATCGGCGAAATCCCGTCTCAGTGTCGGCTGGTCCGCTTCCCGTCGTTGTCGAAGTAGCGCAGCGCGCTGTTGCGTACGGCGAACGGATGCCATTCGCCCGGGCGGATGCTCTCCTCGGCCACATGCGCCGGCGGCAGCCGGGCGGTGATCACCTGCGTGTCGAAACCGTCGATCACGCCATAGACGATCCGTTCGGAGCCGAGATATTCGGAGCGATCGACCCGGAAGGAAAATTCGGTGATGCCGCCGTGGCCGCCGTCGATCATGTCCCGGGGCAGGAAGTTCTCGGGGCGGAAGCCGAGGCAGCCGCCGCCGCGGGCGAGGAGGTTCATGGGCGGCGTGCCGACGAACGTGGCGACGAAGCGATCGGCGGGCTCGTCGTAGATTTCCGTCGGCGTTCCGACCTGGCGTATCCGTCCATGGTCGATCACCGCGATGCGGTCGCCCATGCCCATCGCCTCGACCTGGTCGTGGGTCACGTAGATCGTGGTGACCCCGATCCGCTGCTGGAATTGCTTGATGTCCAGCCGGGCGGACGCGCGCAGCTTGGCGTCGAGGTTGGACAGCGGCTCATCGAGCAGCAGCGCCGTCGGCTCGCGCACCAGGGCGCGGGCGAGCGCAACGCGCTGGCGTTCGCCGCCGGAGAGCTGGCGGGGGCGCCGGTCGAGCAGACGGTCGATCCCCAGGAGGCGCGAGGCCCATTCGACCTTGCCGTCGATCTCCTTCCGGGGGATGCGCTGTGTCCTGAGCGGGAAGGCGATGTTGTTGCGAACGGTGTAGTGCGGATAGAGGCCGTAGCTCTGGAACATCATCGCCACGCCGCGGGCGCGCGGCGGCGTGTCGTTGACGACGCTGCCGCCGATGATGAGATCGCCGCTGGTTTGCCGCTCCAGCCCGCAGACGATGCGCAGGAACGTCGTCTTGCCGCAGCCCGATGGACCGAGCAGAACCATGAACTCGCCGTCGGCAACCGTCAGCGTGATGCCGTCCACGGCCGGCGTCTCACCGAACGTCTTGAAGATGTCCCTGGCCAAAACCGCTGCCATCGCAATGTCCTGCCGATCCGGGGTGACGGATGATCGTGGTGGGTGGCGCGGGCCGCGCGCCGGCGCGGCCCGGGCATCATTCGGCTCACACCCTGTGCAGCCACTTGTTGAAGATGCCGTCGCATTGCTGCGCGGCCCATTTGACGGATTCCTCGGCGGTCAGCGCCCCGGTGGCCGCCTTTGCCATCATGTCGCAGATGATGAAGTTGTTGTAGACTTCGTCGGTGGCGGGCCACGCCGGTCCCGGATAGCCGGGGACGGCGGACCATTCGTCGGACGTCTGCAGGATCGCCAGCTTGTCCCGGGGCGTCGATGTCGGGTCATCGGACAAAAGCGGCATCGGCTTGGGCACGATGTTGGCGAAGATCGGCATGTTGTAGCCGGAGCTCGCCTTGAAGGCGTCGACCCAGTGGTCGGCATAGTATTTGAGGAATTCCTTTGCCGCGTCCTGGTTCTTGGCGAACTTCCAGATGCCGTAGAATTCGGCGGCGCCGCCCATGAACTGCTTGACCGGTCCCTTCGGCGGCTTCATCACGAAGATGTCGTCCGCGACCTTCTTGTTGAGCTGCTGGGCCGTCCGATAGGCCGAGATCGGGTTGACGATCAGCGAACTGACGCCGGAGTCGATGTACTGGTTGTTGGAGGAGTCATTCCACGACAATACGTCAGACGTCATCGCCTCCTTGTAGAGCGCCGCGACGAACTTGACCGCCTCGACGCTCTCCTTGCTGTCGAGCACGACGTGCTTGCCGGTCTCGTCCTGGACCGCTCCGCCGAAACTCCACAGCAGCCCGCGCCACGTGGTGTTGGGATCGTTGCTGTGACCGAGCGATATGCCGACCGGATTGCCCTTTGCCTTCAGCTTGGCGCCGCCGATCCGGATGTTGTCCCAGGAGTCCGGTTGTATCCCGATCCCGTCCCACAGGCTCTTCCGGTACATCACCGGGAAGTTGATGTAGTAGTCGGGAAATGCGGACCAGGTGTTGTCGTCCTGGTTGAAGCCGATCTGCTTGCCGATCACGCTGATCTTGCCGTACTTCTTCTGGACCTCCTCGACCAGGCTCGTGACGTCGATGAGGAATTTGCGGTAGAGGTGCGCTCCGCCGGCGCCGTTCCAGCCGAACAGGTCGTGGCCCGAGCCGGCCGAAGCTTCTGCCGCGGCGCGCGCGGCGACGTCCTGAACGGGAATGTGGTCGACCGAGACGCTGACGTTGTTCTTGGTGCCCCAGTCCTTCGCGAACTGGTCGAACCATTTGTCGTACGCCGGAACGAAGTGGCTCCACTGCACGATGGACAACGATTTGGCATCGGCGAAGGCGGCGGACACGAACGGTGCAGACAGCACCGGCGCGGAGCCGGCGGCAAGGACGGTGAGACCAGTCTGCTTCAGGAAGCGGCGCCGGGTGAAACGCGAGGGCGTGGCCGTGCTCATCTTCAGTTTCTCCTCTGAATGGCTCCAGTTCGAGAGGGCCTATCCAGATGAGGATCGGTCTAGCTCGGCCCTGGATATTGCCTCGTCATCGTATCGCCTTCGAGCGAGAAGCAGCATCTCGACTAAAGCCGGGAATTCGGTACGCTGCCGTACAAAGACGGCGGACGCCTCATGGGCCGCGTGTCAGACGCAGCAAAGACAGGTGCGCATGAGGCCCGAAGCCGCCGGAATGCGATGCTCGTGGAAACCGTTGCGGTTCAACTGCCGGTACTCCGACGCTATGATCTGGTAGCATTCGCACGCCCGCCGCTCGATCGCCCGGCGATCGCGTATGTCGATGGCGCCGCGCAGTCTCACCAGTCCGCCGGCCTGCTCCAGCTCCGAAAGCGTGGTCGTGATGCTGGCGCGGCGTACGCCCAGGATGACCGAGAGCATGTCGTGGGTGACGGGAATGATCCCGTCGTCGAGCCGGTCGGCGGCAAGCAGAAGCCAGCGGCTCAGTCGTTCCTCCAGGCTGTGGCGGGCGCTGCACAGGGTCGTCTGCGCGTTTTGAACCAGCAGGGCGTGGATATAGCTGAACAGCTGCTGACGGATGGCCGGATCCTTCTGCATTGCGCGCTGCATGTCGGGCACCGCAATGCGCAATGCGTATCCGGGGATCGACATCAGGCATCGATTGGGGCAACGCTGGATGCCGAGCACTGCCGCGACGCCGATAAATCCGAGCCGCCCGACGATCGCGATCTCGACCGGACCATCACGCTGCGTGCGCACCAGCAGCGAGCCGACGCCGCGCTCGATGAAGTGGATGTGTTCGATCGGATGGTTGTAGTCCTGCAGTATCGCGCCGCGTTTCAGCGCGGCCGGCTGCAGGAAGGGCCCGAGCAGCTCGAATGAATCCGGGCCGAGACCGGCCAGCAGCCGGTTCTTGACCCGGACCGTATGCTCGTGCTTCGAACTGCCCAGCGCTATCCCATCGAGCTTCTCCGGACGAGCTTCGATTGGCCTGCTGACACGCGGCGCCCGCGACGACAGCGGGTGGCGGCGTTCCATGTCCGACGATAGCCCGTTCCGGACGTAAAGCCAAACGCGGCCTGGGTGGAGGTCGTAACCCGATCTTATCGGCTGACGTTTTTCCCGGAGCGGTGGCTGCTTCGCGAATGCGGCTGTTTCGGCTGAAAGGCCAGCGCGTCGCTGGGGTTCTTGGAGGCGGAGTTGAGCGAGCACGAGCCGCCGATTCCGGCGGATGCAGCGCGGCATGTCTCCATGCTCGGATATCCGCAACCGTGGGCGGCCTGGGCGCCGTTCGTGATGCAATAGTCGTCCGCGCGGGCGGCCGGCGCGGTCATCGCGAGAACGGCACATGCGAACAGCGTCGCGGCGAAGGCGTTCGGTTTGTTCGAATTCGGAGTCATCGTGGACTTCATGTTTCACGTCCCGCATGAGGTTTTGTCAGCATGCAGGGGCATGTAGGCGGCGGGCGGGGGGGCGGCAATTGGGCTGCCTGCATTGCAGAAATTCCCAAATTCATTTTCAAATTTGGGTGTTCGAGCCGTGATGTGCCGTTGCGAAACCGGGCCTGCACCCCTGCGGAGCCGATCACGGCGCCTGTTGCGCCTTTCGACCGAGTTGCTGGACCACGGCGAGCCATAGGGCGATCGTCTCGGCCGATGCGTCCCTGTCGACGGGTTGCGGACGCACGGCCGTGTGCACCATCACGAGCCTGGTCGCGGGATCGACGAAGATCATCTGGCCGCGGATGCCGAGCAGCACGAACCGCCGTTCGGCGCCGGGCAGCAGCCAGACCTGATAGCCGTAGCCGTAGAAGTTCGTCGCCGTGCCCGGCGCGAGATGACCGTCGGACGGGCGCACCGTCGTCGCGTCCAGCAACCATTGCCGCGGAATGACCTCGCGCCCGTTCCACACGCCGTCATGCGCGAGCAGGCGCCCCAGACGAGCGTAGTCGCGCAGCACGGCGTTGAAGCAGCAGAACGTCACCTCCTGCCCGGTGCCGTCGATCGCCCAGGTCGCATCGGCTTCCGTGCCGATCTGCCGCCAGATTTTCTCGCTGAGGTAGTCGGCGACCGGCTTGCCGGTCGCCGCGCGCAGCACCAGCCCGAGCACTTCGGTCTCGGCGCTCGCGTAGTGCCATCGCGTGTCGGGCGGCGCGATGCGCGTGTTGAACTGCGCGAGACTGACGGCGGCAGCCTTGCCGGGCCGGACGAACAGGTCGCGCCCGAGGCGCGCGATGTCATCCTGCCCGTCATAGATCTCCTTGAAGTCGACGCCGGAGGACATGTGGAGCAGCGCGCGGATCGGCGTCCTGCCGTACTCGGTGCCCGCGAGCGAGGGCACGTAGGTCGCGACCTCGTCGTCGATCGATTTGATGGC
>NZ_JAGWUA010000305.1 GCF_028868675.1 Bradyrhizobium sp.
AGACTTCGAGTCGATCCCTTAGCGACCCGTTGAGGGCGCAATCGGGAAACAGCCCTACGTCAAGGCTTGGTTCAGACCTCCGAGGGGAGAATCAGTCTCGATGTTCAGAGGTCGAGCCATGCAGGTGCAGTGATGGCATTTCAGACAGAAAATACCCCAGCGTCTCCCGCCGCCGTGCCTGGCGACCACGTCACGGCAGCGGGCCCCTTCGGGGCCGACGGTATCGTCGCTGCGCGGCTGGCCATTTCCGCCCTTCTTCCGTTGTATGCAAAAACGATCTCCAGGGACGGCAAGCTTCAGCCCGAGAGCCTGTTTTGCATCGCCGGGGCGCTCGCGGGATTCGCCGCGCAATATGCCGTGCGTCAGGAGATGGCCGATGCCGGCGGCATTGATGCGCACGCTGCGGTGGTCACGCAAGCGCCGGGCTCGCCGATCGATCCGGCCTCGCATGCCGACGACGTGGTGATCGCGCAGGCGCCGAACGGCGAGCGCTACTACTTCTCCGATCGGATCAACAGGCTGCTGATGCCCGACCGGCTCGAAAGCATGTCGGCCTATTCGGTTCTCGGCGGGCAGGCGATGCGGCTCGGCGCGGCCAGATCGGAGCTGCCCGATTGCTTTACCATGCTGGAGCGCGCCGCAAGCACGATGGGCACCTCCGAGTTCGGTGTCTTCCGCGGCCCGGCCGGTCATGTCCCGGCCATGCCGGCACGTCGGGCGATCGAGATCTTCTGGCCCGCGACGCTGACGGCGTTCTCGCGCGAGCCGGTTGTGCCGGTGCCGGGATTCAAGCTCTTGCCGCCCCGGCTCTGGGCGGTCGCGCTCGCGATGATCGCGGCGACCTACATGGAGATGGTCAAGGGCGCGCTCACCCCGGCGCTGGCACTGGCGATCTTCATGGAAGCCGCAATTCCGATGTCGAAGATCGACCAGGCCGCCGTGCATTTCGTCCGGGATACCACGCATTGAGGCCGGATGAGACGATGTCCGGCCCGAGCCTGAGCAGGGCGAAGGTGCTCGCTCTGATCGGCTTGGGCTACGTCGCCTCGGTCGCTGGCGGCGTCGCGGCCGTCGTCGTCGTCGACATGCTGATCCGAGATGACGTCAAGGATGCCTCAGGCGGCATGGTCGCGTTCGGCGAGATGATCGTCTTCGTGCTGGCGACAGGCGTCCTCAGCCTGGTGCCGACCTGGTTCCTGCTCAAGCTATGCGTCGCGATGATTCCGCGCGCTCTGGTCGCCGCCGAACTGCTCATCGCTGCGACCGGCCCCGTGAGTTGGCTTGCGGTGCGGGACATGGCGACCGGTGCCAGTCCGCAGGGCCTGCCTCAGGCTCTCGTCCAATTGCTGGGCCTGCTCATCCCGCTCGTCGCGATGCCGCGCATGGCCTTTGGCCCGGTCCTCCTGGTGACGGAGGCTGCGACCTTCGTCCTGATGCGCGAGCGATCGACACGCGCGCTCCTTGTCGGCGCGATGCTGATGGACCTCGTTCCGCTCGCGATGTTCGCGTTGCACATCGCGGCGGCGCTTCCCCGCTAGGAGCGAAGCCCGGCAATTACGTTCCGCAAAACGTCTGGCACACCCGCTCTTCCGGTTTTGGCGGGGCCTGATAGGCGGCATATTCCGGCTGGTCCTCGAACGGCTTCGCTAGCACCTTCACCAGCTCTTCGAACGGCGCGTAGTCGTCATTGGTCATGGCCGATTGGATCACGGCCTCAATGCGATGGTTGCGCGGGATGAAGGCGGGATTGACGCTGCGCATCAGCGCCTGCCGCTCGGACGGCGCCTGAGGTTCAGCGGCCGAGCGCTGGCGCCAGCGCGCTGCCCATTGGTCGAAGGCGGCGGGGTCGGTGAACAGGGCGCGGGCGTCGTCCGCGGAGACGTCGGCAGCAAGGCCGGATAGCTTGCGGAAGGTGAGGGTGAAGTCGGCGCCGTTCTTCGCCATGGCGTCGAGCAAATCCTGGATCAGCGCCTCGTCGCCGTCGCGCTGCGTGAACAGGCCGACCTTGCTGCGCAGGCCGGCCTGATAGGCGGCGCTGAATTTTTCCGAGAACTCGCCCAGGATTTCCTGTGCCTCGGCGATCCCCTTCTCCTGATCGTCGGAGAACAAGGGCAGCAGGCATTCGGCGAGCCGGGTCAGATTCCACAGCGCGATCCGCGGCTGGTTGCCATAGGCGTAGCGGCCCATCTCGTCGATCGAGGAAAACACCTGAGCCGGATCGTAGGCATCCATGAAGGCGCAGGGGCCGTAATCGATGGTCTCGCCGGAGATCGAGGTGTTGTCGGTGTTCATCACGCCGTGGATGAAGCCGACCAAGAGCCAGCGCGCGATGAGATCCGCCTGGCGCGCGACGACAAAACCGAGCAACGCGTGATAGGGCCGCTCGATGCCGGCGAGCTCGGGATAGTGCCTGGCGATGACGTGATCGGCGAGCGCGCGTACCGCCTCGGTGTCGCGGCGGACGGCAAAATACTGGAAGGTGCCGACGCGGATGTGGCTCGCGGCAACGCGCGTCAGCACCGCGCCTGGCAGCGCGGTCTCGCGCAGCACATGCTCGCCGGTGACGACGGCGGCGAGCGAGCGCGTGGTCGGGATGCCCAGCGCAAACATCGCTTCGCTCACGACATATTCACGCAGCACCGGTCCAAGCGCGGCGCGGCCGTCGCCGCGGCGGGAGAACGGGGTAGGGCCACTTCCCTTGAGCTGGATGTCGCGGCGGACGCCGTCCTTGTCGATGACCTCGCCGAGCAGAACGGCGCGGCCGTCGCCGAGCTGGGGAACGAAATGCCCGAACTGGTGGCCGGCATAGGCCATGGCGATCGGATCGGCGCCGGCCGGAACCGTCTTTCCGGCGAGGATTTCGGTCCCCTCCGGCGTCTCCAAAAGGTCCGGATCGAGCCCGAGCTGGAGGGCGAGCGGCCGGTTCAGCTTGATCAGCCGGGGGGCGGCCACCGGGGTCGGCGCGACGCGGGCAAAAAAGCTGTCCGGCAGGGCCGCATAGGAGTTCTGGAACGGGAAATGGACAGTCATGAGGGTAAGATAGGCCTCCGCCGGCAATCGGCAAAGGCTCAGGCCGTCCGTTGCCAAAAATGGGCGTCCCGGGCGCAAAAACAGGAAGCCGCCTTGGTTGCCGCCCCCGGCCTCGTCGGGTAAACCCTCCCGCACTTCGGACAGGCCTTTAGGCCCTCCGATTCGATCCTTTCCAACACCAGTTCTGGGACTTCCATGCATCGCTACCGGTCACATACATGCGGCGCGCTCCGCGACAGCCATATCGGCGAGACGGTCCGCCTCTCGGGCTGGGTCCATCGTGTCCGCGACCATGGCGGCGTGCTGTTCATCGACCTGCGCGATCATTACGGCCTGACCCAGTGCGTGGTGGACCCGGATTCGCCCGCGTTCGGGCAGGCCGAGAAGCTGCGCTCGGAATGGGTGGTGCGGATGGACGGCAAGGCCCGCCGGCGCCCGGAAGGCACCGACAATGACGACCTGCCGACCGGCAAGGTCGAGGTCTATGTCAGCGAGATCGAGGTGCTGGGACCGGCCGGCGAATTGCCGCTGCCGGTGTTCGGCGACCAGGAATATCCGGAGGACATCCGGCTCAAATACCGCTTCCTCGACCTGCGCCGCGAGAAGCTGCACCAGAACATCATGACGCGCGGCGCGATCATCGATTCCATGCGGCGGCGCATGAAGGAGCAGGGCTTTTTCGAATTCCAGACGCCGATCCTGACCGCGTCCTCGCCCGAAGGCGCGCGCGACTTTCTGGTGCCGTCGCGCATCCATCCCGGGAAGTTCTACGCCCTGCCGCAGGCGCCTCAGCAATACAAGCAGCTCCTGATGATGTCGGGCTTCGACCGCTATTTCCAGATCGCGCCGTGCTTCCGCGACGAGGACCCGCGCGCCGACCGCCTGCCGGGCGAGTTCTA
>NZ_JAGWUA010000088.1 GCF_028868675.1 Bradyrhizobium sp.
AACGGCAATCTCAATCAGTGATTGCGTCGCGTCGACGGCACGTATCGGGCCGTCGACGCAAATCCGGAGCGGACCGGTTCGAGGCTCGCGTTCCTCACCCCGTCCCGCCGGGAACGCTTCTCGACGAAGTCCGCTCCGTACGGCTCGAGTCTCGCGACGATCTGCACTTTGAAAATCTTGGAATGAAAGTCCTGGAATGCCGCAATGCCGAGGGGTCTGCCATGAAAACCAGAACACGCGCGCTGGCGATATTGACTTGTGGGGAGCTCATCTTTTCCGTGTTCATTGTTCGCAATGAGCCCGTGGCCAGAGACCGCCTGACCCAGCTCGCGCAGTGTTACGGCTGCGGCAATGGGAATGGCAACGGCAACGTCGGCATCCTGAACGGCAACGGGAATGGAAACTACAATTCCGGCGCTGGAAACGGCAATGGCAACGGCAATGGCAATGGCGCCCCGCAGACCAACGGTAACCTCGGCTTCATGAACGGTGGCACTGGAAACATCGGCGCCTTCAACGGGCTCGGCAATTCGAGCCCGACCAGCGGCAACAACAACATCGGTGCCGGGAACGGCAATTTCAACGGTTCCACCTACAACGGCAACGGCAACGTCGGTGCATTCAACGGGAACTTCAATGGCATCGGGAACGTCGGCACCGGCAACGGATCGAACAACGGCAACGGGAACATTGGAGCGCTCAATGGCAACTTCAACGGGAGCTTCAACCAGTAGCTTCCTGCGCTGGGCGCCGGCCGTCTATTGTGCGGTCCCGATGCTTGCTGCGGCCATCGTGTTGATGGCCGCAGGCAACGGCAACGGGAACGGGAATGGGAACGTTGGCGTCGGCAACGGCAACGGCAACACCGGCAGCTTCAACGGCAATGGCAACGCCGGAAATTTCAACGGCAACCGGAACACCACCAACCGGAACGGCAATGGGCACGTCGGCAACGGCGCCGGAAACGACGACCGCCGCCGATAGGATGGAGCCGGATTGATCGGAGCTTGATATGCGATTGCTGGTCACCACGCTCGTGCTCGGTTCAGTCGCCGCTGTGCCCACCACATCGCTTTTCCAGGCTGGCAACGGAGGCATTCTCCAGACGGTCAAATTCGAGGCGGGACGAATGTCCGGTCTGAGCGAGTTCGATGCGAGCAAGCGATACGTGACTGCGCCCGTGAAATCCGAGGAGATCGTCAAGGCCGTCATGGCCACGGGGACACTGGTTCCCGCCCTCAACGTCGAAGTCGGTTCCGTCTTGTCGGGGCAGGTGTCCAGGCTGCTCGTCGATTTCAACGACAAGGTGACGAAGGGACAGGTGCTGGCCGAGCTCGACGACCGTTCCTACGCGCTTGCAGTCGATGCGAGTCAGGCGGCGCTCGAGGGAGCCAGGTTCGAGATCAAGAGCTACGAAGCGCGGCTCAAGCGGGCGACGTTCGACCTCTGGCAGG
Organism: Bradyrhizobium sp.; assembly: GCF_028868675.1. Taxonomy (GTDB): domain Bacteria; phylum Pseudomonadota; class Alphaproteobacteria; order Rhizobiales; family Xanthobacteraceae; genus Bradyrhizobium. The sequence goes on from NZ_JAGWUA010000088.1 coordinate 1,455, forward strand.
CCGAGCACCAGCTCCCGGTTTTCCAGGCACGCGTCGATGCTGCCAACATCGCGCTCGAGACGGCGGACCGGGAGCTCAAGCGCAAGCAATGGCTTCAGGAGCGCCAGGTCGCCGCGATCGCGGACGTGCAGAACACGCAATCCCGGCGGGATGCCGCGGAGTCGTCGCTGCGGGAGGCCGAGGCAAATCTCGCCAATCAGACCGGACTCGTCTCCGCAGCCAAGGCTGACGTCGAGCGTGCACGCGCCGACCTCGCCAATGCACAGGCCGCCGAACTCAGGCTCGAGGCACTCGCGCGCAGCGCCGCCGTGGATCTCGAGCGCACGAAGATCCGATCGCCGATCGACGGGCTTGTAGTGGGGCGCAGCGTGACCGAAGGTCAGACGCTTGCGACCGGCCTCGAAGCCAAGACGCTGTTCACCATCGCAGGCGATCTCGGCAACATGGAGATCAATGCGCGGATCGACGAGAGCGATATCGCTCGCATCAAGACGGGACAGAGCGCGGGCTTCACCGTCGACGCGTTTCCGGGACGGACCTTTTCGGCCACGGTCAAGCAGATCAGGATGGCGCCGCAGGTGATCTCCAACGTCGTGACCTATACGGTGGTGTTGAAGACGCCCAATCACGACGGAATGCTGCTGCCCGGCATGACGGTCATGGCCAATATCGTGACGCAGAGGACGCAGGGGAACATGACCGTGCCGATGTCCGCGTTGCGTTACCGGCCTCGCGGCGTCCTGGCCTCGAACGAGCCAATGCCTTCGATCCCGACCGATTCGGTCTGGGTGCTGCGGAACGGAAAGGCGGTCGTGATCCCCGTCGTGAGGGGAGAGGAGGACGGCCGAAACGTCATCGTGTCCTCCGAGCAGCTCAGCCCGGCCGACGTCGTCATCGTCGGCGAGAAGGACGACGAGTCGGGCCGCCGCTATGGTACGTTCTGATGCGGATCGAGCTTCTCCAGGTCGAGCGCTCCTTTCCGCGCGGACGCGAGTGGACGGCGGGATTGCTGCCAACCTCGCTGTCCATCCGCACCGGCGAGTTCGTGGCGATCGTCGGTCCATCCGGATCCGGAAAATCGACCCTTATGAATGTCATGGGGTTGCTCGACCGGCCGACCGCAGGCAGCGTGCTGCTGGACGGCATGGATTGCGCGAAGCTCGACCGAAACGCACTCGCCCGGATTCGGAACCGTCGCATCGGTCTGGTCTTTCAGGCCTACCACCTCCTGCCGAGACAGACGGTCCTCGACAACGTCGAACTGCCGCTGACCTATGCCGGCATGAAGCGCTCCGAGAGGCGCTCGCGGGCCTGCGAGGCCATCGAGCGCGTCAAGCTCACGCACCGCATCGACCAGCTTCCGGCGTTGCTGTCGGGAGGAGAGCAGCAGCGCGCCGCGATCGCGCGGGCGATCGTCTCCAGCCCCGACGTGCTGCTGGCCGACGAGCCGACCGGCGCGCTGGACAGTGCGACGGGCACGGAGATCATGAAGGTGCTGCTCTCGCTCAATCGCGAGGGCCGGACGCTCGTCATGGTCACCCATGACGAGAAGCTCGCCAGATACGCATCCCGCATCCTTGCCATGCGCGACGGCCGGGTCGTCTCCGACACGGCAGCACAACGCTCGCGACGGATCGAGCCGGTCTCATGAGGATGACCGACCTTGCGCGCTTGTCCGCCGCCTCTCTGACGGCCGCGCCGGTCAGGAGCTGCCTGACGATGCTGGGAATCTTCATCGGCGTGGCCGCGATCACGAGCATGGCTGCGATCGGCGCCGGGGCGAAATCGAAGGTCAGCGAGCAGATCCGCTCCTTCGGGGCCAACGTGATCATGGTGAATGCGACTGCCGGGAACAGGGCGGGAATGGATCATGCCCGCAGACCGCTATCGCTCAACGACGCTGCGGCCATCGCCGAGCTGTCGTCGGTCCGGCTTGCGGCTGCTTCGGTTGCCGGCCAGGCCCGTCTCGTTCGAGGCGGCCTGAACTGGGCGACAACGGTCAACGGAACGACGCACGACCATTTCGAGATTCGGCAGTGGCGTCTCGCCGGCGGCCGCTTCTTCACCGAGCAGGAGGAGAAGGACGCAGGACAGGTCGTGGTGCTCGGAAGCCTGGTGGCACGCAAATTGTTCGAGGGGACGGAGCCCGTCGGACAGGTCATACGCATCCTCGGTGCGCCGCTGAAGGTGATCGGCGTGCTGGCCGAGAAGGGCACCTCCGGCGCCGACAGCCAGGACGACGTCGCCTTCGTGCCGATGGCCACGGCCAAGAACCGCCTCATCGGGAGCGCCGGCGGCGACCGGAATGCGGTGAACTACATCCTGGCCAGCGCGGCATCGAGTGCCGTGATCGGCGACGCGACCGAGGACATCGAGAGCCTGATGCGTCAGCGCCAACACGTGGTGAACGACGAGGACAAGGGCTTCCGAGTCGCGACCGCTGCCTCGATCGTCGCCGCACAGGAAGCGTCGACCAGAACGGTTTCGATGCTTCTTGCCGCCGTCGCCTGTGTCTCGCTGGCGGTCGGAGGTATCGGCATCATGAACATCATGCTGGTCTCGGTCACCGAGCGGACGCGCGAGATCGGCCTGAGGCTTGCGATCGGCGCCCGTCCCCGGGACATCAGGACCCAGTTCGTGATCGAGGCGGCGGCCTTGTGCACCGGTGGTGGCGTGGTCGGAGTCGCGATGGGTTTCGCGGTCGCCTCCCTGGCCGCACGGAGTGCCGGCTGGCCGGTCGTGCTGGATCCGGCCACGGCGATCGGCGCGGTCTTGTTCTCCGGCCTCGTGGGCATTCTGTTCGGGTACTATCCCGCCAAGCGTGCCGCTTCCCTCGATCCGGTGGCCGCGCTGAGGGGCGATTGACGGAGGCTGACCTGTCTGCCTTGCCGGTCAACCGTCGATGTCGTCCCTGATGCGTTCGTCCTGGCTCAACATCGACACGGCCTGCGTGCGGTTCTTCGCTTTCAGCTTCATCATGATGCTGCGCAGATGCGCCTTGACCGTGCTCTGGGAAATTCCGAGCCGATAGGCGATGAGCTTGTTCTGCATGCCGCGACGAAGCAGGTCGAGCAAGTCCATCTCCCGCGGCGTGAAGCTGACGTCCAGGGCCGGATTGGTCCGATCGTGGTCCGGGCCGACCAGCGACACCTCCTCGGCATGATCGAGGATGGATGCGTGGCGTGGTCCAAGCACCCCCTGGACCAGATCGACGGCGAAGGGAATCGATGGCAGTCCCATGACGACCGTGGAAAAGCCCAACCCGCAGAAGGCTGCGGCTTCGACATCGGCATCCTCGACCAGCGCCACCGCTGGGATCTGCTGCACGGACGGACTGAGCTCGCTCATTCGCTGCTTGACCAGCGCCAGGGAGCCAGGCTCGCAGCGTGCGAGAAACATGACGAACACATCATACTTGGGCGCCGCCGAAATCCGCTGCTCGATCCGGCAGAGTGCCGTCTCGATGCCCCTGAGGCTCATCGCCTCGCGGAGACATTCGAGGATGAGGCAGGAGCGGCCGATCAGCATCGCGCGTCCGAGTGGTGGTATCGAATTGCATTGGCGGGTGGGAAAAGTTCCCTGGTGGGCTTTCGCGCCCCCCGGCAAATGAGCCAGCTCGAATGGATTTATCCCGATGGACATGGACCGGATCGCCTAATTGTTGATCCCATTTTCCGCGCCGACGACGCGGAACAGATTGTAGAAATATGATATACAACTTAAGAGAGAAATATATGACGAATTGACCGAGTATTGCGCAAACTTGGCGATTTCCAACCGGCGCATAGGATCAAACTTTCGGTTGCAAATCCTGCCGCGTTCCCTTGCCTGACGCCTTGGCTTGGCCGCGAAATTGCCGTCTTCATTGCCAATTGCGATTTTCTTGCGTCGGCGTCGAGCGGGGCAACGAAGATAGGTCAGTCCCGCTACCGCGACGGATCATTCGGTCGGGTCCACGGTCGATCTCGACGTCGCGTCCGACACATTGCAATCTCCGCGAGCAAGATCGACGAATAGTTGATTGGATCGAATGATGATCAAAGGCTAGTTTATCGGTGCCTGCGCGGACTCTACGAATCCCCAAGAACCTTCCGGTCACCGAATAACGGTAGTCATTGTAGCGTAGATGATAGGGGAGAGCGGGATATGCCCACCCAGGCAGTTTCTGGCGACCCCGCGGTCATAGTCGTTGATGCAATGGAGTTGAGGCGTGCGTTCGTCGTTCACTTCCTGCAGGACTGGGCCGCGGCGAACAGGGTCGATCTGATATCGCTCGTGCCGGAGGACGCTCACGAAGCGTTACGAGCGGGGATCGCCTGCAAGATGATCATCTTCAATGCCGGCGAAGAAGTTTCCGCGAACTCCAATATGCTCGCCGAAATCAGGGTGTTGCGCGCGCTTGCGCCCGAGGCCTTTCTCGTCGTCATGGCAGATGAGGAGACGTCGGAGGACATCGTCGCCGTCATGCAGAGTGGCGCCGAGGGATATCTGTCCGCCAACTCATCGCCGGATCTCGCCCTGCGCGTGCTGTCCTTCGTGCTCGATGGCGGCACCTATTTTCCTCGCAGTGCCATCGCGTGCGGCCCCTTTCCCGAGGAGTCGCGGATGAAGACCGATCCGGATGGCTTGCGCGGCGTTTCATACGCGCCGACCGGTGGCGCTTTGTCGGCGGCAGATGCGAGCGGTCGCTTGTCCGTCGATTTCAGGATGACCGAGCTGAGCGGGCGGCAGAGAGCGATTCTCGAACGTCTTTGCCGGGGAGAGCCCAACAAGATCATCGGCCGAGAGCTCAATTTGCCCGAGTCGACCGTGAAGGTTCATGTTCGCGAGATCATGCGCAAGCTCGCCGTGTCGAACAGGACTCAGGTGGTGGTGGTCGCTTCGCGCCTGGGCGTCGTCGGCTCGGACGACAAGCATGCCGCGGCCGACGATGCGCGACATGGAGAGGTGTCCCCGTCCCTGGATCCGAGCGCCAGCGCATTGCCCATTTCTCCGGCCCTAGAACCGGGAGCGGACCCGGCAAAGGCATCGATCGCCGGGAATATCAGATTGTTGAATCGATTGGCGCCCCGCGAGCCCGTCCATGGCAAGGCTCCGGGAGGGGGCCAGCTGGGTTCGAAGAAGGCATAGCGAGAGCGAACGCCGCGGACGCTGAACGAGGAGCGTCGGCGCCGTCGCAATAGGCCTTTTCCGCGCGGCGCACCTTGTTCTTTCCGAACAGTCTGGCGAGTCTTCTCGCAGAGCCCAGCTGACTGCACCGAATTTTGCGACATGACGACGATCCGCGCGTCTGTACAATGCCGGTGCAGCGGCCGATTGCGGCCGGCATTTTCGGAAGAGGCAACTCATGCAGCGGCGCTACGTCACGGTCGACGTCTTCACCAATCGTGCCTTCGGCGGCAACCCGCTCGCCGTCGTGCTCGACGCAGGCGGGCTCACCACGGCGCAGATGCAGGCGATTGCGACCGAGTTCAATTATTCCGAGACGACCTTCGTGCTGCCGCCCCGCGACCAGCAGCACGACGCGCATGTGCGCATCTTCACGCCGGTCCGAGAGCTTCCATTTGCCGGGCATCCCAATGTCGGCACCGCCTTCGTGCTGGCGACGCTCGCGCGCGAGCCGAAGCAGCGGTTGCTGTTCGAGGAGCAGGCGGGACTCGTGCCGGTCGACGTTTTCAGGGAACAGGGCCGGGTGGTCGGCGCGGAGCTGACCGCGCCGCAAGCCTTGACGCGCGCCTCCGAGTTGTCCGCGGTCGACGTGGCCGCCTGTATCTCCTTGAGCGCGGGAGACGTCAGGCTGGATCGTCACGCGGCGCAGGTGGTCGGCGTCGGAACGCCGTTCGTGGTGGCGGAGTTGCGCTCGCGCGACGCGGTGCGGCGGGCGAGGCCCGACGCTGCGGCGTTCGGTCGGATGCTGCCGCGCGACGGCGCCTTCGCCGTCTATTTCTACACGTGCGACGTGCCGGCAGCAGAGGCGCCCTGCGACCTTCAGGCGCGGATGTTCTTTCCCGGCGCCAGCGGCCTGATCGAGGATCCCGCGACCGGCAGCGCCACCGTCGCAGCTGCGGCGCTCCTCGCCGACATCGATCCCCGGCGCGACGGTGAGTTGAAGCTCACGATCGGGCAGGGGGTCGACATGGGCCGGCCGAGCCTGCTGCTGACGCGCGCGCGCAAGGAGGGCGGCGGCATTCTCTCCGCCCATGTCGGCGGCAGTTGCGTGCAGATGATGGAGGGGACGTTTGGGTTGAAGGGCGAGGCGTAATGGCCGCTCAAACCAGCCGCCCCGCCAAATTCTCCGTCTTCACCCCGTCGCGCGCCTCGATGACCTCGGCGATCATCTGGCGGTGGCAATGGGTGTGGTCGCGCTCGTAGCAGAGCAGGCAGACGGGACCGGCCTTCTTCACCAGCGCGGAGAGCTGGTCGAGCTCTTCCTTCGCCTGCGGCGTCTTCAGATGTTTCGTGTAGATGTTCTCCAGCACCGCGTAATCGCCGCTGCGCGCGGCGAGGCGGCCTTGCTTCGGCGTGCCGAGTGCGGCTAGATGCACATAGGCGATGCCGCGCTCGTCGAGGCCGGCTGCGAGCTGCTTCTTGGAGAAGCCCGGGCGCCGCGAGGACGTCACCGCGCGCACGTCGACCACGAGCTTGACGCCGGCGCGCTCGAGCTCGTCCAGCACCGCCCTGGGCGGCGTCTGCTCGTAGCCGATGGTGAACAGTTTCTTCGCTTTGGCCATGCAAGAACCTCAGGCGACCCGGGAGATCAGTTCCATGGCACCGGCAGGCGCGCGCACCTTGCCCTCGTGGATGACATAGGCGAACACGTCGCGCGGCTCCTTCTTCGGCTTCGCCTCGTCAACCCGGGGCAGGTCATCGGGTTCGCTCCCTTCGGCCCAGAGCTGGAGGCGCCTGGCCCAGGCGTCGAGCTCCTTCGGCGGATAGCAGGTCTTGATATCGTCATTGCCCTTCTGCAGCCGCGCATAGACGAAGTCGCTGACGACGTCGGCAATCGCCGGATATTTGCCGTGCTCGGCGAACACCACGGGCGTCTCGAACTGTCGCAGCAGCGCCACGAAATCCGGCGTGCAGAAGCTGTCGTGGCGGACCTCGACGACGTGGCGCAGTGCTCGGCCGTCGAGCTTGCGCGGCAAGAGCTCGAGGAACTTGCCGAAATCGGCACCGTCGAACTTCTTGGTTGGCGCGAACTGCCAGAGCACGGGTCCGAGCCTGTCGCGCAGTTCCATCACGCCGGAATCGTAGAAGCGCTTGATGGAATCGCCGGCTTCCGCCAGCACGCGGCGGTTGGTGGCAAAGCGCGGGCCCTTGACGGAGAAGACGAAGCCGTCGGGCACCTCGGAGGCCCATTTGCGAAAGCTTTCTGGCTTCTGCGAGCCGTAATAGGTGCCGTTGATCTCGATCGAGGTCAGCTTCGAGGCGGCGTAGGACAGCTCCTTGGCCTGCGCGAGCTTCTCCGGATAAAACACCCCGCGCCACGGCTCGAAGGTCCAGCCGCCGACGCCGATGAAGATGTTGCCGGACTTTGCCGACGCGGTCTTTGCCTTGGCCACGGATGATCTCGCGGACTGGGAGGAGGGGGGCTCATCCTAGAGCATGATCCGGAAAAGTGCGAAGCGGTTTTCCGAAAAGATCATGCTCAAACAATAACCTGAAGCGTGATGACGATTCATCCCGGTCTTATCGCGCTTTAGTCAAAGCAGATTTGATTGGCCAGTTGCGACGTCCGCTCTAAGCTCCCGGCGCCAGACCGGCGCAACGAGGAGAACAAGATGCGGACGCTCGCCGCGGCGCTACTCATCATGATGACATCTGCTGCCATCGCCGACGACGTGCAGGACGCGCACAAACTCGCGATTCAGGGGCGCGACGACTACTGGCATTGTCTGGCGCGACAATATCAGAGCGAGGCCAATCAGGGGCTTTCGGACCAGGATTTTGGCCGCGAGGTCGCCGGCGCCTGTCCGTCGGAACGCCAGAACTACCGGGTGACGCTGCTCGATTACCTGACGGTGCAATATCCCAACATCGATTCGGCCGCCCATCTCGCCACCGCGAACCGGGCGGTCGAAGCGGCGCAAAAGGACATCGTGACGGCGTTTGTGAAGCGCCGGGCGCCGGGGAGATAGCGAATGGCGAATGGCGAGTAGCGAATGGCGAATAGGGAGGCTGACGAGTATGTCTGGCCCATTCGCCATTCGCTATTCGCCACTCGCCTTCCAGGCTCTTCCAGCTCCGCACTTTTCCATGATATCTAGGAACGCTACTGGAACAGGAATGGGCTCACATGTCGTCTGAGTCGGTCGGAGGCATTTTGGGCGCGATCGTCGCGGCGGTCGTGCTTGCGGTCGCCGTCGTGTTTGGCCCAATCGGACAATTCGGCAAGCCGGCGAGGCCCGCCAAAGTCGAGCAGCCGGCTGCCGCGCCCGCGCCCGCGGTACCCGCCCCGCGCGGGCCGGTGATTCGGGAGGTCCCCAACCAATAGGAACCGCCCACCCCTTGCGGAGGGCCGCCGGGGTTCCTATCTAGCTTCGTAACGGCGACGTCGCAGCCAAACAGCTCCGCCGCCGGTACGGCCTTGGAATGGCATGGCAGCGCCGGATGTACGCGCGCCCGTTGTTCCGGGGTCGTTGGTATTTTTGGCCCCCATTTGGGGCTTTTCTCCGCGAGCCCAGCCTCGGCATTCCCCGGCTTGGCATTGTCTGGCGCGGCAGATATACGCTTCCCCGCCATGAATGAAGCGATCAGACCGGGCGCCCAAACCCCGCCGCAGGCCCAGCCGGCTTCCGGGGCGCCGGAACTGTCCGTCGTCGTTCCCACCTTCAACGAGCGCGACAACGTCACGGTGCTGTACCGCCGGCTGGAGGCGACGCTGGCCGGCATCGCCTGGGAGGTGGTGTTCGTCGACGACAATTCGCCCGACGGCACCTGGGACGTCGTTCGCGACCTTGCGCAGCGCGACAGCCGGGTGCGCTGCATCCGCCGCATCGGCCGCCGCGGCCTGTCGGGCGCCTGCATCGAAGGCATCCTCGCCTCCAGCGCGCCCTATGCCGCGGTGATCGACGCCGACCTGCAGCACGACGAGACGCAGCTGCCCAAGATGCTGGGGCTGCTGCGCGCCGGCCAGGCCGAGCTCGTCGTCGGCAGCCGCTATATCGAGGGCTACAAGAGCGAGGGTTTCGACCAGCAACGCGCCGGCGCCAGCGCGCTCGCCACCGAGATCGCCAAGAAGATGCTGCGGGTCGAGATCGCCGACCCCATGAGCGGCTTCTTCATGATCCGCCGCGACCGTTTCGAGCAATTGGCGCCGAAGCTGTCGGTGCACGGCTTCAAGATACTGCTCGACGTCGTCGCCTCCGCCCGCGGCACGCTGCGCGCGGTCGAGATTCCCTATACCTTCGGCGCGCGCCAGCACGGCGAGAGCAAGCTCGATTCGATGGTCGCGCTGGACTTTCTGGGGCTGGTGCTGGCGAAGCTGACCAACGACGCGGTCTCGCTGCGCTTCCTGCTGTTCGCGATGGTCGGCTCGATCGGCCTCGTCGTGCATCTGACCACGCTGTTCATCGCGCTCGAGCTGATCAAGGTGCCGTTCGCGGAGGCGCAGGCCTCCGGCGCCCTCGTCGCCATGACCAGCAATTTCATCCTCAACAACTTCCTCACCTATCGCGACCAGCGCCTGAAGGGCTTTGCGATCGTGCGCGGCCTGATCGCCTTCTACATCGTCTGCAGCGTCGGCCTGTTCGCCAATGTCGGCGTCGCCTTCTCGGTCTACGACCAGGAGCCGATCTGGTGGCTGGCGGGAATGGCGGGCGCGCTGATGGGCGTGGTGTGGAACTACGCGATGTCCGGACTGTTCGTCTGGCGCAAGAAGTAGCGCGCCAGGGGACCCGGCATGGGCGGGGCTGACGCAACTATCATCCGCAACACCGCGCTCGTGATCCTCGCGCTGATCGTGCTGCGGCTGGTCGCGGCCGCGTTCACGCCGATCACCTTCGACGAAGCCTATTACTGGATGTGGTCGAAGCATCTGGCCGGCGGCTATTACGACCACCCGCCGATGGTCGCCCTCGTGATCCGCGCCGGCACCATGATCGCCGGCGACACCGAATTCGGCGTGCGGCTGGTGTCGATTCTGCTCGCGCTGCCGATGAGCTATGCGGTGTATCGCTCGGCCGCGATCCTGTTCGGCGGAGCGCGCGTCGCCGCCACCAGCGCGATCCTGCTCAACGTCACGATGATGGCCGCGGTCGGCACCATGATCGTCACGCCGGATGCGCCGCTGCTGGTCGCCTCGAGCTTCGTGCTGTTCTGCCTCGCCAAGGTGCTGGAGACCGGCCGCGGCGCCTGGTGGCTCGGGGTCGGCGTCGCGGTCGGCCTGGCGCTGCTGTCGAAATACACCGCGCTATTCTTCGGGCTGGCGATCCTGATCTGGCTGGTCGCGATTCCGAAGCTGCGGCGCTGGCTCGTCTCGCCCTGGCCCTATCTCGGCGGCATCATCGCGTTTGCGATCTTCTCGCCGGTGATCGCCTGGAACTCGCAGCACCAGTGGGTCTCGTTCATCAAGCAGATGGGCCGGGCGCGGATCTCGGATTTCCGGCCCGCCTACATCGCCGAATTGATTCCGACCCAGTTCGCCTTCGCCACGCCGCTGGTCTTCATCCTGGGCGCGATGGGACTCTACGCGCTCGCCAGGCGCAGGGTCGGCGCGTCCGCCTCGCGCGTGCTGATCGAAACCATGGTCTGGACCATCGTCGCCTATTTCGTCTGGCATTCGCTGCACGCCCGCGTCGAGGCCAACTGGTTCGCCCCGATCTATCCGGCATTCGCAGTCGCGGCCGCCGTCGCGGCCCGTCTCGTGCAATGGCGGCCGCGCCAGCAGCGGGTGGTCGATTTTTGCCGGCGCTGGGCCGCGCCGCTCGGCATCGTGATGTTCGCGGGCCTCGTCGTGCAGGCCAACACCGGCGTGCTGTCCGGCTATCGCCGCGATGCCACCGTGCGCAGCGTCGGCGTCGGCTGGCGCGAGCTTGCGGCGCAGATCGAGGCGGTGCGCGCGCGCACGGGGGCGAGTTGCATTCTCGCGCCGGACTACGGCACCACGGCCTGGCTGTCGTTCTATCTGCCGCGCGGCACCTGCGTGGTGCAGCAGGCCCAGCGCATCCGCTGGGTCAACATGCCGGAGCCCGATCCGGCGCTGCTCGCGGGCAAGCTGCTCTATGTCGACGAGCCGCGCGCCGAAGGCCATCCGTTCCTCAACGACGTCTTCTCGCGGGTCACGCGCGTTGCGGATCTCACGCGCAAGCGCGGACCGCTGGTCGTCGAGACCTACGGCATCGAGTTGCTGGAGGGTGCGAAGGGCGACGTTCTCGACCGCTCGCCGCCGCCGGAAACGCAGTGAAATTCGCCTGCTAAACCATAGTAATACCAGGCTTTTTCCCGGAATGGGACAGCGTTAACGAATTGCCCCACATTCGCCTGAACTTAATCCGCATTTAACGAAAAGTCGCCTTAATGACGCTCCGCCCCTCTGCGAGACGCTGCGCACGAACCTGACCAGCAGCGGCACTTGAAGGGGGACTAGTGGAACCGTCCTGGACGCAAGGCGAATGAGTACGAGTATCGCTGCGCAGAGTAACGCGGCACGGAAGTCCAAGAAGTCTTCTCGGAAATCTTCCCGGAAAGCCAATTCTCAAAACCTTTTTGGCGCCGCCGCGATCGGCTGCCTGGTGTTGGGCGCCGGCTGGGCCGTGTACAGCAACATTCTTGCCGCCAGCGTCTATCCGACGCTCGGTGCTGCCGGTTACGTCGAGCCCGTGATCAAGCGCGCGCCGAAAGTTGCGATGCGCGAGGCGGGCGAGGCCGTGCGGGAAGTTTTCGCCATGCTGCCCGTGCAGGCGGTTGCGCCGATCAGCCGAGAGATGTTCAACGAGCGCTTCGCCGCCGCGGCCGCGCAGGGCGTCCCGTCGAATGCCGCGGCGGCAGCTCCGCAGGTCGCCGAAGCCGCGCCGAAATCTGCTGACGCCGTGAAGGTCGCGGAAGCGCCGAAGGCCCAGGATCCGGCTAAACTCGCCGATGCGGCGAAGGCCAGGCGCGGCGCGGATGCGCCGATGAAGCTGGCGCTCAACGAGCCCGCGCAGAGCGCACGCGCGCCTGATGCCAGGCCGAAATCCGGTCTTCGCGACATGGCCGATCGCGCCAAGGCGGCGGTGATGGGCCTCGCCTCGCACGACAAGCCGTCGATGGTGGAAAGACTCTGGGGCAAGCCCGAGCCGCACGGCGGGCTGCTCGCCTATGCCTCGGCCGATGCCAGCATCACCGCAACCATCGCGCCGAAGGAGCAGAACCCGATGCTCGGCGGCTCGCCGCCCTATGATCGCGAAACCGCGGTCTACGACATCACGGCCAAGACGGTTTACCTGCCGGACGGCACGAAGCTCGAGGCGCATTCCGGCCTCGGCTCCAATCTCGACGATCCCCGCTCGGCGCGCATCCGCATGCGCGGCGTGACGCCGCCGCACATCTACACGCTGAAGCCGCGCGAGGCGCTGTTCCACGGTGTGCCCGCGCTGCGGCTGACGCCGATCGGCGGCGAGGACGCGATCTTCGGCCGAGACGGGCTGCTCGCGCATACCTTCATGCTCGGGCAGAACGGCGATTCCAACGGCTGCGTGTCGTTCCGCGATTACTACGCCTTCCTCGATGCCTACCGGAACAAGGGCATCCGGAAGCTCGCCGTGGTGGCGCGGGTGGAGTGAGGCTTTCGCCGCTCATGGCGCGACCGTCTTGCTCAACGCCATCTCCGTCCTGATCGCCTCGCTGACCATCGGACGCGCCCGGATGCGTGCGAGATAGCTCGCAAGTTGTGGCCGGCCGTCGATGTCGACGCCGCAATGGCGCAGCAGCAGAAGCGCCCACGCCAGATAGCCGTCCGCCACCGTGAAGCGGTCGCCGACGAGATAGTCGCGGCCGGCGAGGTGGCTTGCGGCGTGGTCGACCGTCTGCCCGATCCGTTCACGTGCGCTCGCCTTGGCGGCCTCGTCCTTGTACCAGAAGGTCGGGAACAGAAATCCCTTGTGCATCTCGGTGCCGATGAAGCTCAGCCATTCCTGCAGGCGGTAGCGGCCGGGATCGCCGGGCCGCGGCGCGAGCTCCGCATGCGGGTTGAGGTCGGCGATGTATTGCAGCACGGCGGCACTTTCGGTCAGCCGGTCGCCGCTATCGAGGATCAGCACGGGCACGGCGCCCTTGGGCGAGATCGCCAAGAAGTCCGCATCGTCCTCGATCCGCTTCTTGCTCCAGAGATGCACGAGGTGGTAGCGCGCCTCGATGCCGGCCTCCATCAGCGCGATGCGGCTGGCGAGCGAGCAGGCCATCGGCCAGAAATAGAGTTGCAGCATGTCGTGCGCCCCGTTGGTCACTTCAGCTCGTCGCTGGGCACGATGATCGCAAAGCGGTCGGACAGCTCGACGAGCGCGACGTCATGGATGAGGCTGGCTGCGACCGCGCCGCCGCGTCCGTCGGGCAGGTCGCGCGTCGCGCAGGCGTCGGCAGCGATCGTGGCGCGGTAGCCGAGATCGAGCGCCGCGCGCGCGGTCGAAGAGACGCACATATGCGTCATGAAGCCGGCGAGCACGAGGTTCTGGCGCCCGGTCGCCGCGATGCGTGCCTGGAGGTCGGTGCCGGCAAAGGCGTTCGGCAGCGGCTTCTCGACCACCGGCTCGCTTGCCAGCGGCGTCAGGCTTTCGACGATCGCACCGCGAGGAGCTTCGCGGTCGAACAGGCCGCCCGCCTTGCCCTTGTGCGCGACATGGATGATGGCCGCGCCGCTCTGCCGCGCCCGCGCCAGCAGGCGCGCGGCGTGGGCAATGGCGGCCTCCGCTCCGGGCAGCGCGAGCGGGCCGGATGTGTATTCGTTCTGCAGGTCGATCAGGACGAGGCAGGCGTCGGCGAGCCGGGGCGGGGTCAGGTCGGCGCCGGCGAGTTCGAGCAGGGTCTTTGGAGCGATCATGGCGGAGCAGCCTCTTCGACAAGGTTTGGTCGGGAGCAAGACTAACGCCGGCAGTGCCTGCTTTCATGCAGGATGTTTGCAGCATGTGGCTGCAAATTTGCAGGCGGCGAGGGTTTCGTGCTACGGCCGGCGATGAACTGGGATGATCTGCGCATCATCGCGGCGGTGAGGGACGAGGGCACCTATGCCGGCGCCAGCGCCCGGTTGCGCATCGACGAGACCACGGTCGGCCGGCGGCTCGCCCGCGTCCAGCGCGAGCTCGGCGTGCCGCTGTTCGAGGCGGTGGACGGCCTGCGCAAGCCGACCCGCCACTGCGAGACCGTGCTGGAGCACGTCAGGGCGATGGCCGCGCACGTCGCCGCGATCGACCGCATCGGCGAGAGCCAGCCCGGCCCGACCGGCCGGCTGCGCATTGCGTCCACCAATTCGGTTGCCGAGGAATTGCTGGCGCCGCGCGCCGCGGCCTTCCTGCGCGATCACCCGGGGCTCAGCCTGCAATTCCTGACCTCCAGCGAGAACGTCAAGTTCTCGCGCTGGCAGGCCGACCTCGCCATCCGCCTGCGCAAGCCGGACAAGGGCGATTTCACGATTGCGAAGCTCGCCGACGTCCGGCTGTATTTCTTCGAGCCCGCCGACGGCATCGACCCTGAGCCGATCGTCTGCGCCTATCCGGACGAGCTCGACGCCATCCCCGAGGCGCAGTACTTGCGCGCGAAGCGGCTGCGGAACCGGCGCGTCGTCACCGACAACGTCCGCGTTATCGCGGCGCTGATCGCCTCGCGCCAGGCGGTCGGCGTGCTGCCCGAACATAGCTGCGCGGCGCTGCTGGCCGACCCGGGCCTGCGCGCCACGTTGCTTCCGAAGCGCCGCGACGTCTGGCTCCTGGTGCAGAACCACCTCCGCCGCGATCCCGCCGCGCGCCTGACCATCGACTGGGTACGCCGGTGTTTTGCCGAGGTTGGACGGGATTAGGAGACGTCGTCATCCGGGCTCGCGCTTCCCGCGCACCGGCATGACGAGGAGAGTCCCACGAACAAAAACCCCGGCATCGCTGCCGGGGTCTTCGCATGTCGTTGAGAGAGGCCTCGGATCTGCCGTGCTCCGCACTGGACGATGCTTTCCATCGCCAGGCGCGCTGCACGGCGTCCGGGACGACTTCGTCGATCAGAAGTCCATGCCGCCCATGCCGCCGCCCGGAGGCATCGCGGGGCCGGCGGCTGCCTTCTTCGGCAGTTCGGCGACCATGGCCTCGGTGGTGATCAGCAGCGCCGCCACGGAGGAGGCGTTCTGGATCGCGGTGCGCACGACCTTGGTCGGGTCGATGATGCCCTTGGCGACCAGGTTGACGTACTCGCCCGACTGGGAGTCGAAGCCGTAGGCGTACTGATCCTTCTCCAGGATCTTGCCCACGATCACCGAGCCGTCCTCGCCGGCGTTGATCGCGATCTGGCGGGCCGGCGCCGACAGCGCCTTGCGCACGATCTCGACGCCGGTCTTCTGGTCGTCGTTCTGGGTGCGGACGTTCTTCAGCTTCTCGGAGGCGCGCAGCAGCGCGACGCCGCCGCCCGGCAGAATGCCTTCCTCGACCGCCGCGCGGGTCGCATGCATCGCGTCATCAACGCGATCCTTGCGCTCCTTGACCTCGACCTCGGTCGCGCCGCCGACGCGGATCACCGCGACGCCGCCCGCGAGCTTGGCGAGACGCTCCTGCAGCTTCTCGCGGTCGTAGTCCGAGGTGGTCTCCTCGATCTGCGCCTTGATCTGCGCCACGCGCGCCTCGATGTCGGCCTTCTTGCCGGCGCCGTTGACGATCGTGGTGTTCTCCTTGTCGATCATCACCTTCTTGGCGCGACCGAGCATGTTGAGCGTGACGTTCTCGAGCTTGATGCCGAGATCTTCCGAGATCGCCTGGCCGCCGGTCAGGATCGCGATGTCCTGCAGCATGGCCTTGCGGCGGTCGCCGAAGCCCGGAGCCTTGACGGCCGCGACCTTCAGGCCGCCGCGCAGGCGATTCACGACGAGCGTGGCGAGCGCCTCGCCTTCGACGTCCTCGGCGACGATGACCAGCGGCTTGCCGGTCTGTACCACGGCCTCGAGCAGCGGCAGCAGCTCGTTGAGCGAGGACAGCTTCTTCTCGTTGATCAGGATGTAGGCGTCATCCATCTCGACGCGCATCTTGTCGGCGTTGGTGACGAAATAGGGCGAGATGTAGCCGCGGTCGAACTGCATGCCCTCGACGACGTCGAGCTCGGTCTCGAGCGACTTCGCTTCCTCGACGGTGATGACGCCCTCGTTGCCGACCTTCTTCATGGCGTCGGCGAGGAACTTGCCGATCTCGGCGTCGCCGTTGGCCGAGATGGTGCCGACCTGGGCGATCTCCTCGTTCGAGGTGACCTTCTTGGTGTTCTTCTCGAGGTCCGCGACCACGGCGTCGACGGCGAGGTCGATACCGCGCTTGAGGTCCATCGGGTTCATGCCGGCGGCAACCGCCTTGGCGCCTTCGCGGACGATCGCGGCGGCGAGCACGGTCGCGGTGGTGGTGCCGTCGCCGGCCGCATCAGCGGACTTGGAGGCGACTTCGCGCACCATCTGGGCGCCCATGTTCTCGAACTTGTCGTCGAGCTCGATCTCCTTGGCGACGGTGACGCCGTCCTTGGTGATGCGGGGCGCGCCGAACGACTTGTCGAGCACGACGTTGCGGCCCTTCGGGCCGAGCGTCACCTTGACGGCGTTGGCGAGGATGTCGACGCCGCGCAGCATCTTGTCACGCGCGTCAACGCCGAATTTCACTTCTTTGGCTGACATGGATTGCTTCCTTTAATGTGAGGGGAGACGCGCTCAGGCGGCTTTCTTCTTCGAACCGGCGTCAACGATGACGCCCATGATGTCGCTTTCCTTCATGATCAGGACGTCCTGACCATCGATCTTCACTTCGGTGCCCGACCATTTGCCGAACAGCACGACATCGCCGACCTTGAGGTCGATCGGGATCAGCTTGCCGGCTTCGTCGCGGCCACCCGGGCCGACGGCGACGATCTCGCCCTGCGACGGCTTTTCCTTCGCGTTGTCGGGAATGATGATGCCGCCCTTGGTTTTCTCCTCGGCGTCGATGCGCTTGACCACGACGCGGTCGTGAAGCGGACGGAATTTCATGCAGTCCTCCTAAGT
>NZ_JAGWUA010000089.1 GCF_028868675.1 Bradyrhizobium sp.
GCCGCGCACGCCCACCGGCAAGCTCGTCAAGCGCCACCTCCGCGACCGCTACTGGCCGAAGGCGGCGGTGAAGATCTAGCGGTTCTCGTGCCCCGGACGCCGGCAAACTCTCAAAGATCGTCATTCCGGGGCGACGCATCAGTGTCGAGCGCCGAATGACAAAGAGAAGTACGCCATGACAGCCCTCCCCGACATCCCCCTGCCCGCCGGCATCCGCTCGCGTTACGTCGACGACATCAACGACCTGCGCATGCATGTGCTGGAGGCCGGGTTCGAGACGCGCGGGCGGCCGTGCCTGTTGCTGCTACACGGCTTTCCGGAACTGGCCTTCTCCTGGCGCAAGGTGATGCCGCAGCTTGCATCCGCCGGCTATCACGTCATCGCCCCGGACCAGCGCGGCTATGGCCGCACCACCGGCTGGGATGCGAACTATGACGGCGACCTCGCCTCGTTCCGCTTCTTCAACCTGGTGCGCGACGCGCTCGGGCTGGTCTCGGCGTTCGGCTACAAGCACGTCGATGCCGTGATCGGACACGATTTCGGCAGCCCGGTCGCGGCTTGGTGCGCGCTGCTGCGGCCGGACGTGTTCCGCGCGGTCGCGATGATGAGCGCGCCGTTCGGCGGGCCGCCGCCGCTGCCGTTCGACACCGTCGACGCGCCGGCAAAGCCGCGAGCGGACGACCCCGTGCATCACGAACTCGCCGCGCTGCCGCGTCCGCGCAAGCACTATCAATGGTACTACTCGACGCGCGAGGCGAACGCCGACATGCACCATCCGCCTCAGGGCCTGCACGATTTCCTGCGCGCCTACTACCATCACAAGAGCGCGGACTGGAAGGACAACCAGCCCTATCCGCTGAAATCCTGGTCGGCGGGCGAGCTGGCCAAGCTGCCGACGTACTACGTGATGGACCTGCACGAGACCATGCCGCAGACGGTCGCGAAGGAAATGCCTTCGACCGACGAGATCGCCGCAAATCGCTGGCTGCCCGATCGCGAGCTCGCCTTCTACGGCGCCGAATATGCCCGCACCGGCTTCCAGGGCGGCTTGCAATGGTATCGCTGCGGCACCTCAGGCGCCTTCAACAGCGAGATGCAGCTCCTTGCCGGCCGCACCATCGACGTGCCGTCCTGCTTCATCTCGGGCAAGCAGGACTGGGGCACCCACCAGCGCGCCGGGGTGTTCGAGGCGATGCAGGCAAGCGTCTGCACCGACATGCTCGGCTGCCATCTCGCCGACGGCGCCGGCCACTGGGTGCAGCAGGAGCAGCCGGCAGAGGTCAGCCGGCTGCTGCTCGACTTCCTCGACCGGGCGCGGCGCTGACCAGACACCGGGCGAGGCAGGAACGATCTTCCAAGCGGGGCGTTGCCGCGACTGGGCAATGCGCATTGGAGGACTTGCAACCATGGACAAGAAAATCGCCGGACTGCTGGGAACGGTAGCGGCGCTCGGCACACTGGCCGGCGCTCAGGCCGCCCCCGTGCCCGCCGCGTCGGACGTGCTGAAGGCAAATTCCTACGCCGATCTGCTGGAACCGATCCCGAACGCGGCCAGGGTGCTGCAGGCGATCGACGAACGGCCTGCGCCGTCCGACGAAGCCAATGTCCAGCTGGCTCAATTCTACTATCACCACCATCACCACCACCATCATCACCATCATGGCTATTGGCGAGGGGGTCCGGTGATCGTCGTGCCGCCGCGCCGGTGGTATCACCATCACCACCATTACCACCACCATCATCACCACCACCACCACGGCTATTACCGCTACTGAGGCTGATCCGGCCTCGCCGCATGAAGCGCCCGATCGTCGGTCGGTCGGGCGCTTCCGCCGGCAAGCTCAGCCCTGACGGGCCTTCTCCTTTGCCGCGCGATGCAGATGCCGGTAGGTGCCGTCGAACACGGTGCCGGTCGACGACGTCCATTCGGTTCCCGCGGACAGCGTCGGGCGGGCGGCATGGATGCGCCGCGCCTGCAACTCGCGTTCCGCGGCCTCTTCCTCGTTCATCGTCTCGAGTTCGAAGGAGGCCTCCTCCGGGATCACGATGATTTGCGCAAACGGCTCGCCCGGACGGAAGACATGCGTGCGGCCTTCGGCCGGCGCCTTGAAGACGCAGAAGAACACCATCGGCCACCAGTTGCGGATCAGGGCCGGCACGGCGATCGGCACGGTGTCGGTGCGGTCGACATAGAAGCGCGGATGCGGCTCGGTGCGGATCGCCATTCCCTTCTCGACCTTGAGGTCGAGCAGCAGCTGATAGGTATAGAATTCGTTGCCAAAGCTGCGAAACGGCGGCCACTGCACACCGCTGTCAGGTGCCGGCCCCCAATCGCCTTCCAGCACCAGGCGGCCGTCCCGGGTACTGACATGCAATTCGTTGTCGTAGGGATAGAACAGCTCGATGCCGTATTGCGCACCCTCCGAGAACGGCACGCAATGCCAGACCTGCTCATGCGAGCCGTCCACGCGCGGCACGCGCGTGCCGGCCCAGCCGGGAATTTCGAGCTTGGTCCGCCGCGGCGCCAGCCGCGGTTCATTGAGACGATATTTGACCTTGGCCATGATGTTCCCCGTTGCAAGCCGGCAGAACTCGAACGGCCGCGGCGCGCTGGGGTTCCCCTCCCACCTCCGTGATCGGGGATTTGACCCCACCTGGCGGAGCAACTATACCGTTTAGAATACTTCTAAATTCATCGCGGACACCATTTGATGAAGACCTTTGCCGATCTCAGCGAACGCGAGGTGCTCGCGGTGGCGATCGCCTCCGAAGAGGAGGACAGCCGCATCTACATGGCCTTCGCCGAGGACCTGAAGGAGCGCTATCCCGACTCGGCAAAGCTGTTCGAGGAGATGGCCGAGGAGGAACGCGGCCACCGCCACATGCTGCTGGAGATGTACGAGCAGCGCTTCGGCCCGCATCTGCCGCCGATCCGCCGCGAGGACGTGAAGGGCTTTCTGCGCCGCCGCCCGATCTGGCTGACCAAGAATCTTTCGCTCGACACCATCCGCAAGGAGGTCGAGACGATGGAGATGCAGGCCGAGCGGTTCTACGTCAAGGCCGCGGCGCAGGCGCAGGATGTCGGCGTGCGCCGGCTGCTCGGCGACCTCGCCGAGGCCGAGAAGGCTCACGAGCATACGGCCACCCGGCTCACCGGCGAGATCCTCAGCCCCGACGTGCGCGCCGAGGAGGACCGCACCAGCCGCCGCATGTTCGTGCTGCAATACGTGCAGCCGGGCCTCGCCGGATTGATGGACGGCTCGGTCTCGACGCTGGCGCCGCTGTTCGCCGCGGCCTTCGCCACCCACCACAACTGGCAGACCTTCCTGGTCGGCCTCGCCGCCTCGATCGGCGCCGGCATCAGCATGGGGTTTGCGGAGGCGCTGTCCGACGACGGCTCTCTGACCGGCCGCGGCTCGCCCTGGCTGCGCGGCGTCACCTGCGGACTGATGACGACGCTCGGCGGTCTCGGCCACACCGCGCCCTATCTGGTGCCGGACGGCTGGGCCAACGCATTCTGGATCGCGACCGCGATCGCCTGCGTCGTCGTGTTCTTCGAATTGTGGGCAATCGCCTATATCCGCGCGCGCTACATGGACACGCCCTTCCTGCAGGCGGTGTTCCAGATCGTGCTGGGCGGCGCCATCGTGCTGGGGGTTGGAATACTGATCGGCGCCGCGTAGCGGCTCTGCTTCTGCCCACGTTCGGTGTCCGCGCGATGACAGGCTCGCGTGAGCGTACCGCAACCGCTGTCAAGCGACGGTTGCGACATCAGGCCAAACTGCGCATCATCCGCCGCCATCGAAATGCAGGAGAGATGCCTTGGCCAGATCGCAATGGAGCTTTGAGAGCGCAACCGGGCTGACGGCCGCGCTCGCCGCGAAGAAGGTCTCGTCGGTCGAACTGACGCAGGACGCCATCGGCCGCATCGAGCGTCACGACGGCAAGATCAATGCGGTCTGCGTGCGGGATTTCGACCGCGCGCTGGCCGACGCGCGCGAGGCCGACGCGGCACGCGCACGCGGCGACAGCAGGCCGCTGCTCGGCCTGCCGCTGACGGTGAAGGAATCCTTCAACGTCGCGGGCCTGCCTACCACCTGGGGCTACGTGCCGCAGAAGAACTACAAGGCGGCGGAAGACGCGGTCGCGGTCAGCCGCGCGAAGCAGGCCGGCGGCGTGGTGCTGGGCAAGACCAACGTGCCGGTCGGGCTCGCCGACTGGCAGAGCTACAACGATATCTACGGCACCACCAACAATCCGTTCGATCTCGGCCGCACGCCCGGCGGCTCGTCGGGCGGCTCGGCCGCCGCGCTCGCCGCGGGTTTCGGTTCGCTGTCGATGGGCTCCGACATCGGCGGCTCGCTGCGCGTGCCCGCCTTTCATTGCGGCGTCTATGCCCACAAGCCGACCTTTGCGCTCTGCGCCTCCCGCGGCCACACCCCGCCGCCCTTCCCCGCGATCCCGTCCGAAGCCGACATGGCCGTGATCGGGCCGATGGCGCGGAGCGCGGCAGACCTATCGCTGCTGCTCGACGTCATGGCGGGCCCCGATCCGCTGGAGGCCGGCGTCGGCTACAGGCTCGACCTGCCCGCCGCGCGACACCAGGCGCTCCGGGGATTTCGCGTGCTGGTGATCGACAGCCATCCGATCTTGCCGGCGAACCAGGAGATCCGCGGGGCGATCGAGACGCTCGCGGCCGGGCTGTCGAGAACCGGAGTCACGATCGCCCGTGAGAGCCCGGTGCTGCCCGACTTCGCCGAGACGTCCCGGCTCTACATGCGCATGCTGATGGGATTTCTGGGCGCGTTCTTCCCGCCGGACGAGATCGCGGGCACGCAGGCCGCCGTGAGCGGCCTTGCCGCAGGCGATCGAAGCCTGTTCGCCGAGCGGCTCCGTGGCACCATCTCGAGCCATCGCGCCTGGGTACAGGATGCCGCTGCCCGCGCCGGCCTGCGCGCCCGATGGCATGCGCTGTTCAACTCGTTCGACGCGGTGATCTGCCCGATCATGCCGACGCCGGCCTATCCGCACGATCACTCCCCCGAGCAGGAGGAGCGCCGCATCAATATCGACGGCAAGGAATTCCCCTATCCCGACCAGCTCGCCTGGCCCGGCATCGCGACGCTGCCCGGCCTGCCGGCCACCGCCATTCCGCTCGGCCTGTCGAAGGAAGGCCTGCCGCTCGGCGCGCAGATCGTCGGTCCCTTCCTCGAGGACCGCACGCCGCTGCACCTCGCCGCACTGATCGAGCGCGAATTCGGCGGATTCACGCCGCCGCCGATGTTTGATGATTAGCGAAATCTTGCTCCCGTCATTGCGAGCGAAGCGAAGCAATCCAGAAATGCGGCCGCGGCAATAGTCTGGATTGCTTCGCTTCGCTCCTCGCAATGACGGAAGGGTTCGCGCTTGCGCACCGCTCCGGAATGACGTCAGTGGTCGAACATGATCACGCTGCGCAGGGTCTTACCAGCCTTCATGCTTGCGAAGCCTTCGTTGATCTCCGTGAGCTTCAGCTTGGCCGAAATCCAGTCCTCCAGATGCAGCCGGCCGCGCAGGTAGAACTCGACCAGCCGGGGCATGTCGACGCGGAAATGGTTCGAGCCCATCGACGAGCCCTGAATCTTTCGCTCGCGCAGGAAGTCGAAGCCGTGCAGCTCGATCTTCTGGCCGAACGGGATCATGCCGACGATGGTCGCGGTGCCGCCGGAGGCCAGCATGCCGAAGGCCTGCTCGGCGGTCTCCTTGCGGCCGAGCACCTCGAAGGCGTGGTGCACGCCGCCATTGGTGAGATCGCGTACCTGCTTCACCACGTCGCCATCGGCGGGATTGACGATGTCGGTCGCCCCCAGCTTGGTCGCGAGCTGCAGCTTGGCCGGATTGGTGTCGATGGCGATGACGCGGCCGGCGCCGGCGATCTGCGCGCCGTTGATCGCCGCCATGCCGACGCCGCCGCAGCCGATCACCGCCACGGTCTCGCCGGCCTGCACCTTGGCGGTGTTCACCACCGCGCCGTAGCCGGTGATGACGCCGCAGCCGATCAGCGCGGCGAGCTCGAGCGGCATGTCCTTGCGGATCTTCACGATGGCGTTCTCGTGCACCAGCATCTGCTCGGCGAAGGAGGAGAGGTTGAGGAACTGGTGCAGCTTTTCCGGCTTCGACCACTGCATCCGGTTGGAGGCACCGGGCAGCATCTTCACGGTGGTGTCGGTGCAGAGCACGGTGCGCCCGGTGGTGCAGTAGTCGCAGGTGCCGCAGAACACCGAGAGGCAGGTCACGACGTGGTCGCCGGGCTTCACATAGGTGACGTCGGAGCCGACCTGCTCGACCACGCCAGCCGATTCGTGGCCGAGCACCGCGGGTAGCGGATGCGGATAGAGGCCTTCCATGAAATGCAGGTCGGAATGGCACAGGCCCGCGACCGCGGTGCGGATCAGGACCTCGCGCGGCCCGGGCTTCGGCAGGCTGACATCCTCGATGACCAGCGGCTTGTTGACTTCATAGAGGACGGCGGCCTTCATCGAGCACTCCCTAAAGCTTCTTCTTGGGTTCGGAACGCAGCCTACGCTGCCAGAACCAATTCGCCAACCTCGGCCATGCCGGCCGCGCACTCGCCGAGCAGGAGCGAGGCGATCGCCTGCTGCGCCGGATTTTCCGTGGGTCGAAACGGATCGCTGACCGAGACCCGGTGATCGATCACGAGCCGGGACAGCAGCAGCCTGCGCGCATCGCCGCGCACCTCGTGGATGCGGCCGGCCTCCCAGGCAAGCTGCACCGCACTTGCGACATGATAGAGCACGCTGGTCGCGCGCCGCGCATCGGCCTCGTTGTCGGCGCGCGCTGCGACCTCGCGCGCGAAGCCGACGGCGCGGTCGGTGAGATCGCGCAACCGGTCGCGCCAGGCCTGCGGTACGGATGCGCCGTCGTCGAGCCTTGCGTGCAGGTCGGCGGCGAGCGCGGATTCCGCGCCGTGGCGGCCGACCGCGCGCTTCAGCGCGTCGATGGCGACGATGTTGCCGGTGCCTTCCCAGATCGAGCCGAGATGGGCGTCGCGCAGCAGCCGCGCGGTGGCGAATTCCTCGACGTAGCCGATGCCGCCGCGCATCTCGAGCGCATCGCCGCAAACCTTGCGGGCATCGCGCGTGGCACGGAACTTCAGCGTCGGCGTCAGGATGCGCAGCAGCGCGGCGGCGTCCTGGCTGCCGGCCTCGGCGCGGTCGAGCGCGTCAGCGGTGAGGAAGCTCATCGACAGCGCCTGCTCGACCGGGAGCAGGATCTTCATCATCTGGCGCCGCCCGAGCGGCAGGTCGATGATGCGGCTGCCGAATACCACGCGGTTCTTCGCCACGGTAAGCGCGTCGTGGAAGGCGCGGCGCATCAGCGCGGTGGACTTGACGCCGTTGGAGAGCCGCGAGGAATTCACCATCTCGGCCATCTGCACGAAGCCGCGGTCGAGCCGGCCGACGGCGTAGGCGATCGCGCCTTCGAGCTTGATCTCGCCCGACGCCATCGAGCGGGTGCCGAGCTTGTCCTTCAGCCGTACGATCCGGTAGTGGTTCTGCGAGCCGTCGTCGAGGAAGCGCGGCATCAGGAACAGGCCGACGCCGCGCGTGCCGGGGCCGGCGCCCTCGGGGCGCGCCAGCAGCATCACCACCTTGGCATCGGCATTCGAGCAGAACCATTTTTCGCCGGTGAGACGCCAGTGATCACCCTCCTGCACGGCCGTGGTGATCAGCGTGCCGACGTCGGAGCCGCCTTCCTTCTCGGTCATGAACTGGCCGCCCTGGGTCAGCTTGCTCATGTCGGTCTGCGTCAAGCCGTCGAGATATTTCGCCTTCAGGGCCTCGCTGCCGAAATTCGCCAGAAGCTTGGCGCAGCCGTCGGTGACGTTGATCGGGCAGCCCATGCCGAATTCGGTCTGGTTGAACAGGAACGTGAAGGCGTGCTTGGCGACCACGGGATATTTGTCCGGCCAGCCCATGATGCCCTTGCGGATCGACAGCGCGTGGATGCCGAACTCGCCGAACGCGGCGTTCTCGAGCTCCCGATAGGCCGGGTGATACTCGATCCACTGCACATCGCGGCCGAACTTGTCGCGCTGGTGCAGGACCGGTGTGTGCCGGTCGGCAAGCCGCGCGCAGTCATCGAGACGGCCGCCGGCGAGTTCCCCGAGCCGGTCGAGATGCGGCTCGATGTGACGGAAGAGCCGATCCGGCAGATGGATGCGCAGCAGGTCGGCCAGCGCGGGATCGGCGCGATAGAAATTCATGCCCGTGGTGTCGGGTGCGAGCAGGCCCGGCTGATCCGCGCGCGCGGCGTCATTCGATCCGGTCGGCTTGAGCATGGCTGGCCTCTTCGTTTCCGTCCCACGGCATTCCCGCACGGCGCGCTTTACCGCTTGCCGCTTGGCATGATGTGGATCATGCTCCAGATCGGGCGGCCGATAAAGCCAACAAGCAATGTACCCGGAGAAGAGCCCCATGGCGGAGCGCTATCGCATCTTCGGCGCGGAGATGTCGCCCTATTCCGTCAAGGTCCGCTCCTATTTCCGCTACAAGGCCATTCCGCATCGATGGGTCCTGCGCAATGCGGCGAGCCAGGCGGAGTACGAGAAATACGCCAAGCTGCCGATCATTCCCCTGGTGGTGACGCCCGACGGCAAGAGCACGCAGGACTCCACGCCGATCATGGACCAGATGGAGACGCTGTTTCCCGAGCCGTCGGTGCATCCTCCGGGCGCGCTCGGCTTCATCTCGGCGCTGATCGAGGAATTCGGCGACGAGTGGGGCAACAAATGGATGTTCCACTTCCGCTGGGCCCGCGAGGTCGACCAGCGCGCCTCGGCCGGCCGCATCGCGCGAATGCGCGCGCCGAAGACCGCTGAGGCCGACTTCGAGAACATCGCCGACCAGGTCCGCACCCGCATGGTGGACCGGGTCTGGTTCGTCGGCTCCAACGACGTCACCGCATCGCAGATCGAAACCGGCTTTTTCGAGATGCTCGCACTTCTGGAGGCGCATCTTTCGGACCGCCCCTATCTGTTTGGCGGCCAGCCGGCTTTCGGCGATTTCGGCCTATGGGGACAGCTCTACGAGCTCTGGACCGATCCGACCGCCGGCGCGCTGATCGAAGGCAACGCGCCGCGCGTGCTCGACTGGATCCACCGCATGCTGTGGCCGCGCGCCGAAGGCGTCTTCGAGAGCTGGCAACAACTCGCCCCGACCCTGATGCCGATCCTGAAGGACCAGGTCGGCGGCCGCTTCATGCTCTGGACGGTGGCGAACGAGAAGGCGCTCGCCGAAGGCAGAGAGGAGTTCAGTGTGCAGCTGGGCGACAGGGTCTGGATCCAGAAGCCGCAGAAATATCACGCGCGGTCGCTTGCCGCACTGCGCGCGAAATATGCGGCGGTCGCGGACAAGGCTGCGCTCGATCCGATCCTGATCGAGGCGGGTTGCCGCGACGGCCTGCGCGCCTAGATAGGTTGCTCCTGCCCTCGAGGGATCAAGCCATGGAACATCCGACCTACAAGAACGCGCTGATCGTCGGCGCCGGCGAAGGATTGAGCGCGTCGCTGGCCCGTCTGCTCGCGTCAAAGGGACTGCGCGTGGCGGTCGCGGCGCGCAAGATCGAAAAGCTCGGCGCGCTCTGCACCGAAACCGGCACACGGGCGTTTGCCTGCAACGCCACCGAGCCCGACGAGGTCGAGCGCCTGTTCGGCATGGTCGAGCGGGAGACCGGTACCCCGGACGTCGTGATCTACAACGCCAGCGGACGGACGCGCGGCCCGTTCGTCGATCTGGTAGCAGCGGACGTCGCGCAATCGATCGCGGTCAGCGCCTATGGCGGCTTCCTGGTGGCGCAGCAAGCCGCCCGGCGCATGCTGCCGAACAGGCATGGCGCGATCCTGTTCACCGGGGCATCCGCCAGCGTCAAGGGCTACGCGCAGTCGGCGCCGTTCGCGATGGGCAAGTTCGCGCTGCGCGGGCTGGCGCAAAGCATGGCGCGCGAACTGTCGCCGCAAGGCATCCATGTCGCGCATTTCGTCATCGACGGCGGCATCCGCAGCGGCACCCGCACCGAGCCGCCTGACCGGCCGGATTCGATGCTCGATCCCGACGCGATTGCGGAGAGTTACTGGAACGTGCTGCAGCAGCCGCGCAGCGCCTGGACCTGGGAGCTGGAATTGCGACCCTGGGTGGAGAAGTTTTGAGCACGACGCCGTCACAACGAGCGTCATTGCGAGTTCCGACCGGCCCGAGGGGCCGACCCGCCTTAGATGAAAATGGGTGAGCCACTCTGACTGAGTTTAGACCGGTACCCACCCACTTTCTTCCTAGGAGCGAAGCGACGAAGCAATCCAGACTTCCTCCGTGGAACGATCCTGGATTGCTTCGCTTCGCTCGCAATGACGGAGCAAGAATGGAGCATCGATGACCACCGAAACCGCCATCGACACCGGCACCAACGAGCTCCTCTGCGTCATCCGCGACCGCGTCGCGATCATCACGCTGAACCGGCCGGAAGCGCGCAATTCGCTGTCCGACGCGCTTACACCGGCGTTGCGCGCAATGATCCGTAGCTGCGGCGAGGACTCGAACGTCGGCGCGCTGCTGCTCACCGGCAGCGGGCAAGCGTTCTGCGCCGGCGGCAACGTCAAGGGCATGGGCGCGCATCGCGACAGGAAGAAGCTCGAGATGTCCTTCGACGACAAGGTCGCCGACCTGCAGGAGCGGCAGCGGCTCCTGACCGGCGCACTGGTCTCGGTGCGGAAGCCGACCATCGCGGCACTGCCGGGACCTGCGGTCGGCGCCGGCCTTGCGATCGCCATGGCCTGCGACATCCGCATCGCCGCGCAATCGGCCTTCGTCTCCACCGGCTATGCCCGCGTCGCGCTCAGCGGCGACTATGGCATCGCCTGGCTCCTGACCCGGCTGGTCGGAACTTCGCGGGCGCGCGAACTGATGTTCACCGGAGACAAGGTCGACGCCGCCAGATGCGAGGCGATCGGCCTCGTCAATCGAGTGGTTCCTGACGACAGGCTGCAAGAGGAGGCCTTTACGCTCGCAAAGTCGCTGGCCGAAGGTCCGCGGTTCGCCTTGCGCTACATGAAGGAAAATCTCGACGAGGCGCTGCTGTTCGATTTCGAGACGGCCCGCGACCACGAGGCCGTGCGGCTGATCCGGCTGACCACGACGGACGATCACAAGGAAGCAGTGCAAGCCTTCATCGACAAGCGCAAGCCGGTATTCACTGGGAGCTGATCAGCGCGTGCGAGCCGCCAGCTCGCGCAGGGGATATCCTTCGGCTCGACGGCGATCTCCTTGGCGAAGCGCACCAGCTTCCAGTCGTCGGGATGGTTGACGAAGGTGAAGCCGGACTTCCTGGCGAGCGCAATCATCACGTCGTTGGAGCGCAGGGTGTCGCCGACGAGACGCCCGGCGCCGAACGCAGCCGCGCGGCATTCCAGGTTCCTCGTCAGCGCCGCGCCGATGCCGTAGCTCTGCCAGCGGTCGTGCACCGACAGGCCGAATTCGAGGCTCGACGTCCCGGCATCGAAGGCATAGCGGGCTTCGCCGACGATGGCCTCGAAACCGTCGACCATCTTGGTCGCGATGACGCTGAAGCGTTCGCGCTCGCCGACCTGCAGGAAGTCATGCAGCAGGCCCTTGGGCAATTCGCTGAGCGCACCGAAGAAGCGGTTGTAGCGCGACCGCTGCGACAGCGAACAAAAATAGTGTTGCAGCTCGTCGGTGTCGCGCGGTTCGACGAAGCGCAGGGTGAGCGCCTGGCCGTGGCGGGTGCGCAGCGTGTCGGAATATTGCCTGAGATCGTCGAGGCGCAGCGTGCTCATGACGAGGCTCCCGCGAACAAGGGACCGCCGGCGCCCCTCAAGAGGCGGCGCCGGCCTGGCGGCCGATCAGGCCCGCCAAAAGGGTTTGTTGGCCTCGTGGGCGATGTCGCTCCAAGACAGCCCGATGTCGTGGAGATCGCGGGCCGTCCACTGCGCTAGTTCCTGCCGGGCGCGGTAGCGCTCGTGCCAGACATGGAGAATCTCGCCGATCCTGCTCGCGAGACCCGGTGCATGATGATTTGTCATCGAATGGATAGTCGTAATGGACATTTTCGGCTCCTAGAACTAGCTTTGGAGCCGAACATCTGCCTAAAGCTCGCTGTCCACAAATGACAATTTGTACCTTTTCGCATGAAATCAAGTCATATACTCTGCTCCTAAATGACTGCCAGATTGCCTTCGCTGAACGGATTGCGGGCCTTTGAGGCCGCCGCGCGTCATCTGAGCTTCACGCTGGCGGCGAGCGAGCTCAACGTCACGCAGACCGCGATCAGCCATCAGATCCGCAGGCTCGAGGAGGAGCTCGGCATTCGCCTGTTCATCCGGCAGAACCGGGCGCTGGCGCTGACCGCGGAGGCGCGCGACTACCTTCCCGGCGTGCGCGCCGCCTTCAACGATCTCAGGCTTGCGACTGATCGCCTGCTCCGCCGCGACGACGACAAGGTGCTGACGGTCTCGACGCTGGCCTCGCTCGCGGCGAAATGGCTCCTGCCGCGGCTAACCGATTTCCAGGAGGCGCATCCCGGCATCGACGTCCGCATCACCACCTCGCCCGGCCTCGTCGACTTCCAGCGCGACAATGTCGATGCCGGCATCCGCTACGGCCGCGGCCAGTGGCCGGGCGTTCGCGCCGACTGGCTGATGGCAGACGAGCTGTTTCCGGTGTGCAGCCCGTCCCTGCTGCGCGGCAGTAAGCCGCTGCGCTGCCCCGAGGACCTCAGGGATCACGTGCTCCTGCACACCTCCAGCACCAACAGCGACGACTGGCGGCTGTGGCTGACGGCGGCAAGCCTGCCGACCGACATCTCCCGGCCGCCCGGCATCACCTTCGACCTGATGTTCATGACCATCCAGGCCGCGATCGACGGCATCGGCGTGGCGATGGGCCGCACCTCCTACGTCCAGGACGACATCGCCAAGGGCCGCCTGGTCGTGCCCTTCCGCATTGCGCTCCCCGCCGATGCCGGTTTCTACCTGGTCTCGCCCGACGGACGCCGCGATCCGCCAAAACTCGCCGCGTTCCGGGAATGGGTGGTGGCTGCGGCGCAAAGCAAGGCATGAAGCCGATTGCCGGCGATACCGGCTACAAATCCACCACGACGTAGTCGCTCTCGACGCGCACGGGGATCGTCTCCGCGACATAAGGGCCTTTCACGACGTCGGCGCCAGGCTCGACATGGGCCGGATAGGCCTTGACGCGGAAGCGGCGCGGATCGCAGTAGGACTGGCCGGTGCGCACGTCGAACTCCCAGCCATGCCAGGGACAGCGGATGATCTCCCCGCGTTTCGTGTACTCGATCTCGCCGGGATTCTTGGATTGTGCGAGCCCGATCAGCGGCCCCTCGCAGAGCGCGGCACCCTGATGCGGGCAGCGGTTCATCAGGCCGAAGAACTCGCCGTTGATGTTGAAGACCGCGATCGGCCGGCCGTCGATCTCCAAGAACTTCCGCGTGCCGGGCGGCAGCTCATCCACCGCGGCAATAACGTGCCTTGCCATCAGGAAACGCCGTACAGCTTCCGCGCATTGCCGAGATAGAACGCCTCGCGGTTGGCCTCGGACACGCCGGGCGGCAGCACGCGCGAGGGCTCGTCATAGTCCCAGTGCGGATAGTCGGTGGCGAACAGGAGCTTGTCCCAGCCGATCCACTTGATGACGTCGAACAGGTCCTCGCGCCGCTCCGGATCCTCCATCGGCTGCGTCGTGAACCACACGCGCTCGCGGATGTATTCCGACGGCGGCCGCTTCACGTGCGGCACCTCGCTGCGCAGCTTCTCCCAGGCCTTGTCGAGCCGCCAGCACAGTGACGGCGCCCAGCCGAAGCCGGCCTCGATCATCACCATCTTCAGCTTCGGGAAGCGCTCAAACACGCCTTCGAGCACCAGGCTCGCCAGCGCCGATTGCTGGCATTGCGAGTGGCCGACCATCTCCTCGATGTAATAGGACGGCCAGCCCGACGGCGAGATCGGATTGCCGCCGAAGCCGAAGGCATGCACGCCGACGGGAAGGCCGGCCTCTTCGGCCGCCTGGTAGATCGGCCAGTAACGGCGCTGGCCGAGCGGCTCGACGTTGCGGCTGAGCAGCAGCACCTGGACGAAATTCCTGTCGCCGGCGCGCTCGCGGATTTCGGCGGCCGCCGTCAGCCCGTCCTCGTTGCCGACGACGATCGAGGCCTTCAGCCGCTTGTCCTTGCTGGTCCACTTGTCGATCTGCCAGTCGTTGATCGCCGAGTTCAGCGCGGCCGAGAGCTCGTGATTGCGGATGCCCTGTCCGGTGCCGAGCGGATTGAGCACGCCGAACGTGACGTTGTTGGGATCGAGATGCTGCTTCTGCATGAAGGACAGCGAGGAGCCCTGCGGTCCGCCCTCCGGCGGATAGGCGTCGCGGCGCGACGCGTTGGGCTGGGCCTTTGGATAAGGAGGACCTTCCATCATGCCCTGATAGGCATGCACGCCGTAGACCTCGAGATGATGCTGCCAGCGTTTGGCGAGATAGGGATAGAGTTCGGTTCGCGTGGCGCGTGTCGGGTGGATGTCGCAGTCCGCGATGGCGGTCTTGATCGTGAGGGGGGACGCGGCTTCGGTGTTTTCGCGGAACTGGATGTTCATGGCCTTGCCTCCTTGGGAGGGAGTTCTTTCAGGCGGGGGTACGTCGCGTGCGGATTGTCGATCATGATCTTGCGCACGAGGTCCGCAGAGAGGCCTTCGGGCAGCGCATCCAGGCCGTCGAATTGCCAGTGCGGATAGTCGGTGGAGAATAGGAGCAATTCGTCCGACTGCATATGGTCAAACAGGCGATTTAGTGTCGCCGGGTCGGGCGGTGCGTCGATTGGCTGCAACGAAAAACGGATGTTGCTCCGCACAATCTCGAGCGGTGCCCGATCGACCCAGGGCGTCTCCATTCGTACCCCCCGCCAGAACTTGTGCAGCCGCCAGAGATAAGGCGGCAGCCAAGTGAACCCCGATTCCAGCAAAACGAATTTTAACCGTGGATGGCGCGCAAATACACCTTCAACGATCAAACTGGTTAATTGCGTTTGGAACGCCTGGGCCTGACCGACATAGTCCTCGATGTGGTAGGAACCCCAGCCCACCGCGGTCGGCGGATTGTGATAGGCGGAACCGGCATGGACGCCGATCGGCAACCCGAGGCGCTCCGCCGCGGCATAGATCGGCCACAACGCGCGCTTGCCGAGGGGGATGTCGCCCATGACAAGCATGAGCACCTGGACGAAGCGCGGATCTTTCGCACAACGCTCGATCTCGACCACGGCCTTCTCGACGCTCTGGAGCTGGATGACGATCGAGCCGCGCAACCGCGGGTCGCGATCCAGCCACTCCTTGGCCAGCCAGTCGTTCAGCGCGCGGGAGAACGTATCCGCCATGTCCTCGGAAAACACCATCTGCACGCCGTAGAGCGGGTTGCAGATCGCGTACTCGACCTTGAAGGGATCGAGCACATGGCGACGCATGTCGTCGAGGTGCTGGCCGGGCTTGCCGGTCTCCGGCCGCCAGTCGGCGCGGGCGGTGATCGGGGAGTTCTGCGGATAGGATTGCGAGACGAGATCGACCATGCCGCGCGTCGTCACCTGGTCGCGCCAGTAGTCGTTGAGATAGGGCAGCAGGCTGGTCAGATGCGGCACCGCCGGATGCACATCGCAATCCACGCCGCCGGCAATCAGTGACGTCATGTCGCTTCCTCTTGGGCGCATTGCGGCGCCACTCCTTGCCGCCATTGAAGCAGGCCCGGCCACCTCCTGCAACCAAGCCCGGTGACTGGATCATATGCTAGGAAAACGCAGCCGGATTTTCGAGGGGAGTGAGACATGAAACATCTCGTGAGCGTTGCGGAACAGGTCGCGGCCAGGCTGATCGCGCGAAAACACACGATTGCGGTCGCGGAATCCTCGACCGGCGGGTTGATCTCGGCGAGCCTGCTCGCCGTGCCGGGGGCATCGGCCTATTTTATCGGCGGCGCCGTGGTCTATACCCGCGACGCGCGCCGTATCCTGATGGATATTCCGGACGACGCAATGCGCGGCCTGCGCTCGTCTTCGGAGCCTTATGCGGCACTGCTGGCGCGGCAGATGCGCGAGCGTTTTCGCACCGATTGGGGCCTCTCGGAGACCGGTGCTGCCGGCCCGACCGGCAACCGCTACGGCGACGCGGCCGGCCACAGCTGCATCGCGGTCGCGGGCGCCGCCGACGAGGTGACGACGCTGGAGACGGGAAGCAACGATCGCTTCGCCAACATGCATGCGTTTGCGGAGACGGCGCTCAAGTTGCTGCTGAAGAAGCTCGAACGATAAATCATCCTGACGATCAGTAGCCCGCATGGAGCGCAAGCGGAATGCGGGGAGCATGCGGCCCCGGATTTCGCTTCGCTTCATCCGGGCTACAGATGACCTTCCGCTACTTCCCGAGATGCTTCGTAAAGATCCGCACCACGTAGCCCTTGAAGCGCGGGGCCTCGTCGTAGAGGTCGGAGGCGATTCTCTCGATGGTATCGCGGAGCGACAGGAACTGCGCCTGCCGCGCGCTGCTTTCCGTGCCCTTCATGCCGGCGAGATCGTCGAGTGCGGCATCGCTGATCTGGCACTGCACGACGTCGCCGTCATCGAGCATGGTGAAGCGGAATGCGAGCCGCTCCAGGTCATGACCGATGATCTTGTCGCGCGCCAGCGGCATGCCGTCCCCCTGCGCCTCCGCCCTCCACAATGCTGGATATTTCGGCGCCTGTCATCATGCGCGGCACGGGCAAAGCCGACGGGTCGCACCGCAGCCAGCCGCGCTCACCGCTCGCGGAACGTGCGCATCAACTGGTCGTGCAGTGGCTTCATCAGATAGGACAGCAGAGTGCGGTCGCCGGTCTGCACGAAGGCCTCCACCGGCATGCCGGGGATCAGCTTGACCTCACCGAGGCGGGCGACCTCCTCCGGCGGCATCGAGACGCGGATGGTGTAGTAGCTCTGGCCGGTGCGCTGGTCGGTGGTGACGTCGGGCGAGACGCGGCTGACGAGGCCGTTCAATTCCGGAGTGGTGCGCTGGTTGAAGGCGGAAAGCCGCAACAGCGTCTTCTGGCCAATCTGAAGCTTGTCGATGTCGATCGGATTGACCTTGGCCTCGACCTGGAGGTCGTCGGCCTGCGGCACGATCAGCATGAGCGTGTCGCCGGCGGTGACGACGCCGCCGACGGTGTGCACGGTCGACTGCAGCACCATGCCGTCCTGCGGCGCACGGATGTCGACGCGGCGGAGCTGATCCTCGGCGGTGACCTTGCGCTCGATCAGTTCGCCGATCTTGTCGTTGGTCTCACGCAGGTCCTTGGAGACCTCGCTCACCATGTCCTTGTCGACCTGGATGATCTGCAACTCGGTCTCGGTGATCTTGCCCTTGGCCTGGGCGCGCGAGGCGACGTACTGCGCACGCTCGCCGTTCAGGCGCGCCGAGTCGCGCTCGAGCGTGGTCAGGCGCGACAGCTGCACCAAATGCTTGTCGTAGAGATCGCGGACGCCGGTGAGCTCCTTCTGCACCAGGGATATCTCCTGATCCTTGGCCTTCTCCTGCGCGGCCAGACCCTCGATCTCCTCGTTGAGCTGCGTGATGCGTTCCCTGAGCTGCGCCTTCTGGCCGGCGCGCCCGTTGACGCGCACTTCGAACAGCTTGGTCTCGCTGGCGAGCAGGGTCTTGACGTCGGGATCGTCGGCGCGCTGCAAAAGCTCCGGCGGAAAGGTGATCTTGTCGAGCCCGCGCTGCTCGGCCTGCAGCCGCGCCGCGCGCGCCTGCGCGGCGTCGAGATTCTTGGTAACGATGGCGAGGTTGGCCTTGGTGACGGTGTCGTCGAGCCGCACCACGATGTCGCCGGCCTTGACCAGGTCGCCGTCGCGGGCGCGCACCTCGCCGACCACGCCGCCGGTCGGATGCTGCACCTTCTTGACGTTGGATTCGACGACCACCTGGCCCGGTGCGATCAGCGCGCCGGAGATCAGCACGGTGGAGGCCCAGCCGCCGAGCCCGCCGGCCAGCACCAGCACGATCACCAGCCCCAGCATCAGGTGGAACTTGATCGACTGCCGCACGCTCTTCTTCGCCGCCGGCTTCGGCCCGCCGATTGCCACCGTGCTCATGGCTTCGCCACTCCGCCTTCACTGACGATCTTGATCGGCGTGGGTGGTGCGACGCGGGGCTGCAGCACCTGGGCCAGCACCTGCTCCTTCGGTCCGAACGCCTGCATGCGGCCGTCGCGCAGCACCAGGATGTGGTCGACCGCCTCGATGCCGATCGGCCGGTGGGCGACGACCACCACGATCGCGCCGCGTTCGCGCGCGGCGCGCACGGCGCGCGTCAGCGCCTCGTCGCCTTCGGTGTCGAGGTTGGAGTTGGGCTCATCCAGCACGATCAGGAACGGATTGCCGTACAGCGCGCGGGCCAGCGCGACACGCTGCGCCTGCCCTGCGGACAGCGCCGCGCCCTGTTCGCCGACCTGCGTGTTGTAGCCCTCGCGCATCTTGATGATCATCTCGTGCACGCC
>NZ_JAGWUA010000306.1 GCF_028868675.1 Bradyrhizobium sp.
TCCCAATCACGCCATGGCCGCGGCCGATCGCGCCTATCTCCTGCGCCAGGGCGCAGAGGTCGGCGAAGGCCCGGTCGCGGACGTACTGACGCGCGAGAGATTGGAAGCGCTCTACGGCGCGCGCATCAGGCAGATGCGCGATACGGCGACAGGCGCCGCGGCATTCCTGCCGGATTGAGTGGACCTATTTGCCTTCCAGCAGCGCCGTGAACACCCGCCGGACTTCGCCCTGCGTCTCCTTCACCCGCGCCTCCAGCGAGGAGAAATCCGGCGCGTCGCCGGCGCGCGCCATCACGCGCTGCAGGTCGACGCCGGCGGTCTCCGCCTTGAAGCCCTCGCTGACGCACAGCCGCAAGATCTGCGTCAGGTCGTGATAGAGTCGCGCCGCGGCGCGCAGGATTTCGGCCTCCGATTGCGCGAGCACGCCGAGCCGCGCGGCATTCTCCAGTACCTGCAGCGTGGAGACGTCCAGAATCTCCGGCTTCTCGTGCGCATGCACGAGCTGGAGATATTGCGCGATGAAATCGATATCGATCGTGCCGCCGGCGGCATATTTGAGATCCCAATGGTCGGTCTCGCCCTTCTCCTGCGCGATCGCGCGCCGCATGTCGGCGACGTCGTGGGCGATGGCCAGACGGTCGCGCTGCCGCGTCAGCACGTCGCGGATCACGGCTTCGATCCGCGCGCAAAATTCCGGCGAGGCCGACACCACGCGCGCCCGCGTCAGCGCCATGTGCTCCCAGGTCCAGGCCTCCTGCGCCTGGTAGTCGGCAAACGAGGCGATGCTGGAGGCCACGGGGCCCGCGCGCCCCGAGGGTCGCAGCCGCATGTCGATCTCGTACAGCACGCCGTAATTGGTGCGCGTCGTGAAGGCGCTGATCAGGCGCTGGGTGAAGCGGGCGAAATAATGCGCGCCCTGCAGCGATTTCGGCCCGTCGGAGTCGGGATGCTCGCCGTCGAAATCGTAGAGCAGGATCAGGTCGAGGTCGGAGGATGCCGTCATCTCGCGGCTGCCGAGCCGGCCCATCGCGATGATCGCGGTCTCCTGGCCCTTGATGCGGCCGTGCTGGGCCGCGAAGCGGTCGGCGACCAGGCCGTGCACGGTATGGACGATGCCCTCGGCGACGTCGGCGAAGGCCGTGCTCGCCTGCTGCGCCGAGACCGTTCCGGACAGGATGCGCGTGCCGATCAGGAACAGGCTCTCCTGCCCGAACAGGCGCAGCCGGTCGAGAAACTCCTCGTAGGAATCCGCATCCTTGACCGTGGCCGCGAGCCGCGCCGACAATTCCTGCTTGTCCGGCATCGCGCCGAAGAAGCGCGGATCGATCAGGCCGTCCATCAACTGCGGCTGTCGCGCCAGCATCTCGCCGAGCCGCGGGGCGGCGCCCAGCACCAGCGCCACCAGAGCGACGAGGTCGCGGTTCTGGCTGAGCAGCGTGATCAGCCGCCCGCCGCGCTGCAGCGCCTGCAGGAACTGATCGAACACGACGACGGCGCCGTCGGGCTCCTCGGCATGCGCCAGACCGTCGATCAGCGCCGGCACGAACTCGATGAAGGCGCTGCGCGTCGCCTCGCTGCGGAACACCCTGTAGTCGCCCGTGATCCAGTCGCGCACGGTCTGCGCCGCGGCCGCGGGCTTCTTGAAACCGAGCGTCGTCAGATGCTGCAGCAGCCGCGGATCGTCGGGACCGGCGCCGTAGTCGATGGCCGGGAGGCTTGCCGTCCCGGTCGGATCGCCCTCGAACAGTTTTTCGTAGTGGCCCTGCACGATCCCGAGCTGCCGCAACAGATCGCGCGCAAAGGCCTCCCGGCTCTCACAGCCGAAGAACCATGCGACGCGCTCCACGGCCTCCTTGTCGTCGGGCAGCGCATGGGTCTGCTCGTCGGCGATCATCTGCAGGCGATGCTCGACCCGGCGCAGGAATTCATACGCCGTCGCGAGCTCATCGCGCGCCTGCGTGGTGATCCAGTTGCTGGCGGCGAGCACGTCGAGCGCCACCAGCGTCGGCCGCACCCGCAGCTCCGGATGCCGGCCGCCGGCGATCAATTGCTGGGTCTGCGCGAAGAATTCGATCTCGCGGATGCCGCCGCGCCCGACCTTCACGTTGTGGCCTTCGACCGCGACATCGGTCTGGCCGCGGTAGGTCTGCATCTGCCGCTTCATGTCGTGGACGTCGGCGAGCGCGGCGAAATCGAGATGCTTGCGCCAGACGAAGGGCGCGATCTCGGCGAGCAGCGCCTCGCCGGCCCGCAGGTCGCCGGCACAGGCGCGCGCCTTGATCATGGCGGCGCGCTCCCATGTGCGCCCTTCCCGCTCGTAGTAGCTCAGCGCCGCGTCGCGGGAGATCGCGACCTGGGTCGAGGATGGATCGGGACGAAGCCTGAGATCGACGCGGAACACGTAGCCGTCATAGGTCCGCTGCTGCAGCAGGCGCGCGATCCCCTGCGTCACCCGGACGAAGAACGGCTGCGGCTCGATTCCATCGGCGAGCGTCGTCGCCTCCGGATCGAAGAACACGATGAGATCGACGTCGCTGGAATAGTTCAGTTCGCCCGCGCCCATCTTGCCCATCGCGAGCACGATCAGGCCGCAGCCCTCTTCCGGCGCGTCCGGGTTCGGCGGCACCAGCCGGCCGCGTGCGGCTTCCTGCCGCAGCAGGAATTGCAGTGCCGCCTGCACCGAGGAGACAGCCAGATCGGTGAGCGCGGCCGTCACCCGCATCACCGGCCAGACGCCGCCGATGTCGCACAGCGCGATCAGGAGCGCGGCCTCCGATTTCATGCGGCGAAGCAACCGCATCACCTCGGCTTCATCAGGGGCCGCCATCACCGCCCGCCTGGCGGTCTCGATCAGCGAGGCCAGATGCGCGTCGGGATCGCAGGCGAGCAGCCGGGTCAGCCGCTCGGGATCGGCGCGGACCAGATCGAACAGATAGGGCGAGAATTCGGCGATTCCGGCCAGGATGGTCCTGGCCAGGGGATGAACCAGCGCGGCATCGATTGCCGCGACGTGCTGCGGCTCGAGCTCGGCCAGCCAGTCGCGGAGACGCTGTTCGGCGGTTGCGGAAGCGGCAACATGGGGGCCCTCCGCAAATCGCGCGGCGAGAGTTGCACCATGCTTGTCCGCGTTTCCCGGCGCGGAGAGTTTCATGCCACCTTCTGTGGCACATCCTGCATCGCCGGAGCAACCCTGTCGCCGGCACCGGCGCGCGCGGGCAAGACGAGCGTGGCGACGAGGCCCGGATGGGCATCGCCCAGCTTCAATTCGCCGCCGTGCAGCGTGGCGACCGCGGACGCAAGGCTGAGGCCGAGACCGGACCCCGGTAGTGTCCGGCTCGTCTCCAGGCGCACGAAGCGCTCCACGGCATGCTTGCGGTCGCCTTCCGGGATTCCGGGCCCGCGATCGGTGACGCTGAGCAGCACCCGGTCGCCCTCGCGCTTCGCCTCGACCAGGATCTGGCGGCTATCCATGCTGACCACGGTTCCCGCGGCCTGCGCGACCGGCTTGCCGTATTTGATCGCGTTCTCGACGAGATTGGCGAGCGCCTGGCTGATCAGTTCGCGGTTGCCGTGAACGGGCGTCGGTTCGGTCCTGACCTTCAGCGCCATGCCGTCATCCTCGGCGAGCGGCTCGTAGAGCTCGTGGATGCCGTTGGCGACCTCGGCTGCATCGAAATCGTCCATGTTGCCGCGCGCCTGGCCGGACTCCGCGCGCGCAATCATCAGCAGCGCATTGAAGGTGCGGATCAGCCCGTCGGACTCCTCGATGGTCCGCTCCAGCGCCGCGCGGTATTCGCTCTCGCTGCCCGATCGCGCCAGTGCCTCCTCGGCGCGATTGCGCAGCCGCGTCAGCGGCGTCTTGAGGTCGTGGGCGATGTTGTCGGAGACCTCCTTCAACCCCGCCATCAACGCCTCGAT
>NZ_JAGWUA010000307.1 GCF_028868675.1 Bradyrhizobium sp.
CGATGCTTGCATCTGACTCTCCGTGGGTTCGAGTGAGGAAACCCAAACCTATCGGAAAGGCCACGCTCACCGCCCCATGAAATCTACAAATTGTTGAAGCGCTCGCGATCAATCCGGCAGGAATGCCGCGGCGCCTGTCGCCGTATCGCGCATCTGCCTGATGCGCGCGCCGTAGAGTGCTTCCAATCTCTCGCGCGTCAGTACGTCCGCGACCGGGCCTTCGCCGACCTCTGCGCCCTGGCGCAGGAGATAGGCGCGATCGGCCGCGGCCATGGCGTGATTGGGATCGTGCGTCGTGAACAGCACGCCGTGACCGGAGGCGCGAAGTGCGCGCAGTTCGCGGATGACGCGGCCCTGATTGCCGAAGTCGAGGCTCGCCGTCGGTTCGTCCAGCACGACGAATTGCGGCTCCTGCGCCAGCGCGCGGGCGAGCAGCGTGAGCTGACGCTCGCCGCCGGAGATCATGGTGCAGGGCCGCTCGGCGAGATGGGCGATGCCGAACCGCTCGAGCATGCGTGCGGCGACGGCGCGATCGGCGACCGTCGGCCGGCTGAACAGCCCGCCATGCGCGGTGCGTCCCATCAGCACCATCGTCTCGACCGTGAAGGCGAAGGTCGCCGCATGCGATTGCGGCACATAGGCGATCAGCCGCGCACGCTCGCGGCTGGAATAGTCGTCGAGCGGGCGATCGCCGAGCCGCACTTCGCCGGCCTTGGGTCGAAGCAGGCCGATCAACGTCTTCAGCAGCGTGGTCTTGCCGCCGCCATTGGGACCGAGCAGCGCCAGCACTTCGCCGGCCGCAAGCCGCACGCCGAGCGCGCTGCCGACCAGGCGGTCGCGGTAGCCGATCGAGAGATTGTCGCCGGACAGGATCACGGCGCGGACCAGGTCTTCGAGACGCTGGCGAGCAGCCAGATGAAGAACGGCGTGCCGACGAAGGCGGTGAGGATGCCGAGCGGAATTTCGACCTGGGCCGCGCTGCGCGCCAGCGTGTCGATCAGCAGCAAGAATCCGCCGCCGATCAGGGCTGCGGCCGGGATCAGCCGGCCGAAATCGGGTCCGACCAGCGTTCGCGCGATATGCGGCACCACGAGGCCGACCCAGCCGACGATGCCGGCGGTCGCCACGCTGGCCGAGGTGACGAGCGTTGCCGCCGCGACGATCGCAACGCGCAAGGGCCCGGTGGCGACACCGAGCGCGCGCGCCTCCTCGTCCGGCAGCGACATCACGTTCATGCGCCAGCGCAATGCGAGCAAGGCGAGCATCCCCAGCGCCACCGGTCCGAACAGCGGGACGAGGTCGGAGGGGCCGACGGCCGCGAGACTGCCGAGCAGCCAGAACGTCATCGCCGGCAACTGGTTGTAGGGATCGGCGAGATATTTGATCAGGCCGACGCCGGCACCGAGCAGTGCGCCGATCACGACGCCCGCGAGCACCAGCACCAGCACGGGATCGCGGCTCGCGACCGCGGAGCCGACCGCATAGACCATCGCGACCGCCAAAAGGCCACCGCCAAAGGCCAGCGCCTGGATCGCGAGCACGCCGAGCGAGAGATGGATGCCAAGGACGGCGCCGAGCGCCGCACCGGAGGAGGCGCCGAGAATGTCCGGCGAAACCAGCGGATTGCGGAACAGGCCCTGAAACGCGGTACCGGCCACCGCGAGCGCCGCGCCGACCAGGCTCGCGGCGAGCACGCGCGGCCCGCGCACCTGCCAGATCACCGTCTCCACCGCGGCCGGCGCCTGCGAGGGATGGCCGGTCAGTTTTGCGGCGAGCACCGCGAAGAGGTCGCCGAGGCCGACGGGATAGCGGCCAACCGTGAATGCGAGCAACAGCCCCGCGAGCAGCACCGCGAAAGAGATCAACAGACCGGGGAGAGGAGAGCGGGCCATCGCCGGCAGACTATCAGTCGCGGCCTGCGAGCACACGGTCGATATCGGCGTCGGGCGGCGTCACATGATAGAATTTCGCAAAGAAATCGCGCGTCAGCTCGCGCATGTCTTCGGGAAAATGTTCGGGATAGAGGATCTTCGCCAGCCACCACAATCCGATCAGACGGTTGACCGAGGGCGGAAAATCGACCCAGCCGAACGGCAGGCTCGGCGACAGATGCACCCGACCGTCGCGCACCGCGGCGATGCCCGCCCACTGCGCATCGCTGCGGACGTTGGCGGCAAAATCGCGGTCGATGGTGATGATGATGTCGGGATTCCAGGCCAGCACCTGCTCGACCGAGACGGTCGCAAGCCCGCCCTTCTGCTCGCCCGCCACGTTGCGTCCGCCGAGGAATTCGAGAGTCTCGACGTTGATCGAGCCGCCGAGTCCGGTCTCCAACCCGCGCGGTCCCCGTGCGTAATAGACCCGCGGCCGCTCGTCCTCGGGGATCCGGTTTACGCGTAGCGTCATGGTGGCGAGCGTCTGCTCGGCATAGGCCGCGAGCGGCTCGGCATCGCGATGGGTCAGCGCGCCGAGCAGGCGATAGGTCGCCGCGGTGGCTTCGAAACGGCCGTCGAGCAGCGCGTAGGGGATATTGGTCTGCTCCTGCACGCGCATCGCGAGCGAGGCGAAGGTCGGAGTCGTCGAGCCGACGTCGAGAATGAGGTCGGGCTTCAGCGCCAGCACGCTTTCCAGATTGGCGGTGTTGCCGCGTCCGGTGAGCCGGCCGATCTCGGGCCTCGCGCAGATATCGGGCAACAGGAATGCGCATTCCTCGGGGCGGTTGGCGCGCGGCCAGCCGAGCAGCAGGTCGGGCGCCAGCGTGTACAGCAGGATCGCCGCCGGCGGGCCGGCTGGAAACACGCGACTGACGGCCGCGGGAATCTCCAGCGCGCGGCCAGCGGCGTCGGTGACGACGGCGGCGCGCACGCCGCGGGCCGCGAGCAGGAGCGCGGGAGCGGCAAGCAGGGTCCGGCGTGTCAGGCGCATGGAAGCGGCTCTTTCGGTCGTTGCCCGACCTGTATACGGCCGTCCGCCGCGGCTGCAAATGACCGTCGGCCTGCGCCGCCGCGCGTTTTTGGCGTGCTGGCGGGAACCGCGCCGTGATACTCTCCGCGTGATGAGAACTCTCAAGGGGACCAGCGCTTGATCGACAAGCTTGAACTTCTCCTGGCGCTGGCCAAGGAACGGCATTTCGGCCGGGCGGCGGAAGCCTGCGGCGTCACCCAGCCGACGATGTCGACGGGGCTGAAACAGCTCGAGGAAATCCTGGGCGTGATGCTGGTGCAGCGCGGCTCGCGCTTCCAGGGTTTTACGCCGGAGGGCGAGCGGACGCTGGATTGGGCGCGGCGCATCGTCGGCGACGCCCGAGCCATGCGCCAGGAGATCAACAGCCTCAAGGACAAGCTCTCCGGCGAGATCCGGATCGCCGCGATCCCGACCGTGCTCGGCATGGTGGCGCAACTGACGACGCCGTTCCGCGCGCGCTATCCGGACGTCAGTTTTCGCGTGCAGTCCTGCACTTCGGCGGACGTGTTGGGTCTCCTGGAAAATCTAGAGGTCGATGCCGGGCTGACCTATATCGAGAACGAGCCGATCGGCAAGGTGCGCACCATCCCGCTCTACAATGAGAGCTACCGCCTGCTGACCTCGCCCGACGCCATGTTCGGCGACCGCAAGCAGGTGACGTGGAAGGAAGTCGGGCAGGTGCCATTGTGCCTGTTGACGCCGGACATGCAGAACCGCCGCATCATCGACCGCGCGTTGCGTTCGGTCGGCGCGGAGGCGACGCCGTCGCTGACCTCGAATTCGCTGCTCGTGCTCTATACCCACGTCAAGACCGGACGCTGGGCGAGCGTGATGCCGGCGAAGCTGGCGGAGACGCTGGGCTTGTCGGATTCCATCCGCAGCAT
Organism: Bradyrhizobium sp.; assembly: GCF_028868675.1. GTDB lineage: Bacteria > Pseudomonadota > Alphaproteobacteria > Rhizobiales > Xanthobacteraceae > Bradyrhizobium. Next base: position 3,849 of record NZ_JAGWUA010000307.1, read on the forward strand.
TCCGATCGTCGATCCCGTCGTCGACTACAGCGTTGGCCTCGTGATCCCGCAGCGCGACCCGATGACG
>NZ_JAGWUA010000090.1 GCF_028868675.1 Bradyrhizobium sp.
TTTACGTCGATCTTCTCCGGCACATGGATGCGATAGGCGCTCTCGCCCGCCTTGCCTTCGTAGGCCACCGCTTCCTCGAGGCCGCGCCGGATGCTGTCGGCAACCTTGCTCATGGCTTTCTCCGCTTGAATGCTTCCACCAGCAGCGTCCGCTCCTCGTCGCTCATTAGCTTGCGGGTTGCCGAAAAGCCTCCAAAAAAGCAAAAGCCCCGGCAGTCGCCTGCCGGGGCTCTCTCAGATCGTTAGACCGAACTTACCAGTTGCGCTGAGCGCGGAGCAGCATCTGGTAGGTGTCCTGGTCCTTCAGCTCATACGCCGCAACCGGCTTGGCAACGCCAGCGCTCGCACCGGCGCCAGTGACGCCCGAGTACTTCTGGTCCAGGTGGGTGTAGGTGAAGTCAGCCGAGAACGTCAGGTTCTTGACCGGGGTCCACCGGGTGATCAGACCGAGCTGGGCGATGTTGTAGTCGGGGTCGCAGTTGGTGAGACCAGCACCGAGTGCCGTCCGCACCGTACCACCGACGCCGCCAACGCCGCACATCAGGGTCTTGGATTCGCCGTTGTAGCGAACCGCAGCCCACGCACCGTAGATCGCGGTGTTCCAGTACGGATCCCAGTTGTGGGTGAACGCACCGCGCATACCCCAGGTCTCGATCAGCTGCAGGCCGCCGGCCGGTCCGAGGAACACTGCGTCGGGCGCGAACCCGATGCCGAGGCTCTGGTACGAGGTGGCCAAGCTAGCGCCACCATAGGTCGTGAACGCGCCAGCCTGACCCGCGAGGTCCTGGATGTTGTAGCGGGTCGCGCCGTTGGTGTAGACGCCCTGGATGTTGATCGTGTCACCCGCACCGGTCGGGATGTTCTTGATCGACAAGGCCAACTGACCAGCCCAGCCCCACTTGTCGCTCGGGAAGCCGGTGACTTCGGTGCCACCATAGTAGGCAGCGTGGTTCTGATGCGCCGCGAACGACGCCTGGAACAGACCCCAAGCCTGGTCGACACGAACCATGGCAACGAGGTCAGGAGCACGAGCCCCACCGTAGTCGCTGGTGCCGTAACCGAAGGTGCCCGGTACGCCGAGGTTGTTGATGCCAGCCTGATAGTACTGAACCTGGTCCTGCGCCGAGAACGCCGCCGACACGCCCTGACCGAAGTCAGCGGTGTAGGTGAACTGGTTCACGCCGGTGACGGTGCCGCCGCCGCCGACCAGACCGTCGTAGTTGTTGCCGGGATAGTTGACCCAGGGAGCGCTGAACTGGGAAACAGCCTTACCCATGGTGAACCCAGCGAACTGGATGAAGGCGTAGTACACGCCGAGCGAACCGCCAGCGACCGAGCCGTTGCCGTTGGTGCCGGCCGGAGCCGAGTCATACGACGTGGTGCCGTTGCCGTTGCCGGTGTAGCCGCCGGTCGTCCAGGTGAAGGTCGCATCGAAGAAGGTGCGAACCACGCCGTACTCGGTCGCGGTGCGGGTGTCGATGTTGAAGTCTTCACGGGAACGAGCGGTGTAAGCGTTCGTCAAGCGGTTGTGGGCGCCAGCAACGCCGGACGTGTTGCCGGTGTAGATGCTGTTCGTGTTGAGACCCGTCTCAACGCGCAGGTAACCACCCAGCTTGATGCAGGTGTCAGTGCCCGGGATGTAGTAGAATCCGGCACCGTACAGGGAGCAGATCTTCACGTATTCGACCGCCTTGGCCTTCACGGGGAGATCGGCTGCCTGTGCTCCGCCAACGGCGATCAGACCCGCCGCTGAACCGAGCAAAAGGCTCTTAACCAACTTCATGTTAAACCTCCAAGTTTGCTCTTTAGGGAAGGTTCCGGATCCGCTGGGTGAAGACACCCTAAGGTTGGTTCCCTTGTCCCTTTAACCCACCGCTTAGCCGCTTCGCGCCTTCGGACACACCCGCATGAACGCGAGGGACTTAAGCGAACCACCTAAAACGGGACGACCTTGGGATGCCCCCCTCCGTCGCTCGATCACAATTACCGAACGTCCTTGCACACACAACAACAGAACGCTCCCAAACCGGCCCGTGCAGCGCGTTTTCCGGCGGGTGTTGCACAAATAACACGCGGATGTGATGGATCGGCCGCTGTAAGCATTTGTTTTCCATAACGTTTTCCGAACGGTTCCATTTTCGTCTCGGTTTCTGGTCGAGAGCATCCATCCACCGACACGGGTCGTGTCACGACGAAACCGGCGATGCGAACGGGAGAATCGGCTGGAGAATCGGAAGCCTCGCGCCGGGCCGGGATTCGATGCGAGATGCGTCCTCGACGGCAGCTCCGGCACCAATTTCGACGCCATACATTAGAGTGTGCGGACGGATCTGGTTTGCGGGCCGGACAAGAGGCGCTGGCGGAGACGGAGGGATTCGAACCCTCGATAGGCCTTTACAAGCCTATAACGGTTTAGCAAACCGCCGCCTTCAGCCACTCGGCCACGTCTCCAATCTGGCCGGTATGCCCGACACCGCGGCGACCCGCAAGCGGCAGAATTGCGAAGCGGGCCTTCTTTCACCCGAAAGCGCGGATCGGCCGGGACAACGAGGCTGCGCCTGCAAATCGGCGCCGCCTGCGGCGACCGCCGCGAAGCTTTCACTCTATATGTCGGTGTGTCGCGATATGTCGGTGTGTCGCGCGATGCTGTTCCAGGGCGCGATGCCCGCCTCGTGCTGCCGGCCGAGTTCCAGCCCGCATTCGCGCGATCCGGTCGGCGGCCGCAATCCGCGAAGCTCAGTGCGTGGAAACCCACGCCCTCGCCTCGCGCTGTGCGGCGGCGATCTCGGTCTCCGACATCTGCCCGGCGATCTCCTGGCGCAGAGCGATCGCGTCCTTACGACCCTTCAGCGCCGCGAGGTTGAACCATTTGTGCGCGGCCACGAGGTCGACGAGGCCGGAGCGGCCGCTCGCCCAATAGAGCCCGCGCTCGAACAGCACGTCGGACAACGCGCCGGCGTCGATCGGCGTCGCCGTCTCCAGATCGAAAGTCCCCTGAAACATGTCGCATCCCCTTTTGTTGCTCTTGCCGCCCCGTTCCCCGAATGCGGCTCCCGTCCAATCGCTCGACGTCCCCTGTTCTTCCCCATGCCGTTTGCCGGCTTGTTGAAGACGATCATCTGCATCAAGTTTGAATGGCGGTTTAAGTATCGCGATGAAGGGGACGTAAACGCGCGCATCCGGGCGCTGCGCTCGAAAATGCAGGAAGTCCGCATTCGACGGGCACTTCTGCGATTCGTCAGATTCGGTTTACCGTTCCGATTTTCGGACGACGATAACCATCGCGCGCGGTCGGCAACGTGCTGTGGCTGGGGCGCAGTCTTCCGCCAGTTTCGTCGGCAACGACCCGCGGTTCCCGCGAACGGGATTCTCGAAACTCTGGGATTGGGAATTCTTGGGAGATCAAAACGCCGGCTACGGCCCGGCGATGAACGAGGGCGTCGGCGAACACGTCAGGATCAGATTTCACTTTCGCCGCAAGACTACTTGCAAGGCTACTTGCGAAATTGCGGCAGCCCTGTTGCAGGGCGGACCGCACCGAACGAAGAAAGCTCGTTTCTTCTGTCGGACCGTGCCCCAGCAAGCGAACTCGCGAAAGGCTGACGATCCGACCGTTGACCTGATGTCTCGCCGACACCCTCTTTCGTCGATCAGGGCTCCTTCTTCGAGATCGGCCCTGCCGGTGGCAGGCCAGATCGCGGGATGCGCTGATGACGCGCCGGCTTCATGGAGCCGGCAACTTCAGTCTGGCGAGACTTACTTCTTCTTCTTGGCGACCTTGCGGGTCTTCTTCGCAGTCTTCTTCACTGCGCTCTTCGCCTTCTTCGCCTTCTTCGCTTTCTTGGCCATGTTGCCCTCCGATGTGTGAGATGGCTCATTCGCTGCGTGCACTCGGGGATCGAGATGCACTTCATCCCGAATACACCAACACAACGAAAAAAACAGCGTCCTGCTTAAGGAAGTGTTGACGCCGCAAAACGCGCGCGCGTCGCGCGCTTCGTTGGCGCAGACGAAGCGAGGATCGCGCGGGAATGCAGGAAGCACTTGCGGCATCGACGGATGCGAAAGTCGGGAGTGACGAAAATCCCTGTGCCGCAGCCATTTCTTGAATTCACGCGAGCGACGCGAGCGCGCGCGATCCGCGCGACGCGATGCGTCGTCACGCCGCGAGAGCGCGTCGCGCGGACTCTGAGTCGCGAATTTTGGCAACGAAATTATTTTCGTGCTCGACAGCCGAAGCGTTCGCGGCCGAGCGCGAAAGCCGCCGCCCGATTGCGAATCGCCGCCGCCGATTCGCAATCGCTCGCCGGCGACGAAGTTCGTCGGGGATCACGCGCGCGAGGTCGGCGGCCGAATGCGAATGCGGCGAAGACGAGGCGCGCGGCGACGGCGCGCCCGCAATCAGATGCCGAGCTTGGACTTCAGGAGGTCGTTGACCACTTGCGGGTTGGCCTTGCCGCCGGACGACTTCATCACCTGGCCGACGAACCAGCCGAGCGCCTGCGGCTTGTCCCTGACCTGCGCCGCCTTGTCCGGATTGGCCGCGATGATGTCGTCGACCACCTTCTCAATCGCCGAGAGGTCGGTGACCTGCTTCATGCCGCGCGCTTCCACCAGCGCGCGGGGATCGCCGCCCTCCTGCCAGACGATCTCGAACAGGTCCTTTGCGATCTTGCCGGAGATCGTACCCTCGCCGATCAGGTCGACGATCGCTGCGAGTTGGCTGGCTGTGACGGGAGAGCCCGTAATATCCCGGCCTTCCTTGTTGAGACGGCCGAACAGCTCGTTGATCACCCAGTTCGCCGCCATCTTGCCGTCGCGCGCGCGGTCGGCGAGCTTCGCCAGCACCGTCTCGTAGAACTCCGCGCTCTCGCGCTCGGCCACCAGTACGCTCGCGTCATAAGGCGACAGGCCGAAAGCGGCGATGAAGCGCGCCTTCTTCTGGTCCGGCAGTTCCGGCAGAGCAGCCTTGAGCCCGTCGACGAAGTCCTGGCCAAACTCCAGCGGCAAGAGATCCGGATCGGGGAAGTACCGGTAGTCGTGCGCCTCCTCCTTGGAGCGCATCGACTGAGTTTCGCCCTTGTTGGGGTCGAACCGGCGGGTTTCCTGCTCGATCGCGCCGCCGTCCTCGATGATCTCGATCTGACGTCGCGCCTCGTACTCGATCGCCTGGCCCATGAAGGCAATCGAGTTCATGTTCTTGATCTCGCAGCGGGTGCCGAGCGGCCCGCCGGGCCTGCGCACGGAGACGTTCACGTCTGCGCGCAGGTTTCCCTTCTCCATGTCGCCGTCGCAGGTGCCGAGATAGCGCAGGATCGAGCGCAGCTTGGTCACATAGGCCTTGGCCTGCTCGGCATCACGGATGTCGGGTTTCGAGACGATCTCCATCAGCGCCACGCCGCAGCGGTTGAAATCGATGAAGGACAGCGACGGCGATCGGTCGTGCAGCATCTTTCCCGGATCCTGCTCCAGGTGCAGCCGCTCGACGCCGACGGTGACGCTGCGGCCGCCTTCGAGCTCGACCAGCACCTCGCCCTCGCCCACGATCGGCGACTTGTACTGGCTGATCTGGTAGCCCTGCGGCAGGTCCGGGTAAAAATAGTTCTTGCGGTCGAACACCGAGCGCAAGTTGATCCTGGCATTGAGCCCGAGGCCGGTCCGGACAGCCTGCCTGACGCATTCCTCGTTGATGACGGGCAGCATGCCCGGCATCGCCGCGTCGACCAGCGACACATGCGTGTTCGGCTCGCCGCCGAACTCGGTCGAGGCGCCCGAGAACAACTTCGACTTCGACGTCACCTGGGCATGGATCTCCATGCCGATGACCATCTCCCAGTCGCCAGTTGCACCCTTGATGAGCTTGTGTGTGGCTACGCTCATCTCGCACTCCCGAGCAGAGCGGCAGCGATCCGCTGCCACTCCGCCTGCAATGAATCCCTGAACCCCGCCATCTTCACCACCACCTCACGGGCGTGAACCGGCCGGCAGCCTCCTCGATCACCTCGCCGAGCGAGAACAGCGTCTCCTCGTCGAAGGGACGGCCGATCAGCTGCAGGCCGAGCGGCAGGCCCTGCGCATCCTTGCCCGCGGGCACCGCGATGCCGGGCAGGCCCGCCATGTTCACGGTCACGGTGAAGATGTCGTTGAGATACATCTCGACCGGATCGGCGCCGCCCTTCTCGCCGATGCCGAAGGCGGCCGACGGCGTCGCCGGCGTGAGGATCGCGTTGACGCCCTTGGCGAAGCAATCCTCGAAATCCTTCTTGATCAGCGTACGCACCTTCTGCGCCCGCAGATAATAGGCGTCGTAATAGCCGGCCGAGAGCACATAGGTGCCGATCATGACGCGGCGCTTCACCTCGGCGCCGAAGCCTTCGGCGCGGGTGTTCTCGTACATCTCGATGATGTTCCGGCCCTGCTCGCGCAGGCCGTAGCGCACGCCGTCATAGCGCGCGAGGTTGGAGGAGGCCTCCGCCGGCGCCACGATGTAGTAGGCCGGCAGCGCGTATTTGGTGTGCGGTAGCGACACCTCGACGAGCTCGGCACCGGCCGCCTCCAGCCACGCCGCGCCCTCGCTCCACAGCTTCTCGATCTCGGCCGGCATGCCGTCGAGGCGATATTCCCTGGGGATGCCGATCTTCATGCCCTTCACGGACCTGCCGATCGCGGCCTCATAGTCCGGCACGGCGATGTCGACCGAGGTGGTGTCCTTGGGGTCATGGCCGGCCATCGAGCGCAGCAGCATGGCGGCATCGCGCACGCTGCGCGCGATCGGACCGGCCTGGTCGAGCGAGGAGGCAAAGGCGACGATGCCCCAGCGCGAGCAACGGCCGTAGGTCGGCTTGATGCCGACGGTCGCGGTGAACGCCGCCGGCTGGCGAATCGAGCCGCCGGTATCGGTCGCGGTTGCGCCCATGCAAAGCAGCGCCGCCACCGCAGAGGCCGAGCCGCCGGACGAGCCGCCCGGCACCAGCGTGGCGTTCGAGCCTTCGCGCCGCCAGGGATTGCCGACGGGTCCGAAGCACGAGGTCTCGTTCGACGAGCCCATCGCGAACTCGTCATTGTTGAGCTTGCCGAGCATCACCGCGCCGTCGCGCCAGAGCTGCGAGGTCACCGTCGATTCATAGGTCGGCACGAAATTGCCGAGGATCTTCGAGCAGGCGGTGGTGCGCACACCCCTGGTTGCAAAGAGGTCCTTGATCCCCAGCGGAATGCCGGCAAGCGGCCCGCCCTCGCCGCTCGCGATCTTGCCGTCCGCCGCGCGCGCCATGGCGCGGGCCTGCTCCGGCGTCTCCAGCACGAAGGCGTTGAGCACGCGCGCGGCCTCGATTGCGGAAAGATGCGCGTCGGTCAGCTCGAGCGACGTGAAAGACTTTTGCGCGAGGCCCTTGCGGGCCTCGGCGAGCGTCAGCGATGTCAAATCGGTCATTTATTGATCGGGCTGCAGAAGAACGGAGACAGGGTCTTGTCGTTGGCCGGGTCGTCTTTCTTGGCCGCCTTGGCGGCGGCCGCCTCGAGCTGGTCGAGCACGGCGTTGACGGCGGCATTCGGATCGGCAGCCTTGCCCTGCCGCTCCATGGCGTCGAGATAGTTCATGTAGGCCTGGTAGGCCTTCTCATCGTCGCATAGCAGGCACATCGGACGACCGTCCTAAAGGGGGTTACTCGACGACCTTCGGCACCAGGAAGAAGTGACCTTCGGTCGCCGGCGCGTTGGCAACGATATCGTCGGCGATCTCGCCGTCATTGACCACGTCGGGGCGCTTCTTCATCTGCATCGGAGTGACCGAGGTCATCGGCTCGACGCCCTCGACATTGACCTCCGAGAGCTGCTCGACGAAGGCGAGCATGGCGTTGAGTTCGCCCTGCAGATGCGGGACCTCGTCATCCCCGACCGCAATGCGCGCGAGATGCGCGATGCGTCGGACGGTAGCAGCGTCGACAGACATTATATACGGCCTCGAACGGCGGAAATCTGTCCTGCCGTATAGCAGAGGCCGGTTTTGCGCCGCAACCGGCGCAGCCGCCTAGCCCGCCATCTGCCTCAGGCGGGCCTGCGCCGTCCGGGCCAGATCCCGGGTCAATTCCGCCGCCGGTATCTCGCGGCCCATGCCGATCGCCTGGCCGGCCCAGAGATTGGTGAAATCGACCCTGCCCTGCTTCTCGGCGGCGGCTTTCAGCGGTCCCAGGGCGGTCGCGGCATGGGGAAACACCGGGGCATCCGGCGAGATCGGGCCGACCTCGCGCATGACGCGGTTGGCCACGCCGCGCGCCGGCCGTCCCGTCATGACGTTGGTGATGACGGTGGAGGCATCGCCGGCCTGCGCCAGCACCTTGCGCGCCATGCCGCTGACCCTGGATTCCGGACAGCGCAAGTAGGCGCTGCCGATCTGCACGCCCGCGGCGCCGAGCGCGAAGGCGGCCGCGATGCCACGCCCGTCGGCGATGCCGCCGCAGGCGATCACCGGCACCTTCACGGCGTCGACGACCTGCGGCACCAGTGCGAAGGTGCCTGGCTGCTCGGCAATGTCGTCGGTCAGGAACATGCCGCGATGGCCGCCGGCCTCCGCCCCTTGCGCGATCACGGCATCGACGCCGTGGTTCTCCAGCCAGACCGCCTCCTTCACCGTGGTCGCCGACGAGATCACGCGGCAGCCGGCCGCCTTGACGCGCGCGAGCAGGCCCGGCTCCGGCAGGCCGAAATGGAAGCTGACGACTTCCGGCTTCAGCTCCTCCACCACCGCGCAGAACGCGGCATCGAACGGCGCGCGATTGGCGGCTGCGATCGGCGCAGCGGGATCGAGCCCGTACTCCCTGTAGTAAGGTGCGAGCCGCTGCCTCCAGCGCGCCTCCGCGGCGGGTTCGAGTTCGCGCGGCGCGTGGCAGAAGAAATTCATGTTGACGGGTGCGGCGACGCGCTGGCGGATGATGTTGACCTGCTCGCGCGCCTTGTCCGCCGACAGCATCGCGCAAGGCAGCGATCCCAGCGCTCCGCCCTCGGCAGCAGCAATCACCAGTTCCGCGTCCATCACGCCGGCCATCGGCGCCAGCACGATCGGAAATTCGGTCTCGAAAAGGTCGGTCAGTCGGCGGTCAGGCCACATGATTGTTCTCGCTCGTTGACTCACTGGAGCCAGCCTCAATTACTCCCTGACTGGACAGTCAGATTAGACGGGCCTAGCATTCTTGAAAATTGAATAATGTTGAACGCAGCCATCTCAAAATCGAAACGACGTCATGGAACTCAGCGATCTCAAGATTTTTGCCGCAGTCGCCCGCGCCGGCGGCATCACCCGCGCAGCGGAAGAGCTCAACACCGTGCAGTCCAACGTCACCCAGCGCGTGAAGGCGCTGGAAGCCGAGATCGGCACGCCGCTGTTCGAGCGGCACAGCCGCGGCATGACCCTGACCGGCGCCGGAAGGCGGCTGCTACCCTACGCGCAGCGGATGGCGGCGCTGTCGCACGAGGCGGTTCTCGCCGCGCGCGATGACGGCGAGCCAAAGGGGCCGCTGTCGATCGGCTCGATGGAAACGACCGCCGCCGTGCGGCTTCCCCCTCTCCTCGCCGACTTCCACCGCCGCTTTCCCGCCGTGCGGCTCAGCCTGCGCACCGCAACCACGGCCGACCTCGTCGGCGCCGTGCTCGACGGCTCGATGGACGGCGCCTTCGTCGCCGGACCGATCGCGCATGCCGAGCTCTCGGCCGTCATCGCGTTCCGGGAGGAGCTGGTGCTGGTCAGTGCGCGCCGCTGGCGGTCGCTCACCGACCTGCGCGCGGGCACGCCGGAGTCCGGTCCGACCGCGCTGGTGTTCCGCACCGGCTGCACCTATCGCCAGCGGCTGGAGCAGGTCATGACCGAGTTCGGCTGGCCGTCGGCGGCGCGCTTCGAACTCGGCACGCTCGACGGCATGATCGGTTGCGTCGCCGCCGACATGGGCGTGACACTGCTGCCGCGCGCGGTCGTCGAACGCAGCGAAACCAACGGCAGCGTCTCGGTCCACACCTTGAGCCCGGCCCATGCGCGGGTCGAGACGTTGTTCATCCAGCGCAGCGCGGGACATCAATACAGCGCGCTGCGGGGTTTCGTGTCGTGCCTGAAGGGGGACGACCAGGTCATCGCGGCCTGAGACCGGCGCCACAGCGCCACGTCGCGCCTATGCTTTGCCACCGCGGCGCACCGCGTGTTATGCGCTCCATCATGCCGGCTCCCATCCTGCCCCTGATCGACGCTGCAACCCACTGGCCCGAGCGCGGGGCGTTGATCGGCCTCGACCTCGGCACCAAGACCGTCGGGGTTGCCGTGTCCGATCCGGACCGCCGGCTGGCGACCGGCGTCGAAACCATCCAGCGCAAGGCGTTCAGGCAGGACGCCGCACGGCTGCTGGCGATTGCCGGCGAACGCAAGGCGGTCGGGCTCGTGCTCGGCCTGCCCATCAACATGGACGGCAGCGAGGGCCCGCGCGCGCAATCGACCCGCGCCTTCGCCCGCAATCTCGCAGGCCTCACTTCGTTGCCCATCGGCCTGTGGGACGAACGGCTGTCGACCGCGGCGGTCGAGCGCGAGCTGATCGGCATGGACGTCAGCCGCGCCAGGCGCGCCGAGGTGATCGACGAGCATGCCGCGATCTTCATCCTGCAGGGTGCGCTCGACCGGCTGGCGAACCTGCGCTCTTCGCCCGGGACGGGCTGACCATGGCGGTCGTCATCGCGGCGCTGTTGCCGGTCTTCCTGCTGATCGTGCTCGGCGTGATCTTGAAGCGCAGCTTGATGCGGCTCGATGCGCAATGGCACGGGCTGGAGCGGCTGACCTATTTCGTGCTGTTCCCGATGCTGCTGATCCAGACGCTGGTGAAGGCCGACCTGACGAAGGTCCCGGTCGCAGGCGTCGGCGGCGCGCTTTTCCTGTCGGCCTTGGCGATGTCGCTGATCTGCCTGGCGCTGCGGCCGGCGCTGGCGCGGCTCGGCATCGACGGTCCCGCCTTCTCCTCGATCTTCCAGGGCGCAACGCGCTGGCAGACCTATGTGGCGCTGTCGGTCGCGGCCAATTTGTTCGGCAACCTCGGTCTGGCGCTGGCTTCGGTCGCGATGGTCGCGATCATTCCGCTGGTCAACGTGCTCAGCGTCGCCGTGCTGGCGCACTACGCCTCGCCGCACAAGCAGTCCGCACGCGAGATCGCGATGACGGTGCTGCGCAATCCCCTGATCTGGGCCTGCATCGTCGGCCTCCTCGTCAACCTCACGCACCTTCCGCTGCCGAGGATCTGGCACGAGGTCGCGGATGCGCTCGGCCGCTCATCGCTCGCGATCGGCCTGCTCGTCACCGGCGCCGGGCTGCATCTGGAAGGCCTGTTCCGCCCGAGCCTGGGCGCCGCCATCGGCGTGGCGTTCAAGCTCGTGCTGATGCCCGCTCTCGCGCTGCTGCTGGCGCTCTGGTTCGGGCTGTCGGGGCCGGGCCTTGCGATCGTGGCGATCTGCGCGGCGGTGCCGACCGCGCCCAGCGCCTACGTGATGGCCCGCCAGATGGGCGGCGACGCGCCGCTGCTGGCGCAGATCATCACCCTGCAGACGATCTTGGCGGCGGTGACGATGCCGATCGTGATCGCGATGGCGGCCTGACGTTCCGTCATTGCGACGGAATGTGAGGCTACTGGCTCGCGAGATAGAAGGTCTGCAGCACCGCGGCCGAATTGTTCAGGCCGTGGATGACGATCGTGAGCCAGGTCGAGCCGCTGCGGTAGCGCATGTAGCCGAGCCACAGGCCGATGCAAAAGACCTCGCCGAAGAAATACCAGTCGTATTGCAGGTGCAGCGAGGTCCAGGCCAGCGACGACAGCACGATCGCCCCGGGCGCGCCGAGGCGCGTCTGCGACCAGCCGCGATAGAGGAAGCCGCGGGCAAAAATCTCCTCGGAGACCGGAGCCGCGACGCAGAAGGCGAGCACCAGTAGCCAGACCACGCCCTCGGCCTGCGCGGTCTTGAAGACGTCGACCATGAAGCCCGGCGTGATCTCGCGCCCGGTCGCGCGCGACATCAGATCCCAGGCTCCGACCATGGCGGTCAGACCGAGCGCTGCAATCAGGACGTTCTTCCAGGACGTCCAGCGCAGCGCGAGATAGTCCGCAAACGGCATGCGCGCAAAATGCGTCGCGAGCCAGGCGGCGCCGAGCACCGCCGGCAATCCCATGACGACCGAAAGCGCGATGGTCAGCCCGCCGCCCACCGTATGGACCGTCCTGGCGACGTCGATCGGAAAGCCGTCGCGCAGCACGAAGAAGACGACCACGCCGATCTGGCCGACGAACATTGCGGCGAAGATCACCAGGCCCCACAGCGCGGTACCCCAGAACTGCCAGACGCGCGGCGGCCGTTCGGCCGGCGCAGCGATCGGTGGCGGGTGTTCGGGATTGAGAGAGTCCATCAAGAGGCTTTCGTCCGGGCTTGTTGCACCATGTCGCGCCTGAATCAGTTTCGCCGCGGCGGAATCGGGAAATCATAGGCCGGCCCGCCCGCCCCCGGCAGGGAGAAATGCCACCATTCCTTCGCATAGTTCACAAAGCCTTGCCGTCCCATCGCGGCGACCAGCCGGTTGCGCCAGGCCCGCTGCGCCGGCGTGATGCTGCGCGCGGCGGTATGCGCCTTGACATCGGTGCAGTCGTAGCCGGTGCCCATGTCGACGCTGCCCTCCGGCGCCCGCACTTCCGCCGGCGCGGTACAGTCCGCATAGGTCCTGCCGGGATCGAACTTGCCGGAATTGTCGGCCTTGAGGTCGACCAGGCTCAGGTCCAGCGCCGCGCCGGTCGAATGCTGCGAATAGGCGGCGATATAGCCGAGCCGGAACAACTCGGTCTTGGCAATCGCCGGATTGTAGCGTCGCTCGGACGGCGGCTCCCGGCCGTTCCGCGACCAGGCCACCATCTCGGCGCTGGCGCGCGCCGGCCGGTAGCAATCGAACATCTTCAGCGACAGATGCTGCCGCGCCAACTCCGCCTGGACCGCCTTCAGCCTCAGGCCGACCTCCCGCTTCACCACGCACTCCCCCGCGCCATATCCCGCGAGCGGCTTGCCGACAAAATTGTTCAATGTGGCGTAGCGGATGTCCTGGATGATCGTGGGGTCGATGTCGCGCAGATAGACGAAGCCGCCGGGAAGCAACTGAGCGGAGGCCTGCGAGATTGCGGCGATCGTCGCAAATGTAGCGAGGATTGGCTTCACGGGTTGCATCCGCACGTTCATTCGTCGTTCCAGGGGGCGCCCAAAGGGCGAACCGAGATTCCGGGGTCGATGCTTCGCACTGCGCCGGAACGACGGCAAGGCCGACAGATCGGGGGATAACTCCCGTCCCCCAGTTTGGCCCTTGCCCCCTCCACCATCCCCGCCTATAGCTCTGCTTTTAATGACCTCCGCATCGAAATCGACCTTCGTTCTCGGTCACCGGCATCTGCTGGGCATCGAGGGCCTTTCCGCTGCCGACATCACCGGCCTCCTCGACCTGTCCGAGGAATATGTCGAGCTCAACCGCCAGGTGGACAAGAAGCGCACCGTCCTGCGCGGCCGCACCCAGGTGAACCTGTTCTGCGAAGCCTCCACCCGCACCCAGTCCTCGTTCGAGATCGCCGGAAAGCGGCTGGGCGCCGACGTCATGAACATGTCGGTGTCCTCCTCGTCCATGCGCAAGGGCGAGACGCTGATCGACACCGCGGTGACGCTGAACGCGATGCACCCGGACATCCTGGTGGTACGGCATCACGCCTCCGGCGCGGTGGAACTGCTCGCCCGCAAGGTCGACGGCTCCGTGATCAATGCCGGCGACGGCGCGCACGAGCACCCGACCCAGGCGCTGCTTGACGCGCTGACCATTCGCCGCAACAAGGGCCGGATCGAGGGCCTCGTCATCGCGATCTGCGGCGACGTGCTGCACTCGCGGGTGGCGCGCTCCAACATCCTCTTGCTCAACACCATGGGCGCGCGGGTGCGCGTGGTCGCGCCATCAACGCTGCTGCCGCCCGGGCTCGAGCGGATGGGCGTCGAGGTCGCGCGCGACATGCGCGAAGGACTCGAGAGCGCCGACATCGTCATGATGCTGCGCCTGCAGCGCGAGCGCATGAACGGCTCCTTCGTGCCGTCATCCAGCGAGTATTTTCACTATTTCGGCCTCGACCAGAAGAAGCTCGCCTACGCAAAACCCGACGCGCTGGTGATGCATCCCGGTCCGATGAACCGCGGCGTGGAGATCGATTCGGCCGTGGCCGACGGCGCGCAGTCGCTGATCCGCGAGCAGGTCGAGATGGGAGTGGCGGTGCGCATGGCGGTGCTGGAAGCGCTCGCCCGCAACCTGCCGAACGCGTGATGCCGATGCTGACAGACCGCCGCCCCATCCTGCTTGCCAACGCCCGCGTCGTGGATCCGTCCAGGGATTTCGACGGCATCGGCGACGTGCTCATCGCCGACGGCACCATCCGCGAGACGAGGCGCGGCATCGGCGCCGCCGGCGTCCCCGAGGGCACCGACATCGTCAACTGCTCCGGCAAGATCGTGGCCCCCGGCCTGATCGACATGCGTGCCTTCGTCGGCGAGCCCGGCTTCAGCCATCGCGAGACCTTCGCAACCGCGAGCCAGGCGGCCGCGAGCGGGGGCATCACCACCATCATCTGCCAGCCGGATACTTCGCCGGTGATCGACAATTCCGCGACCGTCGATTTCGTGCTGCGGCGCGCCCGCGACACCGCGATCGTCAACATCCAGCCGATGGCCGCCCTGACCAAGGGCATGCGCGGCGAGGAGATGACGGAGTTCGGCCTCTTGAAGGCCGCCGGCGCCGTTGCCTTCAGCGACTATAACCGCAGCGTCACCAATGCGCTGGTGATGCGCCGGGCGCTGACCTACGCCCGCGATTTCGATGCATTGATCGTGCACTTTGCCGAGGACCCGAACCTGGTCGGCGAAGGCGTGATGAACGAGGGCGAGTTCGCCACCCGTCTCGGCCTGATGGGCATCCCGAACGCCGCGGAAGCCGTCGTGCTGGAGCGCGACATGCGGCTCGTGGCACTGACCGGCGGCCGCTACCACGCGGCCTCGCTGTCCTGCACCGACTCGCTCGACATCATCGAGCGCGCGCGCGACGCGGGCCTCGCCGTCAGCGCGTCGGCCTCGATCAACCATGTCGCGCTGAACGAGAACGACATCGGGCCCTACCGCACCTTCCTCAAGCTGTCGCCGCCGCTGCGCACCGAGGACGACCGCCGCGCGCTGGTCGCGGCTGTCGCCTCCGGCCTCGTCGACGTCATCATGTCCGACCACAATCCGCAGGACGTCGAAGTCAAGCGGCTGCCATTCGCGGAGGCCGCTCCCGGCGCCGTGGGCCTGCAGACCATGCTGCCCGCGGGCCTCCGGCTCGTGCATAATGGCGAGATGGAGCTGAAGACGCTGATCCGGGCGATGTCGACGCGGCCGGCCGAACTGCTGGGGCTGTCGGGGGGAACCCTGCGCGCCGGCGCACCGGCCGACGTCATCGTGATCGACGCCGACACGCCCTGGGTGCTCGATCCCGCCGATCTCAAATCGCCCTGCAAGAACACTCCGTTCGACGAGGCCCGCTTCTCCGGCCGCGTGGTGCGCACGATCGTCGGGGGACGGACGGTGTACGAGCATGTGTAGCCACGCGCGGGAAATATGCCGGACATGGAGATGCGGCCATGGGACTTGAAGCCTTGCTGCCGGTAGCCTTCGTCATCGGCTATCTCCTCGGCTCGATCCCGTTCGGACTGGTGCTGACGAGGCTTGCCGGCACGCAGGACCTGCGCTCGATCGGCTCGGGCAATATCGGCGCCACCAACGTGCTGCGCACCGGCCGCAAGGGGCTCGCCGCGGCAACGCTGCTGCTCGATGCGCTGAAGGGCACGGCAGCGGTGGTGATCGCGGGCTACCTTGCCGGCCCCAACGCGGCGATGATCGCGGGGCTCGGCGCCTTCCTCGGCCACCTTTTTCCGGTCTGGCTGAAATTCAAAGGCGGCAAGGGCGTCGCGGTCTATATCGGCATCCTGCTCGGCCTGTTCTGGCCGGGCGCGCTGTTCTTTTGCCTGCTGTGGCTCGCCACCGCCTTTACCAGCCGCTACTCCTCGCTCTCGGCGCTGGTCGCGGCCTTCGTCACGCCGCTGTTCCTGTGGTGGTTCGGCCACCTCGCACTGGCCTCGCTGTTTGCGGTGCTGACGTTGCTGCTGTTCTACATGCACCGCGAGAACATCAAGCGGCTGCAAGCGGGCACCGAAAGCCGGATCGGTCAGAAATCATGACGTGCCCACCGCGCAACGGTCGCGGATAATTCTTTGCTCGTATGCATCCAGCGCTGGTCAACCACTTCCCGTGCTGCCATCCTGACGCCCGGAATGCGTTGTCCGGTTGTGCTGCATGAGCGACGTCACGCATGAATCGATGACACGTCAGGCCGCTGTAGCGGAGCGCCCGACTGCGGCGAGCCGGTTGCTCGCTGCCTCCGCGATCTGGTCGTCCGTCGATGCGCCGCTGCCGGCGGGAGTTCCCAAGCCGGAAACGACACCGTCTCCTGCCGCGCTCGCGTCGGCCCCTCTCCCCGCACCCGCCGCGTCGTCGTCGCGCAAATTGTCGTTGGCCCTTCAAGGCGGCGGCACTTTTGCCGCCTTCACCTGGGGCGTGCTGGAACGGCTGCTGGAGGAGCCGACGGTCGAATTCGACATCGTCAGCGGCGCCAGCGCCGGTGCGATCAACGCGCTGCTGCTGGCATCCGGGCTCGTCGAAGGCGGCCGCGAGGGTGCGCGGGCGCGGCTTGGCCGGTTCTGGCTCCGCCTGATGCAGGAGGCTTCGTTCCGCTCGCTGATGCTGGTCGGCGGCTTCTCGCCGGCAGGCAGTTCGGTGGCGTTCGGACCGACGCTGCGCTCCGGCCAGTTCGATCCGTTCGATCTCGATCCGCTGCGGCAGGCGTTATCGCGCGACATCGACTTCGCGGCATTGCGCGAACAATCCTGCCCAAGACTCCTGGTCGGAGCGACGCGGATCCGCGACGGCCGCCAGCGGCTGTTTGGTAATGACGCCATCACCGCCGACGTCGCGCTGGCCTCGACCTGCCCGCCGCTGGTGCATTGCGCAGTCGAGATCGAGGGCGAAGCCTATTGGGACGGCGGCTATGGCGGCAATCCGCCGCTCATCCGCCTGGTGCAGCAATCGACGGCCGCCGACGTGCTGGTCGTGCAGGTGACGCCGTCGCGCGACAGCTACGTCCCGATCACGCTCGCGGCGATCGACCGCCGGCTCGACCAGATTGCCGCGAATGCCGCGCTCAACGCCGAGATGGCGGCGGTGGAATGGGCCCGCGCGCACGTCGCGCCGTCGTTGCGGCTGTTCAGGATCGCGGCGGAAGACGAGATCGACGGCCTCGCACAGCGCAGCCCGACCGATCTCGGAACCGGGTTTATCCGCCTGTTGCACGGACGTGGCCACGACGCTGCCGATCGCTGGCTGCGGCAGGAACTGAGCGTCGCCCAGCAGCGCGCGACGACACAGGAAACCGCGGCGGGGGCCGAGCCCGCGCTAGCTTGACCTCGCCAGCGCCTTCTCCAGGAACAGCGCGGCGGCAAGCGCGCCCGCATCATTGCCGAAGCGCGCGATCATCTGCACGCCGATCGGCAGGCCGTCCACCTTCGCCGCCGGCACGTTGACGCAAGGGCTGCCCATCAGCGTCCACAGCCGGTTGTAGCGGGGATCGCCGGTCGACGAGAGCCCTTTTGGAGCGGCGCCCGGCGCGGAATAGGTCAGGAGCACGTCGACGCCCTCGAAGACTTCGGCAAGCTCGCGCCGGCCACGGCGGGCGATCCGGCGCGCCTCGTCATATTGCCGCGGTGTCAGGCCTGCCGTTTCGTCGAGATTGGCGCGCAACATCGGCGCGATCTCGTCATGATGTTCGGAGAATTCCCAGGCGAGCGCGCGATGTGCTTCGAAATCCTGGACGATCGGATGGATGCGCCAGGCCTCCCGCACCATCTCCGGCAGATCGACGGTCTCAACGCTGGCGCCGGCGGCCTCCGCCGCCTTGATCGCCGTGGCAAGCCCCTGCTCGGCCGCAGCTTCAACCGGTCCGGCAAACTCCTGTCTGACGATGCCGATGCGCGGCGAGGTCGCCGGCACGACGTCTGAAAACTCCCCGCGGCCGGTCATGGCGAACAGCCCGCGCCCGACGTCCTCGACGCCCGCGCCAAACAGCCCGACCGTATCCAGCGCCCAGGAGAAGCATTTGACGCCGACGGTCGGCAGCAGCCGGAACGACGGTTTGATCGCGGCGACGCCGCAATAGGCGGCTGGCCGGATCACCGAGCCGCCGGTTTGCGTCCCCAGCGCCAACGGGATCATGCCGGCGGCAACAGCCGCCGCCGAACCAGCCGACGAGCCGCCCGGCGTATGGCCAGGATTGTGCGGATTGCGCGTGACCGTGGGATCGCGCGAGGCAAACGCCGTGGTCGTGGTCTTGCCGATGATGGTGGCGCCGGCACGCTTCAACATCATCACCACGGGCGCGTCCGCACGCGGCTGCCAGCCACGGTAGATCGGCGAGCCCATCTCGGTC
>NZ_JAGWUA010000308.1 GCF_028868675.1 Bradyrhizobium sp.
TGGCGCAGCGTGAAGCCGCGCGCGGGCGGGTCGGGCTGAAGCGGCGCGCTCATGCCGCCGCCTCGGCGTCTGCGCCGGTCAGCTTGGCGAAGGCGCCGGCTATGTCGCGCGCGCCCGTGTCGCGGACGACGTCGCCGACGCGGCCGGTCGCCAGCGTCCTGCCGCGATGGAGCACGACCACGTCGTCCTCGGCGCCGACCTCGTCGATCAGATGCGTGGTCCAGAGCACGCCCAGCCTCTCGTCGCGCACCAGCGCGCGCACATGCGCGACTATGCCGGCGCGCGCTTTCACGTCGAGGCCGACCGTCGGTTCGTCGAGCAGCAGCAGGCGTGGCCCGTGCACCAGCGCGCGGGCGATCTCCACGCGGCGCATCTGCCCGCCCGACAGATTGCGCGCCTTGTCGCCGGCGCGGTCGGCCATGGCGACGCGTTCGAGCGCGGCGAGCCCGCGCTGGCGGGCCTCCTGCGGTCCGATGCCGTGCAGGGCGGCGTGATAGATCAGGTTCTGCATCACCGAGAGGTCGAGGTCGAGCGTGCGCGCCTGAAACACCACGCCGAGCCGCCGCAGGGCCTCGCCGGGCTCGGCGGCGACGTCATGGCCGAAGATCGATATGCGCCCGGAGCGGGCGGCGAACAGCCGCGTCACCAGCGAGAACAGCGTGCTCTTGCCGGCGCCGTTGAGGCCGAGCAGCGCGGTGAAGCTCGCCGGCGCGACGGAGAAGGAGACGTCGATCAGGGCGCGGCGCGCGCCGTAGGCGTGACTGACGCCGTCGATCGACAGCGCCGCGGCCCCGGCCGGATCGGGCCGGGGCGCGGCGTCGCGGAGCGTGGCGATGGGAGAGGCCGTCGTCATGGCGCGATCGTGATTCCCCAGGGCAGTTCGCCGACCTGGATGGTCTTGATGACCTTCTGGGCCGGCACATCGATCACGGAGACGTCGTTGGAGACGCCGTTGGTGACCAGCAGGTATTTCTCGTCCGGCGTGAACGCCATGTGCCAGACCCGTTGCCCGACCAGCAGATACTTGGTCACCTTGCGCGTGGCGGTATCGACCACGGCGACGCGGTTGGCGGGGCCGAGCGCAATGAACGCGGTCTTGCCGTCCCTGGTCATGCCGATGCCGACCGGCTGGATCGCCTCGCGCCGCAGCCCCGGAATCTCGAAGGTGATCTTGCCCGTCACCACATGCTTGACGGGATCGATGATCGAAACCGTGCCGCCGATCTCCGAGGACACCCAGAGCTCGGAGCCGTCACGCTTGAACTCGGCAAAGCGCGGGCGGGCGTCGACCAGCACGTTGGCGACGATCTGGCGCGAGGCGGTGTCGATGAAATGCGCCATGTTGGTCGTTTCCGACGTGTTGATCAAAATCTTGCCGTCGGGGCTGACGGTCATGCCTTCGGGCTCGACGCCGACCTGGATGTCGCCGAGCCGCACGCGTTTCTCGAGATCGATCACGGTGACCGTGTTGTCGTTCTCGTTCGCGACATAGAGGAGCTTGCCGGCGGCATCCTGAACGAACAGCTCGGGGTCGGGGCCGGAGGGCAGGGTGTCGACGATCGCTTGCGTCTTGGCATCGATCACCTGGATGGTGTCGTCGTCGCCGACCGCGACCATCACGAACTTGCCGTCGCGGGTGAACTCGATGCCGCGCGGGCGCTGGCCGACCTTGATGGTCCTGGTCACGGTCCAGCTCTCGGTATCGATCACCGAAACGGTGTTGCCCTTCTCGTTCGAGACGTAGGCGACGAAGGCGTGCGCGGGCGTTGCCGCGAGCCAGACGACCATCCCGCACAGCAGCCCGGCACGCGACATGCGCGACGTCTCCCTTTTCAGCGCAGCTTGCATTTGCTCTCCGGACGATCGTAGCCGAGCGTATCGAGTTCCGAGACCTGGTGCAAAAACCCTTCCTGCGGCGACACCGAGACCACCATGCGGCCGTCGACCAGAAGGATCGGCTGGCGCAGTTGCAGATTCCAGTCGCGCAGCGTCAGCCGCGTGCCCTTGAAGGCGGCCACGGAAAAATCCGCCCCCTTGATGAAGTCGATGACCTTCTTGGTGTCGCCGGAACTGGTGCGCGAGGTGGCCTCGCCGATCATGCGCACGGCGGTCCAGGCCTGCATGTCGAGCGCCGTCATGCGGCGGTGATTCAGCCTGATGAAGCGGTTCTGCATCTGCACCGCGCCCCACTGGTCCTGCGCCGCGTCCCAGCTCTTCGGCTCGAGCCCCGCCGAGCCCGCCACCGGTCGCGGGTCCCAGGTGCGGTAGGGCAGGTAGTTGGCGAACACCTCGCTCTCGTCGGCGGCGACCAGCACGTCATAGGCCGGGGCCTGCTGGGTGAACACCGGCATCTGGCGCTGGATCAGCGTGACGCCGGAATCGGTACGGCGCGCGCCGCCGGTGTCCTCGAAGGTGCGCTCCTGCACGATCTTGGCGCCGAAGCGCGTGGCGGCGCGCCTGAGCGCATCGGCATAGAGCTTGTCCTCGTCATGCGAGCCGACCACCAGCAGCCAGCGCTTCCACTGCTTCCACACCAGATATTGGGCGAGCGCGTCCGCCAGCATCGAGCGGGTGGGTGCGACATGGATGATGTTGGCGCGGCAATCGGCCTCGCGCAGCCGCTCGTCGATCGCGCCGGCATTGAAGATGAGCGTGCCGCGCTCGCGTAGCGCGTCGGCGGCCTTCAACAGCGCGTCCGCCGGCAGGTCGGCGATGATGAAGCCGTTGCGCTCGGCGAGCGCTGCCGCCACTTGCGCGACGTCCTCGCCCGCCTTGAGGCGACGCTCCTCCAGTGTGAAACGCTGGTTGAGGAATTTTCCGGTCGTGTTGTTGTCGTCGATCGCGAGCCGCGCACCGGCGACGCCGTCATTCTCGGCGGGCTGTTCGACCAGCGACAGGGTCGCGCGGGTACCGACATGGCCGAGATAGCCGATCCCGATCTCCGTCGGATCGGCGGCGCGCGCGCTGGTTGCGACCGCGCCAGGGCCGATCGACAGGCCGATCGACAGCACGGCCACCCATCGGATCATGAATCCTCCATCCGTCCTCCCCGGCTTGAACGTCGGTGGAGGCATTTTGCGCCTTGAAACATGACCGATTTGGCCTAGCTTGCAACCCCGCATTTCGTCGTCGCGCCGGCGCAGTCTTTTGGGATCACGATCATGCGAGCGCTGCTGCTGGCCGCCTCATTGTTGACGAGTTCGGCCGCGCTCGCCGATCCGCCAAAGCTCGCTGTGTTCGATTTCGAGCTGATCGACACCAGCCTGCCGGGCGAGGTCTATGGCTCGAAGCCGGAGCTGGAGCGGACGCAGCGCGTCGGCGATCAGTTGCGCAAGGCGCTGGCGGAGTCCGGCAGGTTCCGGCTGCTCGACATCGCGCCGGTCAGCGCCGCCGCCCACGCCAGCAATCTGCAGGCCTGCGGCGGCTGCGACGTCAGGCTCGCGGAGCAATTGGGCGCGGACCTCGAGATCACCGGCGTGGTGCAGAAGGTCTCGAACCTGATCCTCAATCTCAACATCTACCTGCGCGACGTCCACACCGGCCATCTCGTCACGGTCGCGAGCGCCGACATGCGCGGCAACACCGACGAATCCTGGTCGCGCGCGATGAGCTATCTCGTCAAGAACCGTCTGCTCGCGCCGAATTGGGGCCGGCCGGAGTAAGAAAGCTCACGCCGTCAGCCTTGCGGCGTGCCAGTGCAGATGATCGCTCATGAAGGTGGAGATGAAATAATAGCTGTGGTCGTAGCCGGCCTGGCGGCGTAGCGTCAGCGGGATATTCGCCTTCGTGCAGGCGGCCTGCAGCAGCTCGGGACGGAGCTGCTCGGTCAAAAACTGGTCGGCATCGCCATAGTCGACCAGGAAGCCTGAGAATTTTGCGCCGTCCTCGATCAG
>NZ_JAGWUA010000091.1 GCF_028868675.1 Bradyrhizobium sp.
TCCAGCCCGGGAGTCCCCGGGATTTTTTTTCGGAGGATTCAGGTCTCGTTTACGACTCACGGCACTGCCCGGCCGTTCACAGACCCGTGATCGGCCTGCCCCGACCGCGGCCGTACTGAAACCTCCAGGCATTCCCGCACGTTGAGGGGGTTTGCTGGAGCGGAATCGATGCCCTTCGCGCTGTTTTGCAACGACGCCCAGATCAGCAAGGCCTATCCGAGCGAGGCCGACGTCTGGAAGTTCGCCGACACCAGCGGCCTGGTCGTGGACGTGACCGCCGACGAGGAGCGGCCCGGCCCGCGCCGCATCCTGGACAACGACTACGAGATCAGGCCCTGCAAGGCCAGTCCGGGCGAAGATCCGGCGCGCAACAAGGCGGACGCCGAACGGCAATCGCGCGCGGAACCGCAGTTCAATTCGTGAGGGACGGCCGGTTGACCGGGATCAGGGCGTGGCGGTCGCGAGCGAGGCCTGTTCGCCCGTCAGCGACACACAGGTCTTGCGCCGATGCAGCCCGCGAATCGCGCCGGTGACCTTCATCACCTGGCCCGGCGGGCAGGAGATGTCGCGGACGAAGGCGACTTCATAGGGAGCCAGCACCAGGGGTTCGGATCTCAGGATGGTCTGTGCCGAGCAAGGCCACGCGACACCGAGGAGAACCAGCATCAACGCCAGGATACGCATGTTCGTTGTCCCACCCAGCCGGGCATTCCCATAATAACGCGTTCCGGCGCGCGTGTTCCGTAAGTCGCAAAAATTATTTTTGCTTTACCGCGGGCGCGTGACGGCAGAAACGGCTTGAGACTGACCGCCGGTCGTCAAAGAAAAAGGCCGGCGGAGCCGGCCTTCTTCGATCTTCGCAGTCGCGCTCAGTAGCGCGAGGCTGCCGGTCCGCCCCAGCCGAAGCGGTAGTTCACGCCGACCTTGACGGTATGGTCGTCCTCCCGGCGGCTGACGCCGACGATGTCGGCCGGCCCGGCGGTAAAGGTGGTCTTGCCGAAATTATAGTACTGGTACTCGGCCTTGGCCGACCAGTTCGGCGCGAACATGTATTCCAGGCCGGCGCCGACGGTGTAGCCGTCCCTGCTGTTGCCGGTGGCGGTGAAGCCGGCCGGCACGCCGGCGACGCTGACGCCGAGACCGTTGTTGCGCCAGGCATAGCCGCCCTTGGCGTAGACCAGCGCCGGACCCCAGGTGTAGCCGAGCCGGCCGGTCACCGAGCCCAGCTGGTTGGTGTTGTCGGTCACGAGCGTGCCGGCCGGGAACACGACGCCATTATTATTGGAGGGCAGCCAGGAATATTGGGCCTCGATACCCACCACCCAGTTGGGCGCAAACTGATAGTCGAAGCCGCCCTGCAAGCCGCCGAGGAAGCGGGCGTCGCTCGACTGGAAGCCGTCGCCGGCAAACGCGCCGCCGAGATGGCCGCCGATATAGAATCCGGTCCAGTTGTAGACCACCTGCGGCGCCGTATAGGCCGGCGCCTTGGTGTAGGTGCGCGGCGGCATGTCGGCTGCGGCGGCGGGCGCGGCCAGCGCGATGAGGGCGGCTGCGCCGAGCAGAAAACTCTTCATGGTACACATCCCCGTTATTTCGTTTCACCCTCAGCAAACAACGTGGCCTGAGTTTGGTTGCTTCGCGGCAATGCCGGACCGTTGATCGAGCGTTGGCGTGACGAGGGAGCAACAGCGCCGATTTGTTCCCGCGCGCGACAGATTTTTTCATTCATGCGCAGTCCGCCGTAATGATCAGTCGCGCCTCGGAATCGCCCCGTTCAAAGCTCCCCGAAAAGTGATCCGGCAGCCTCGTCCTAACAGCATCCAATGAAGGCCGGCTTTGCCTTATCTGGTCATCTTTTCGAGTTCCGGAAAGGGGGCGTAAACCGCACCGGCACAGAGCTCGCTGGTCCGCTCGGCGACACGGTCGAGCCGGCCGTTGATGTAGACGATCGCCCGCTCGCGCGTCGCTCGGTAGGTGCCGTCGCTCTCGCGCGGGGTGTAGCGCAGGCAGGCGACGTAGAACGGCCGGCCACCGACCTCCCGCACGACCGGATCGGCGATGGCCGCATCGCGCACCCCGACCGGATTGTTGAGATAGGTCCGCATGAAGGCGACCGCCTCGGTGCGGTAGTTGTCGGGGAACGGCTGCGGCCCGGTGGTGTCGGGCAGGATGGAGGTGCGACCGCCGTCGCTGCCGAAACAGCCCGCAAGCGTCAGCGACAGCAGAACCATCGCCGTTCGTCTTGCCACTCTGCCCACGCGCTTCCCTCTTCCGGCCGATCGAGCCCGCCGGAGTTCTAGCGCCAAGCGCGGCGCAAGCAAGTCCCGCGCTCCCGCCAAGCGCGCACCGGCCCGCCGCCATCGCTTCGCGCTCTGGCGACGAGCCGGGCCTGAACTCCACGCGAGGCGGGGGGCAATGCGATCAGCATTGCCTCGCGGGATCAGTTCGTCAGCTGCGCTTGTCGGTCGACGCCGGCTTGGCCGTGGCGGCCGGCTGGGTGGTCAGGTGCTTCTTCGCGACCTTCTGGTGATGGCGGTGCGAGCGGGTGGCCTTCACGTGCTCGTCCTTGGTGATCGCGGCATTGGCGTTCATGGCCTTGGAGTTCGACTTGATATCGGCCTTGGCGTGAGTCTTGGTCTGCGCCTGGTCCGCCTTGATCACGGGTGCTTGCGTCGTGGTCTTGGCCGCATCCTTGCCGGCTTCGGCGGCCAGCGCGGGAGCGGCGATCACGGAAACTGCGAGCAGGGCTGCGGAAATCGTCTTCAGCATGGTGGTGTCTCCTCTCAAAGGGATCCGAGGCGGCGCCCTCGCCGACCCCTGATCATGGCGGAGAGGCTAGGCGGCGCGCGCTGAACCCGGCCTGAAGCGGTCCGCAGGCTTCCGTTCATCTGGATGACATCCTTGTCATGTTCGGGTGCCGACCCGGCCGAACCTTTCGGCCACGAATAAGACGAAACCAGCGGGAATGTTCTTCGCGGCCGGGTGTTTCGGTCAGCAGGCAATCGCTAGGGATCGCTACGTTCCAGACGGGAGAATGACATGCGCAGACTTTCTATGCTTCTGGTGCCGGGACTGGTCTCGATGGCGCTCGCCGCCGCGCCGGTGGTGACCGGCGCCTATGCGGCGGGCAGCGACGACCCCTCGCCGCCGAAGTCGGATACGTCGGGCAAGAAAAAGAAGAAGAGTTCTTCCGTCAGCGATCCCAAATTCCTCGCCGCCTATCGCACGGCCTACACCACGATCTACGACCGCCACGACTACACGAGCGCAATCGACCAGCTGAAGGCGCTCGGCCGCGACGACGTCGCCGACGTCGCCAACCTGATCGGCTACTCCTATCGCAAGCTCGGCGACTACAAGTTGTCGCAGGTCTATTACCAGCAGGCGCTGAAGGACGATCCGAACCACGTCCGCACCTGGCAGTATTACGGCCTGTGGCAGCTCGAGCAGGGCAACCGCGAGCAGGCGCAGTATCACCTGAGCAAGATCGCCTCGCTCGCCGGCACCGGCAGCGACGAGTATCGCTCGCTCGCCGCCGCACTCGACAAGCCGACCGGCACGACGCTCGTCTACTGACGGCGCGACACCGTCCTCGCGAGGCAGACAGCCGGCGCGACCTGTCCAAGGGATCTGCCCAAGGGATCTGCCCAAGGGTTGCGCCGGTTCCATTTCGTCGGCTAGCCTCCGCGCCCGTCTCCCCCTCATTTTCGGATGCGCGCGATGGACGCCTGGCTACGGTCCGCGATCGACTACATCGGCGGATGGATCGAATTTCAACTGACCGGATCGCAGCAACCCGGCTGCATCGTCGCGATCGCCCATCGCGGCGAGGTCGTCGCCGAACATGCCTTTGGGCTGGCCGATCTCGACAGCGGCGAGAAGCTGACCCCGCGCCACCGCTTTCGCATCGCCTCGCATTCCAAGAGCTTCACGGCGGCCGGTATCCTCAGGCTGCGCGAGCAGCGCAGGCTGCGGCTCGACGACCCCGTCGGCCAATATGTCGAGGGCCTGCACCGCCACGTCGCCGAGACCACCATCGCGCAGCTCATGTCGCACAGCGCGGGGCTGACGCGCGACGGCGCCAATTCCGGCCAGTTCATCGACAGCCGCCCCTACCTCGGCGAGGCCGAGCTCAGGGCGGAGCTGCGCAATCCCACCGCGATCGACCCCGGCACGCGTTTCAAATATTCCAACCACGGCTTTGGCCTGCTCGGCCTTGCGATCGAGGCCGTGACGGGCGAGCCCTACCCGGTCTGGATCAAGCGCGAGATCATCGCGCCGGCGGGCCTCTCCGAGACCGAGCCGAACGTGCCGCTGCCCAAGGGCGCGCCGTTTGCCCGCGGCCATACGCGCACGCTGCCGGCCGGCACGCGCTGTGTCATCCCCGGCGACAATCCGACCCACGCGATCACCTCCGCCGCC
This sequence comes from Bradyrhizobium sp., assembly GCF_028868675.1. Classification (GTDB taxonomy): domain Bacteria; phylum Pseudomonadota; class Alphaproteobacteria; order Rhizobiales; family Xanthobacteraceae; genus Bradyrhizobium. The sequence goes on from NZ_JAGWUA010000091.1 coordinate 4,423, forward strand.
GGCTTCGTCGCGACCGCCGCCGACACCGCGCGCTTCTTCGGCCAGCTCGCGCCCAACGCGAGGAAGAGCGTGCTGTCGGCCGCAAGCCGCCGCGAAATGACGCGGCATCACTGGCGCGTGCCGCAGAGCCTGGAGATCTACTACGGCCTCGGCGTCGCCGCCGGCAGGACGGATGGCTGGGACTGGTTCGGCCATGGCGGCGGCTTCCAGGGCTACATCTCGCGGACCTGCGCCATCCCCGCCTGCGAGCTCTCCATCTCCATCCTGAGCAACTGCATCGACGGCGCGGCGCCGGTCTGGATGGACGGTGCAATGCAGATCCTGCGCGTCTTCAAGACGCGCGGCGCACCCAATCGGCGGCTGCGCGACTGGACCGGCCGCTGGTGGACGATCTGGGGCGCCCTCGACCTCGTGCCCATGGGCGATCGAGTGCTGGTCGCCAATCCGCATTTCAACAACCCGTTCATGGACGCGGCCGAGATCGAGGTCACCGGCCGCGACGCCGGCAGGGTCGCCGCGGCCGCGGGCTACGGCAGCCATGGCGAGCCGGTGCGCCGCTCCCGCAACGCGCACGGCAAGGTCAGCGACATCTGGCTCGGCGGCATGAACGTCAAGCCGGGGCCGGTCGTGGCGCGCGAGATCATGCGCCGATATCCGCCACGCAAGCGCCGCGCGAGGTAGCTTCACGCAACGGCAAGACGCCTCGGCGGAGGCGACCTCGTCGCCTATCGCGAGGCGGCATCGCGCCGGAAATAGACATCGACCTTCATGCCGACGACGAGCGGGTCCGCTTCGCTCAGATCGACCAGCACTTCCACGACGTCGACGTCCGTCATGTTGCGCTGGCCGAGCGCGGTGTAGCGTCCGGGCTCCACCAGCGGGGCCACGAAGGAGACCGTCCCGGCAATTTCGCGACCGCGCAGCGCTGATGAGCGCACCAGCACCGGTTGCCCGGACTTGATCTTCTCGATGTCGCGCTCGTCCACCTCGGCGCGAACCCGCAGCGCCGAGACGTCGCCGAGCAGGACGAGCGGCGTCGATGCCGCCGGGGAGACCAGCTCTCCGGCCCTTGCATTGACCTGCAGCGCGGAGCCGTCGATCGGCGCCCGGATCGTCAGCTTGTCCAGCGCTGCCCGCGATACCGACCATTCGCTTCGCGCGACGTTGAGCTGGCCTTCGGCCACCGTCGGCAGCGGCGCATCCGCGGCGATCCGGCGCAGCTCGTCGGTCTGCTGCACGAGATAGTTTTTCGCACGTTTCAACCCGGCCCGGGCCGCCTCCACATCGGCATCCGAACTGCGCCCGGTCCGCCGGTCCGCGACAGCCTTGTCGACCAGGGACTGGACCTCCCATACGGCCGCCTCGGCGTCGGCCGCGGCGTCCTCGGCCCTGCGTCGTGCCGAAGCGCCCGACGCGGCGGATTCCTTGTTGCGTACGCGCTTCCGCATGGCGACCTGGGCCGCGGCCGACGCGAGTTGCGCCCGCGCCTCCTGATCGCGAAGGCGGATCAGCGGCTGTCCGGCAAAGACCGTCTCATTGGCCTTGACCAGCACCGCGTCAACGACACCGGCAACCGGACCTGCAATCTTGATGAGACCCGACACAGGCTCGACGCGGCCCGGAGCCACCGCCAGCCAGCGCTTGTCCGCGGCAGGATCCGGTGGAGCCGAACCCTGCGCATGCGTGTTGGCAAGCGGCGCGGTCGCCAGAACGGCAACCACGCTCAGGCAAAGCAAGGCAAGGGAAGCTTTTCCCGATCTCCGCGCAATCATGACATCGACACCTTCTTCGCCTCGCTGCCCGTTTCCTCTCCGACGATGCGGCCATCATCGATATGCACGATGCGACTGGCGAACGGCAGGATTCGCGGATCGTGCGTGACGACCAGCACCCCGCGGGACTGGTCCCTTGCGATCCCGGCGAGCAGACTCATGATGGCCTGGCCGTTCTGGGCATCCAGCGCGCCGGTCGGTTCGTCTGCAAGAATGGCCGGTGCCTTGCCCACGATGGCCCGCGCGATGGCCACGCGCTGTTGTTCGCCGCCGCTGAGTTCGCCGGGAAAGGCTCGTGTCTTGTGCGCGAGGCCGACCATGCCCAGGACATCCCTTGCCGCCTTGCGCTGTGCGCGCTCCCCGCGCACGTCCAGCGCCAGGCGCACATTGTCTTCCGCCGTCAGGGTCGGAAACAGATGATAGGATTGAAAGATGAACCCGATGTGGTCGCGCCTGATCCTGGCGAGGCCCTCCGGATCGAGGTCCGCGACCGGTCGGCCGCGAACCCGGACCATCCCGCTGGTCGGCGTCATCAGGCATCCCAGAATCGACAGCAGCGTCGTCTTCCCGCTTCCGGAGGGGCCCATCAGAAGCACCAGCTCGCCTCCCCTCAGCGACAGGCTCACGCCCTTGAGCGCCTGCACCCGCCCCGCTCCACGGCCGAGGAATTTGACGACGTCGACGGCATCGACCACAGGCTGGCTCATCGCGCAAGCACCGTCGTGGGATCGATGCGCATGACCTGCACGATGGCGGCGATCGCCGATGCGACGCACATCACCCCGGTCAGCAGAAACAGCGCAAGCGCCATCGTGGGCGTCATGACGATGGGCAAGGCGGAATCCGCGGTCATCCCGACCACGACGGAGCTGATCGCCACGGCGCCGCAAAAACCAATGACCGCGCTCAGCAGCGCTTGCAGGATGATGACCAGATAGATGTACGCGCCCGACGAGCCGATGGCGCGCAACGTCGCGAATTCGCTGAGGTGATCCTTGGTGCTCGAATACAATGTCTGCGCCACGATGACGGTGCCCACGATGAAGCCGAGAAGGGCACCGGCGAACAACGCAGCGCCCGCACCGGTCCCGAACAGCCAGAAGCTCCGGCTGCGGCTGCGAAACTCGGCCGCCGTCAGAATTTCGACGTCGGGAAGACCGTCGCGCAATTGCCGGCGAACCCTGCCGACATCCGAGCCGGGGGCAACGCGCACGAGGAAATAGGAGACCTTGTTGGCCGCCATTCCGGTATAGGATCGCGCGCGATCCACCCCTGCAAAGACGTAAGGCGTCGTGGTGAACGAGCGGATGCCCTTGGTGACCGCCATGACCTGCACTTTCTGATCGCGGATTTCCGCGCTGTCGCCGATCCCGCTGACGCCGAGCCGCTCGAAATACGACTGGTCGATCGCCACCGCGCCGGGAACGGTCAGGTCGTCGATCCGGCCGCCGGCCAGGTTCCAGGGACGCAATCCGCTGCCCCGCAGTTCAGAGCCGACGACGAACACCGGCGTGGTGGTGCCGCTCGGCAGTCGCCACTGCGCATAGCCGATCACCAGAGGAGCCGCGTCGGCGACGCCCTCGACCGCCAGGGCGCGAAACCGCTGACGGTCGTCCAGCAGCGAGGGATCCTCGAAACATTTGGTGCCGGCCGGCATGATCCAGAGATCGGCGGACGAATGATCGATCATCGTCGTCACCATGCGCCGGAAGCCGACATAGAGCCCCATCTGCACCGTCACCAGCACGATGGAGAAGATGATTCCGACGATCGTGGCGATGAATCGAAGCCGGTCATGAAACAAATTTCGGTACGCGAGCCTGAACTTCAACGGCATCATGTGTGGGTCATCCGAATTTTACCCCATTTCATCTGCTCCAATGCCATATGTCTACGGCGCTCCTCGCCCTGAACAACCTGCGGATCGCGGTCGTCATCATCGTGGTGGCCGTGCATGCGGTCATGGCCTATCTGGGTTCGTCGCCGGCGTCCTCGTTCGCATTCGACGATCCGCCCTACCGGTGGCGGAGCATTCCGATCGTCGATCCCGAACGCTGGTTCGGGTTCGATCTGTTCTGCGGCTTCCAGGACATCTACCTCATCTCGCTCCTGTTCTTCCTGTCCGGGCTGTTCCTGTGGCCGTCTCTCGCGCGAAGAGGCAGCCGACTGTTCCTGCGCGAACGCGTCCTGCGGATCGGCGTGCCGTTTGCGTTGACCGTCGGCTTGCTGATGCCGGTCGCGTACTACCCGGTCTATCTCGTCACCGCCGCCGATCCGGGCCTGGCCGCCTTCTGGCGGCATTGGCTCGCCTTGCCGTTCTGGCCTTCCGGCCCGCCGTGGTTCTTGTGGGTGTTGCTGGCGTTCGATCTCGTCGCCGCGGGATTGTACGGGTTCGCCCACCTATCGGGCGACGTGCTCGTACGATCGATCGGCCGGCTGGGTGCGCGGCCGGCGTCGTTCGTCATCGCGCTGACGCTGGCCTCCGCGATTGCCTATGTCCCGCCGGCTCTCGTCTTTGGTCCCTGGGACTGGTTTCAGTTCGGGCCGTTTTCGTTCCAGTTCTGCCGGCCGCTGCACTATTTCGTGTACTTCCTCGCCGGCGCCGGCGTCGGAGCGCATGGCATCGATCGCGGCCTGCTCGCACCGGACGGATGGCTGGCGAAGCGCTGGGCCGCGACCGGGATCGCTGCGCTGGTCTCGTTCATGCTGTGGCTCGTCACGGTTGGCCTGGCGATGACGCAGGATGGCCCGCCGGGCGCGGTGCAACTCCTCCAGGCGCTCAGCTTCGTCCCGTGTTGCGCCGCCGGCGTCCTGTTCATGCTGGCGCTATTCTTGCGTTTCGCGCACCGTCACTCGCCGGTGCTCGATCCGCTGAGGGACAAGACCTATGGCATCTACCTGATCCACTATGCCTTCTCGAACTGGCTGCAATTCGCGCTCCTCGGGTTTTCGATACCCGCCACCGCGAAAGCCATCACCGTATTTGCCGGTACGCTGTCGTTGAGCTTCTTGTCGGTCGCCGTACTCCGCCGCATCCCGCTGACGGGCCGGATCGGCCCGCGCATCAGTCCTTCGGCCGGACGGCGCGCATCTCGTGGCTCGGCTTGATGTCTTGCGAGCGGCTGTAGATCGCGAGCGCAACGATCAGCAACAGGGTAAGCGTTGCGAACAGGGCGCGGTACGCGGTCTCGCTGCGGGCACCGTCGGGCAGCGGCTCGAACGCGCCGACGATCATGCCGGAGAGCGTCTGCATGCAGGCGACGCCCAGCATCACGGCGGTGTTGATGGTTGCGATCCCGCGACCGATCAGGCGGTCGGTGAAGATGCCGCGGCCGTGCGTCATCACCATGGTGCTGGAGGCGCTGAACAGGCCCATCGCGATGATGGCGCCGACCGGCACCCAGACCGGAGGCGCGGACGCGATCGCGAGCGTGGCGAGCATGGCCACGATCACCATCGTCCCGGCGATGGCAATCCACTTGCGCGTATCGAAGACGCGATCGAGCGGACCGAACACGAGCATGCCGAGCTGGTAGGCCATCACGGCGGCGAGCAGGACGTTGGCGGCCTCGACGGGACCGAGGCCATGCACCTCGCGCAGGAACGGACCGCCCCAAAGCCCCTGGACCGTGAAGGTGCAGGCATAGTTGCAGAAGTTGAGCGCCAGGATCGGCCTCAGGCGCGGATCGCGCAACACCTGCGCCAGACCCTGCAGCATCTGGCGTATCGATTCCGGCGTGCGGGCCAGGAAGGGATGGCCGGGCGGCGCGTCGCGCACCACCATCCAGACCGCAATCGCGGCGGAGGCCGTGAACAGGACGGCGGCGCCGAACACGCTGCGCCAGCCGACGGCCCCGGAAGCCCAGGCCAGCGGCGTGGTGGCACCGAGATTGCCGAGCAGGCCGATGGACAGGACGATGGCGGTCAGGGTGGAGAAGCGGTCCGGCGGAAACCAGCGCGTGATCACCACCATGCTGCCGATCAGCATGGCGCCGAAGCCGGCGCCCATCAGCGCGCGACCCGTGAGCAGCACCGGCCACGTCGGCGCCGTCGTGAAGATGATGCCGCCGACGGTGGCGAGCATCAGCATGCCGACGACGGTGCGCCGCGGTCCGAAACGATCGAAGAAGAAGCCGCACGGGATCTGCATCGCGGCGAAGCCGAAGAAGAAGGCGCCCGTCAACGCGCCCAGCGCTTCGGGCCCGATGGAGAGATCGCGCATCAGGTCGAGGCCGATCGTGACGTTGGAGGCGCGAAAGAAATGGCTGGCCATGTAGGCGGTCGCGAGTGTCGCGACGATGACGAGGCCCCTGCGGTCGACGGATCGCCGCCGCCCGGAATCCTGCGTCGGTGTACTGCCGCCTGCCCGCATCAGTCGAGCTTGATGCCGGCGGAGCGGATCAGCTTCGTCCAGCTCTCGTATTCGGACGCGACGAAGGGAGCGAGCTTTTCGTCCGGCATGTCCCACACCCCGACGAGGTCGTAGCTGCCGCCCGGAGCGATGGGGACGACGATCTTCACGGGGCGGTCGGGATAGCCGGTCTGCGCCTTCGCCGTCATACCGGCAAGATGAAGGACGGCGATCGCCGCCGCGATCCCCGCCAATCTGCGGCGTCGTCCGTTCATGCTGCTCCCGCCCCCGCCTGATGGCCGTCGACCGGCTCTTGTCCGGGAGACTATGCGACATCGCCCGGGCCGCGACAATCGGCTCGGGACACCAAATCGGCGACGACGGCTGACCTAGCGCGGCGCGCCTTCCGGCCCCGGTCCTGCCGCCACGTGATCGTCCAGCTCGGGATGCCTCATCTCATAGTGCAGGAAGAGATCGAGCAGAGCCAGCAGCACGACGACGACGCCGATCCCGAGGCCGATATGCATGGCGCGCGTATGCGGGAAGCCGAGCAGCCAGGGCGAGGCGATCAGCCAGCACCCCGAGAGGACGTTGACCCACTCCTCCCAGTCCCGGTAGGCGATGATCGCCGCCAGCGAGACCACGCCGATGATGGCGCTGGTGACCCAGAGGTCGACCTTGCCCGGACCATTGGTCAGCCTGAACAGCCAGGGGGATATGAAGAGGACTGCCGCGAGAAACAGATTGTAGAGATCGGGAACGGACTCGCGCTGTTGCCACTGTCTCATGACGCACCTCCGCGAAGACACGACTACAGAAAGCTCTTGGGGACCTTCGGGTTCCACTCCTCAGGGCTTTGCATGGATAGACTTTGGTCGCGGTGTCGCAAGGCGTCCGCCGCGGTCGCGCCGCCTCCCGGCTTGACGTGGATCAACGGCAAGTGGCCCAAATGCAGGAGACATGGCCGCTGGAGTTCAAGAGCGCTTCCAAAGCATCCTCATGGTTCCCATCGTCGTGCCGCCCATCAGCGAGGCCCTCGCCGGCCTCGGAAGCACGCGGCACGGCCTCAGCCCGGCGGAAGCGGACAGGCGGTTTCGACAGTTCGGACCGAACCGGATCGAGCAGCTCAAGCGCGCGAGCTGGCCGCTGCGGCTGCTCGGCGAGTTCTTCCAATTCTTCTCGATCATCCTCTGGGTCGCAGCCGCGCTCGCCTTCGTGGCCGAGATATCGAGCCCGGGCGAAGGCATGGCGCGCATCGGCTGCGCCATCATCATCGTCATTCTCGTCAGCGGCCTGTTCTCGTTCTGGCAGGAGCATCGCAACGAACAGACGATGGCCGCGCTGGCGAGGCTCCTGCCGCAGGAGGTCAAGGTCGTCAGGGAGGGCAAGGTCTTCCTGCTTCCGGCCGAGTGCCTCGTGGTCGGCGACATCGTCCTGCTGGAGGCGGGCGACAGCGCGCCGGCGGATTTGCGGCTGGTCGAGGCCGTCGACTTCAGGATCAATGATGCCGCCATCACGGGGGAGTCGCTGCCCAAGACCCGCGTCTCCGAGCCAAGCCAGGACGTGCCGTTGCCGCAGGCGAGGAACGTCGTGCTGGCCGGCTCCTCGGTGATCTCGGGCCACGGCCGCGGCCTCGTGTTCGCGACCGGCGCGCGCACCGAATTCGGCAAGATCGCGCACCTGACCCAGACCAGCACGGCCGGCGTCACGCCGATGCGGCGGGAGCTCGCGCGTCTCAGCCACGTGATCGCCGCGCTCGCCATCGCCGTCGGCGTCGGCTTCTTCGCGGTCGGGGCCGCGATCGGGCTCCCCTTCTGGCGCGACCTGATCTTCTCGATCGGGATCATCGTCGCCATGGTGCCCGAGGGGCTGCAGGCGACGCTGACGCTATCGCTCGTGCTGGCCGCGCAGCGGCTCGCCCGGCGCAAGGTGCTGATCCGGCACCTGAGCTCGGTCGAGACGCTCGGCTCGGCGACCGTGATCTGCACCGACAAGACCGGCACGCTCACCGAGAACAGGATGCGCGTGCGCGAGCTCTTCGTCGGCCTCGAGGACTATCCGGTCGCAGCCGCGACCGCCGACACCGTCCTGGTCGCGCGCGAGCGACATTTCTTCTCCGCCATGGCGCTCACGCATCATCTGCAGGAGCTGCAGACCGGACATGGCACGGCGCTGGCGGGCGATCCGATGGAACGGGCGCTCGTCGACGTCGGCTGCACGGCGATCGGGCGCAGCGATGGCTTTCGGCGCGTCGACGAAGTCGCGTTCGATTCCGACCGCATGCGGCATTCCGTGGTCTACGAGACGGACTGCGGCAGGATTCTGTATTGCAAGGGCGCTCCCGAAACCGTCATGGGGCTTTGCCGCAGCGTCGCCGGCTCTGCGACGACCACGCCGCTCGATCCCGACACGCGGGCCCGGATCGTTGCCGCGCAAGAATCGATGGCCGGCCGCGGCCGGCGCGTGCTCGCCTATGCGATGCAGCGCGTGTCGGCGGATACGGATCGGCTCTCGCTCGAATGCGACATGACGTTTCTGGGACTCGTCGGGCTGGAGGACCCGCCGCGTCCGGATGTACCGGACGCCATCGCCCGCTGCCGCGACGCCAGCATCAAGGTCGTCATGGTGACGGGCGATCATCCCGATACGGCAAGGGCGATCGCCGCGGAGATCGGCCTCGTCCGATCGGCCTCGCCGAGCGTATTGACGGGCCCGCAAGTCGACACCCTGTCCGAGGCCGATTTGAAGCTGGCGCTCGACGCGCCGGAGCTCATCTTCGCCCGCGTCAGCGCCTCGCAGAAACTGCGCATCGTCGAGGCGCTCAAGGCCAGGCGGCACATCGTCGCGGTCACCGGTGACGGCATCAACGACGCGCCCGCCCTGAAGTCGGCCAATATCGGCATCGCCATGGGCCTGTCGGGAACGGACGTCGCCAAGCAGGCTTCCGACATGATCCTGCTCGACGACAATTTCTCGGGGATCGTCAGCGCCATCGAGGAAGGGCGAACCGTCTTCCAGAACATCCGCAAGTTCCTGACCTATGTGCTCGTGCACAACGTGGCCGAGCTGGTGCCGTTCCTCGCCTTCGGGCTCTTTCGCGTTCCCCTGGCGCTGACCCCGATCCAGGCGCTGTCGATCGACATGGCGACGGATTCGCTCACCGCGCTCGGGCTCGGCATCGAGCGCGCCGGCCCCTCGATCATGGCGTTGCCGCCGCGCAGCCAGGCCGAGCCGCTCTTGAACGCGCGGCTCGCGGTCCGCGCCTATCTGTTTCTCGGCCTCATCGAGGCCGTCGGCGCCATGGCGGCGTTCTTCCTGGTGCTGCGGTCCGGCGGCTGGCAATGGGGACAGGCGCTGTCGTCCGCCGATCCGCTCTATCTGCGGGCGACGACGGCCTGCCTCAGCGCGATCATCATCCTGCAGATCGTGAACGTCTTCATCTGCCGCAGCTCGGTGCGGTCGGTGTTTGCCATGAGCCCGTTCGACAACCGCCTCATCCTCATCGGAATAGCGTTCGAGATCGCGCTCCTGATCGCCTTCAACTACACCGCGCTCGGAAACGTGCTGCTGCAGACAGCGTCCGTGTCGGCAGCGTTCTGGGTCTTGATCGGACCGGCCGCGCTCTCGATGCTCGCGGCGGAAGAAATCCGCAAATGGCTCGTCCGCAGAAGCCTGTCATCCGACCGGCGCATTGCGGGGACTCGCGCGCCTACTTCATGAGCCGCTCGACCTCGGCGCGAAATGCCTGGCGCGATCCGTCGCGCGAGTAGAACATGTGGCCGCCCGGATAGACCACGAATTTCACCCGCGGCGCGGACGCAAAGGCCGGCAACTGGTCGAGCACCATCTTCGATCCGAAATAGGGCGTGGCGAGATCGAACAGGCCGTGGGCGACCAGCACGCTCATCTTCGCGTCCGTTGCGAGGATCTGGCGCAGCTCCGACACCGATTGCGGCGGGCTGATGCCATGGCCGAAATCCCAGGCGCGCTCGACCGCGCCGTTCAGCACCTCATAGGAGCCGTCCGGCCGCCAGTTGAGCTTGCGCGTCAGCAGATCGACCGCGGCGCTGGTGAGCGGCGCCTGCAGCGCATCGCCGGAGGGATCGCCGAAGCGGTAGAAGTCCGAATCCGGATAGGGATCGATGCCCCGGATGGACGCGTCGTAGCGGCCGGTCACCTTGCCGTGGCTGCGGTCGAGCGCGCGGCGGAACTCGGACACGTCGAAGCGCCCGGCAAGCCTGCGGCTGACGTCCCGGTCGATGCCGGTCAGGGTTGCGACCTTGTCGGCGAGGCGCGCTGTAGCCTGCGCATCCGCCTCGCCCCTGACGAGGTCGGCGAGAAACTCGCCGCTCGCATAGGCCTCCACATCGGCGAGATCGCCGCGCGCGACCGGCCCCTTGCCCTCTCCCTTGGCCTCGCGCGCCACCGCCACGTAGCTCGGCAGCGTCGCGACATATTGCAACAGGCTCGTGCCGGCGAACTCGCGGAAGTCGAGCAGCGGCGAGACCAGGATCAGCCCCCTGACGCCGACGCCCTGCTCCACCTGCAGCTTGCGCACGATCTTCGGCCCGCGGATGCCGCCATAGCTCTCGCCCGCGACATATTTCGGCGACAGCAGCCGGTCGTGCTTCTCCAGCCAGCGGCGGATCACGAGCGCGATCGCGGCGACGTCGCCGTCCACGGAATAGAGCCGCTTGCGCACGTCCTCGCCGGTCGCGACGAAGCGGCTGTAGCCGGTGCCGACGGGATCGATGAACACGAGATCGGTGAAATCGAGCCAGGTCTCGGCGTTCGGCTTCAGCTCGGGCGAGGCCGACGGCGCCGCCGCATCCGCATCGATCGGCAGGCGCCATGGCCCGGCACTGCCGAACTGCAGCCAGGCCGAGGATGCGCCGGGGCCGCCATTGAACAGGAACGTCACCGGGCGCGTGGCGCGGTCGGCGCCGTCGAGCTGGTAGGAGGTATAGGCGATGTCGGCCTGCGGCTCGCCCTTGTCGTTGAACAGGCGGATCGAGCCCGCGGTCGCGGCGAAGGCCAGCGTGCGTCCGGGCAGATCGAGGGTCTGGCGGGTGGTCGAATCCGGCGGCAGGCGATGCTGCTCGGCCGTCGACGGCGAGCCCTGTGCGCCCTCACTGCGCGCGCCGGCCTTCTGCCCGGCCGACACGGTCGCGTCGGGCCGATGCGGTTGCGGCGCGTCGTCGGCGCGGGCGGTGCCCGCGAGCGCGAGGGCAAGCCCGGCCAGCAAGGCCCCTCCGCGGCACAGCGCCGGCAAGCCCTTCGTCATGGCGTCTTCTCCCTGCCCTCGACCGTCCGGCCGGGCCGCAGAACGGACCGAGCCTGGCGGATTAGACCAGAATTGCGACGATTTGGCGTGGGCCTACCGCCCGTTTGCCTTGTCCGGCGGTGATCCTCGACAATGGCGGCGGAGGTCTATAGACGACCGAAGACCCGTTCGAGCCAGCACCACCTGCGAGCCGAGACTACTCACGAGCGACCTCATGACCAAGCCTCCGCGATTTGACCGGATCGCCTTCGTCGCCAGCGCCGGCCCCGAGGCGCAGGCCGCGTTCGCGCAGCTCACGGCGGACTACGGCAATTGCGATCCGGCGGAGGCCGACGTCGTGGTCGCGCTCGGCGGCGACGGGTTGATGCTGCAGACGCTGCACCGGAACATGCGCACGGGAAAGCCGATCTACGGCATGCACCGCGGCACGGTCGGCTTCCTGATGAACGAGTACGCGACCCACGATCTGCGCGCCCGCCTCGAGGCCGCGCACGAGTCCGTGATCCACCCGCTCCTGATGCGCGCCACCGACGTCCACGGTACCATGCATCTCCACCACGCCATCAACGAGGTCGCGCTGTTCCGGCAGACCTACCAGGCGGCGCGCCTGCGCATCCTGATCGACGACCGCGAGCGCATGCCCGAGCTGATCGCCGACGGCATCATGGTTGCGACGCCCGCGGGCTCGACCGCCTACAACCTGTCCGCCCAGGGGCCGATCCTGCCGATCAACGCCGCCCTGCTCGCGCTGACCCCGATCAGCGCCTTCCGCCCCCGCCGCTGGCGCGGCGCGCTGCTGCCCAACACCGCCCATGTCGTGATCGAGGCGCTCGAAGGCGACAAGCGGCCGGTCGCCGCAGTCGCCGACCATGACGAGGTGCGCGACGTCCGCCGCGTCGAGGTGCTGTCCGACAAGACCATCGCGATGCGGATGCTGTTCGACCCCGGCCACAGCCTGGAAGAGCGCATTCTGCGCGAGCAGTTCGGCTACTGACGGCCGCCGGAGGCCGGCCTAAAGGCGGCCGATCGCAACGCTTCGTTAACCCTCGGCGCGATATGGTTAACGAAGGTCTACCCGCTCGGCCGGCGTCATGTTCCGCATCGACTTCAACAAGCTGCGCTTCCTCGTCTGCGACGACAATCCGCACATGCGCCGCATCCTGCGGACGCTCCTGCATTCCTTCGGCGCGCGCGAGGTCTATGAGGCCGAGGACGGCGCCACCGCGCTCGAAATGTACAGCCACTACGTGCCCGACATCGTCATCACCGACTGGGCGATGCCGATCTTCGACGGGCTCGAGCTCGCGCAGATGATCCGCCAGCCGGACTCCAAGGGCAATCCTTACGCGCCGATCATCATGCTGACCGGACATTCCGAGAAGCGCCGCGTCACGGTCGCGCGCGACGCCGGCGTCACCGAATTTCTGGCCAAGCCGATCTCGGCAAAAGGCCTCTATCAGCGCATCCTCAACGTGGTCGCCAGTCCCCGCCCCTTCATCAAGACGAAAACCTATTTCGGGCCGGACCGCCGCCGCAACACCAACTCCGCCTATATGGGTCCGGAGCGCCGCGTCGGCGAGAAGCACGAGGTGCTGCAGCAGCCCTCGCTGCTCGACAAGGCCCGGTCCACCATCTAGCGCGCAGACAGCGACGGGGCAGCCATCATGGCGAAGAACAGCCGCAAGGACATCGAGGTCAAGGCGTTCGCCACCCATCACGTGATCACCCAGCCCAATCCGCTGCGCAAGGTGCTGCGCCGGGTCGAGGCGAAGGACACGGACGATCCGGTCGGGCGCGCCGAGAAGGCGCTCGCCGACCTCTCCGGCGAATTCAAGGACTGGATGGCGATCGAGGCCGCGCGCTTGTCCGCCGCCTATGCTGCCGTAGAGAACGGCGGCTTCACCAAGAGGACGCGCGACGAGCTGTTTCACGCCGCCCACGACATCAAGGGCGACGCGGCGACGTTCGGCTATCCGGCGGCGGCCGCGATCGCCGAGAGCCTGTGCCGCGTCATCGAGCATGCGCCCGATCTCGGCCGCGTGCCCGGCGAATTGTTCACCCACCACATCAACGCCATCCAGGCGATCGTGCACGAGAACACCAGGTTCGACAGCATCAGCGTCGGCAGCGAGCTCAGCCGCCGCCTGCGCAAGGTCGCCGACGACTATCTCGCCCACGTCAACCGCGACCGCCCCGAACATCTCGAAGCGATCCTCGCGCCGAGCATCGCGCCGGCGGATTAAGTCCCCTCTTCCCGTCATTGCGAGGAGCGCAAGCGAAGAAGCAATCCAGTCTGTCTCCGCGGAGATGGTCTGGATTGCTTCGCTTCGCTCGCAATGACGAAACGAGAAAGCTGCCTATCTCGCCAACTCTGTAGAGTGGGCAAAGCGCAGCGTGCCCACCACTTCTGTCGACAATTTCCGGATGGATGGTGGACACGGCGCTTACGCGCCTTTGCCCACCTACGAGCGTTCGCTACGCCGCCGCCAGATCGTAGACCGGCGCGATCGTCTCCTCCGCCGCGAG
>NZ_JAGWUA010000092.1 GCF_028868675.1 Bradyrhizobium sp.
GCCGAAGCCGACATGGACGACGACGAGTTCGAGAACCAGATGTCGCTCGCGGCGATCGAGGCCGAGCTCAAGCCGAAGGTCGTCGAGATCTTCGACAAGATCGCCGACAACTACAAGAAGCTGCGCAAGCTGCAGGAGCAGGACATCGCCAACCAGCTCCAGAACGAGTCGCTCTCGCCGCACCAGGAGCGCAAGTACAAGAAGCTGAAGGACGAGATCATCGTCGAGGTGAAGTCGCTGCGGCTGAACCAGGCGCGCATCGATAGCCTCGTCGAGCAGCTCTACGACATCAACAAGCGCCTCGTCTCGCATGAGGGCCGCCTGATGCGGCTCGCCGACAGCCATGGCGTCGCGCGCGACGACTTCCTGCGCAACTACCAGGGCTCCGAGCTCGATCCGCGCTGGCTCAACCGGGTGTCGAAGCTCTCGGCCAAGGGCTGGAAGAACTTCGTCCACCACGAGAAGGACCGCATCAAGGACCTGCGCCACGAGGTGCACCAGCTCGCGGCCCTCACCGGGCTCGAGATCGGCGAATTCCGCAAGATCGTGCACTCCGTGCAGAAGGGCGAGCGCGAGGCGCGCCAGGCCAAGAAGGAGATGGTGGAAGCCAACCTCCGCCTGGTGATCTCGATCGCGAAGAAATACACCAACCGCGGCCTGCAGTTCCTCGACCTGATCCAGGAAGGCAACATCGGCCTGATGAAGGCGGTCGACAAGTTCGAGTACCGTCGCGGCTACAAGTTCTCGACCTACGCGACGTGGTGGATCCGGCAGGCGATCACCCGCTCGATCGCCGACCAGGCGCGCACCATCCGCATCCCCGTGCACATGATCGAGACCATCAACAAGATCGTGCGCACCTCGCGCCAGATGCTCAACGAGATCGGCCGCGAGCCGACGCCGGAGGAACTCGCCGAGAAGCTCGGCATGCCCTTGGAGAAGGTGCGCAAGGTCCTCAAGATCGCCAAGGAGCCGCTGTCGCTGGAGACCCCGGTTGGCGACGAGGAGGATTCGCATCTCGGCGATTTCATCGAGGACAAGAACGCGATCCTGCCGATCGACGCCGCCATTCAGTCGAACCTGCGCGAAACCACCACGCGCGTGCTGGCCTCGCTCACTCCGCGCGAGGAGCGCGTGCTGCGCATGCGCTTCGGCATCGGTATGAACACCGACCATACGCTGGAGGAAGTCGGCCAGCAGTTCTCGGTCACGCGCGAACGCATCCGCCAGATCGAGGCGAAGGCGCTGCGCAAGCTCAAGCATCCGTCGCGCAGCCGGAAGCTGCGGAGTTTCCTGGACAATTGAATCGGGGTTGTTGCGGCTGGGCCAGGCCGCGCGATCAAAGAAATAAACGGCGGGCGAGAGCCCGCCGTTTATTTTTAGACATCAGTGTCATCCGGGGCTGGCGTGACGACAACCTTAAATAGAATACTACAGTGAGCTTGATGCGAATTGCAAGCAGATTGTTGATGAGGTCGGCGGCGGAGTGCGCCAGGCGATGTCGCGTTGGACGCTATTCACGTTGGAAGGCAGAAGCGCATGGCGGTGTTGATTGCACGCCGTTTTCTGCGGCGGCATCGGGTACGGTCTTCGGGACAACAGCGGCTTGCGGCATGTCCCGTTCACCGACGCACGCGATTGTGATGGCACATGGTCGCACGGAATTGTCGAGCGGGAACCGACGCTTGCCACTGGAATGCGCGATCGAAAGCGCGGTTGGCTAGCGGTGCGGCTGCCCCGGTCTCGCGGCGATCGGCCGCAGCCTGCTGCCACGATCGCCGCCTTCGTCGTGGCCTTTCCGGCCGTGTGCCATGATCGCGCTGCCCATCGCGGTCGAGCCGAACGTGATGAGGAAGGAACCGAGCAGCAGGAAGATGGCAACGCCGGGCGCGCGGTCGGCAAAAATCAGCTCGCGCAGATGTCCGGGATTGAGCAGCAGGAGACCGCCGACGAGCAGCGTCGCTGCGCAAGCGCCGATCGCGAGATTGATCGCGAGTAGGCGGAACAGCGGCATGCGCAGCAGCGCAATGCGCCGCGGTTCGGGACGTTCGTCGTTGGGCATGGCGGACGGCTTCGTGCTCGCTCCTTCGTCATGCGCGGGCCTGACCCGCGCATCCTTCAGAATGGACTGATGTCCTCAAATGGTTTCCCGGGTCAAGTCCCGCAATGACGGACGACGAGTGCGACGGCCCTCACGCCGCGGGCGCGGCCTTGGCGGCGCTCTCGGTCGGCTGCGCGGCCTCGTGTCGTGCGATCACGCTTTGCCACAGCGCGGCGATACTCGCCTGCGTCTGCGGCGCGATGAAGCAATGGCCTTCATTGTCGAAGCCGCAGAACCGTGCGGAGCGATCGCCTCTCGCCTGCGTCAGCGCCTGGTTGATCATCTCGAGGCAGGTCATCACCTGGCCGACGTTGTCCAGCCGCGTGTGATGCAGGACGTCGACCAGGCGGAACGCCATCACCGCGGGCTGGCCATAGGCGATGCCGGGCCGGCCGAACTCGAAGAACACGTTGACCGCGGGCAGCACGCGCTGAATGCGCTCGAGCACGCCGGCCGCATCCTCCGCGCTGCAGGCGACGAGATGCGCGGCCTGCGGTGGTGCCGCGGCCGGGGCCTTCGACGCGAACCCCAGCGAGGCAATCACCTCCTGCTCGATCCATTGCCGCACCGGCGCGGGCGCATTGCGGATCTGCTCGGCGGTCAGCGTGATTCCGGTCATGGCGATCTCCTTTTGCGCATCACTCTAGGAAGCCGCCCGCATGGGATGTTGATGCGGATCAAGCCGGCGCATTGCTCTGACGGGCCTGGCTTTGACGGGCCTCGCTTTCCCGGGCATGATCGCGCCTGCGTTGCGCGAACAAATCTTGAGGAAAAGTCGACATGCTGAGGCTCGGTCTGGCGGTGGCATCCATGGTTTTCCTCGCCACGGGCTCGGCCGAGGCCGCCCGCTGCGGCGGCGATTTCAGCGCCTTTCTCGCCGGCATGGCCCAGGAGGCGCAGGCCGCCGGGGTCTCCGCGAGCGTGACCAGCGCGGCGCTGTCGGAGGTCACCGAGGACGGCGCCGTGCTCGCCTTCGATCGCCGCCAGCGCTACACCTTCAACAAGAGTTTTGAGCAATACGTCTCGACCCGCGTCGGCGCCGGTCGCATCAACGGCGGCAGGGCCATGCTGCAGCGTCACGCCGCACTGCTCTCGCGCATCGAGCAGAAGTTCGGCGTGCCCAGGCAGATCCTGGTCGCGATCTGGGGGCTGGAGAGCGACTTCGGCAAGGGCGACATGGGCAAGCTGCCGGTGATCCGTACGCTGGCGACGCTCGCGCACGACTGTCGCCGCACCGAGCTGTTCCAGGGCGAGTTGCTCGCCGCGCTGAAGATCGTGCAGCGCGGCGACCTGCCGCTGCGCGACCTGATCGGCGCCTATGCCGGCGAGATCGGCCAGACCCAGTTTTTGCCGTCGTCCTACATCAAGTACGGCGTCGATTTCGACGGTGACGGCCGCGTCGACCTGCGCCATTCCGTGGCCGACGTGCTCGCCTCGACCGCAAACCTGCTGCACACCAACGGCTTCAAGATGGGCGCGCCTTACGGCGAAGGCACCGCCAATTTCGAGGCCATGCGCGAATGGAACAGAGCGCTGATCTACCGCAAGACCATCGGCTACTTCGCCGACCGGCTGGTCGGGCAGTGATCGGCCCGTCTCCCTCACTTCCCCTGCTCACTTCCCCTGCGCCATCTTCTCCAGCCGCCGCTGCAGCGGTGCCCAGTAGGTTCCGGGACGCAGGCGCTGCAAGATGTCCATGAAGCGGGCGTCGTTGCCGATCAGGATGCGCGGCTCGTTCTTCTCGATGCCCTTTATGATGCGCAGCGCCGCGGCCGTCGGCGTCGTCCTGGCCGCATTGTCGAAGCGCTCGATCGCCTGCGCGCGGCGGGCGTTGTCGGTCACGCCGGTGCCGGTGCGCGAATTGCGCGCGATGTTGGTCGCGACACCGCCGGGATGCACGACCGACAGGCGGACCGGGCTCTTCGCCACCGCGAGTTCGTGGCGGACGCTTTCCGAGAAGCCGCGCACCGCGAACTTCGCCGCCGCATAGGCCGACTGCCCGGGCGGGGCGATGATGCCGAAGATCGAGGAGATGTTGACGATGTGGGCCTCCGGCCTCGTCTTCAGATGCGGCAGGAAGGCGCGGGTGCCGTGCACGACGCCCCAGAAATTGATGTCGAACAACCACTCCATCTGCGCCTGATCGATCTCCTCGAACTGGCCGAGCAGGGCGACGCCGGCATTGTTGACGAGGATGTTGAGCTCGGGGTGCGCGGCGGTCGCCGCTTGCGCGAACTCCGCGATTCTGCCCGGCTCGCTGACGTCGAGCCGGTGCATGGTGACCTTGCGCTCCGCCCCGATCTCCGCGGCGAGCGCCTTCAGCCCGGCCTCGTCGCGGTCGGCGAGCGCGAGATCGCATCCGCGCCGGGCGAGCTCGGTTGCGAGCGCGCGGCCGATGCCGCTGGCAGCTCCGGTGATGGCGGCGGCGCCGCGGACTGCGGTCATGGTGGCTCCATCGGGTTCAACAAAGGGAACTTCCGTTTACATTTTTTTGCCGGAAGCGAACCATATCGCGGTTCCTTTTTTATCTCCGATTGCCGCCCGAAATCATCGATTTGGGAGTAGACGCATGGGACAGGCAAAACCGTTTCGTGCCGCTGCACTGATCGTGGAAGACGACGCTTCGCAGCGCGATATGCTTTGCATGCTGCTGGAGGAAAGCGGCTATGACGTGATTCAGTGCGAGAGCGCCGAGGCCGCCGAACGGGTGCTGGCAAGGGCCGCCGACGCGCTGTGTCTCATGATGACGGACGTGCAGCTCGCCGGCCCGATGAGCGGGATCGAGCTTGCGTATGTCGCCAAGGCCCGCAATCCGAATCTCGACGTCGTCGTGACGTCCGGTCGCCCGCTGGCGCAGCCGCTGCCGAAGGGCGCAAAATTCTGGGCCAAGCCCTGGGCGGCGCTGGACGTGCTGCGCGAGGCCGAAATCGCGCAACAGTCGTGACAGCCTGCGCGGAGGTCGCCGGCCGGCTTTGCCGTCCCCGGGAATGAGTGATATTGGCAGGCATGTCCTGGTCCTTCCTGCTGACCTCCCTGATCGTGGTCGCCTCGCCCGGCACCGGCGTGCTCTATACGCTGGCGGCGGCCTTGACCCGCGGCTCCCGTGCCAGCATCGCCGCGGCATTCGGCTGCACGCTGGGCATCGTGCCGCACATGACGGCGGCGATGCTCGGGCTTGCCGCCGTGCTCCACACCAGCGCGCTGGCGTTTGCGGCGCTGAAATGGTGCGGGGTCGCCTATCTGCTCTATCTGTCCTGGCAGGCGCTGCGCGAGCGAGGGGCGCTCGCCGTCGACGGCGAGATCGCGGAGCGCTCCAGCCGGCGGGTGATCGTGACGGGAATCCTCGTCAACATCCTCAACCCGAAACTCTCGATCTTCTTCCTTGCCTTCCTGCCGCAATTCATCGCCGCGGACGAAAGCCGTCCGCTGGCGCGGATGCTGGAATTGAGCGGCGCGTTCATGGCGATGACCTTCGCGGTCTTCGCTCTCTACGGCCTGTTTGCCGCTGGGGTCCGCGAGCACGTCATCTCCCGTCCTCGCGTGATGGTCTGGCTGCGCCGCAGCTTTGCCGCCGGCTTCGCCGCGCTCGGCGCCCGGCTGGCGCTTGCGGACCGGTAGGCTCCTTCTTCACCTCGCCCCGCTTGCGGGGAGAGGGAGAAGGCAGCCAATAAAAAAGCGGGCCCAGGCCCGCGATCGTCACCGTCTCTCATTTGACGCCCGGGCGGAGCGAGGCTCCACCCGGGCAAAGAACCAGAAGCGAGCTACTTCTTCTTGGCCTTCTTGGCCTTCTTCGCCTTTTTCGCCTTCTTCGCTTTCTTAGCCATAGTATCCTCTCAGGGGTTAATGGTGAAACGCGACGCGAGGGATGCTCGGCGGAGGGCCAGCCTCGCAACATCCTCAAGTGTAAACTCAGCAGATTCGCGGCGCGCTGCCCCGCGCCGTCACGCTTCTGTCATTGCGTTATCCACAGCTGATATGCATTTTCGGGTGATTTTCGCGCGCGAATCCGCTTACTGCGCCGTCCGCGCCACCGCGCGCGGTGCGAACCGCATCCCACGCAACATCCCTAACGATCCGAAAACCTCCCGCCCGCGTTCATCAATCCAAAACCAAAGACCGACGTTTCGGAGATCGCGGTGAGACTCCATTAAGCGCGCCGCGCGCATCGTTCTCCGCAAGAAAACGGGGATGGTCATGGGCGAACGGCTACCGAGGACGGGGGGCGGGACGATGCGCGCGCTGCGGTCGCCATGTTGAACGTGCCGACACTCTGGACGGTGTTCGTCGTCAATTTCCTGGCGCTGGGCCTGATCTGGGCCTATGTGACCCGTTCCTATCCCAAGCTCGACGCGGCGAAGTTCTGGACCGGCTCCGCGCTGATGGCCGCGGGCGGTGCAGGCGCCGCGATCACGCGATTGGCCACGGACAGCCCTGCGCCCTTGCTCCTGGGCGGCGCGACCATGGTGTTCGCGGTCTGCCTCGCGGCGATGGGCATCCGGCGTTTCTACGACCGGCCGGTCTCCTGGCGCGCCACCGCGCTGACGGTCGGTGTGAGCACTTTCGGCATGGTGTTCTTCACGATCGGCTACGACAGCATGCCGCTGCGCATGCTGTGCTATTCGCTCGGCCAGTCGGTGCCGCTGGCGCTGACGCTGAAACTGCTGCTGGTCCAGCCGGACGGCAAGGCCAATCCCGGCGCCAGGCTCGCCGCCAAGGTCATCATCGTGATGATCGCAATCTACGTTGCGCGCGCGATCGGCAACGCCATGGGCGGCAACTTCGCGGCGGCGGCCGGCGGCCACGCGCATTCCGTGGTGGTGCTCGGACTTCTGTTCCTGTCGATGGCGCTCAATTTCGGCTTCCTGCTGATGGCCGTGGACCGGCTGCGCAACGAGGTCGCCGACCTCGCGCTGCTCGACGATCTCACCGGCGTCGCCAACCGGCGCCATCTGCTGCAGCGCCTGACCGAGGAGTGCGCCCGCTCGGACCGCAGCGGCGAGCCGTTCTCGCTGCTGGTGATCGACCTCGACGGCTTCAAGACCATCAACGACACCCATGGACACGCCGCCGGCGACGCCTGCCTGCAGCATTTCACCCTGATGGCGCAGACGCGGCTCAGGGCGGGTGACATGCTCGCCCGCACCGGCGGCGACGAGTTCTGCGTGGTGTTGCCGTCCTCGACCCTGCGCGAGGGCGCCATGATCGCTCGCCGGCTGCTCGACGTCTGCCGCCAGGACGCCGAGGGCTGCACCGGCGACGACATCCCGATCGCGGTCTCGATCGGCGTCGCGCAATGGGATCGCGGCACCGGCCTGTTCCCGGACCGGCTGATCGCCAATGCCGACCGGGCGCTTTACGCCGCCAAGAAGGACGGCAAGAACACCTTTGCGGTGCACGATCCGGCGCCGACACTGCAGCCCGAGGCTCCGCGCGGCCTGCCGCGGTCGCACGCCAACATGCGCGAGGCATGCTAGGGTCTTCGCCGCTGGGGACCCGCCTCATGATTTCTCGCCGTCTCGCCGCCGCGCTCGTCGCGCTGGCACTGCTTTCTCCCGCCGTTGCCGCTGATGCCGAACTCGCAAGAATTGCGCGCTCTTCCGGCACGCCCGCCATTCCCGGGCTGAAAATGGTCTGGCTCGCGCCCTGGGGCGAAGTGGCCGACGCCCACCCCTGGCGCAACATCATCGTGCATCAGACCGAAGGGCCGGCGGGCTCGGCACGTGGCGGCGCGCTGGAGCAGGCAAGGAATCCGACCCGGCGCGGCGTCACGGTATGGGTGGAGACCGACGGCACGGTCTACTGGGCGGTCGCCGAGACTCTGGTGCCGACCCATGGCGACGGCGCCAACCGCAACGACAACAAGTATATCGACAACAAGGCGACCTATCGACAGGTGGTGCGCAACAATTCCATCGGTGTCGAGTTCGCCGGAAACTACCCCGACGTGAGGAAGGAGCCGACGGATGCGCAAGTCGCGGCCTGGCGGATCCTCGTGCGAGTTCTGCGCACGCGCTACGACATCCCGCGCGATCGCGTCTATGCCCACAACTGGATCGACTACAAGGACGCGCGTTATTGCGAAGGCTGCAAGCTCGCGACACTGGCGCGGGAGTGGGGGGAGTAGGGCTGCCGTCATTCCCGCGCGCCGCGTCGGCCGCGAGCCCGGAATCCAGCGCATCAATCTCCAGATTCCGTGTTCGAGATTTCCTCGCGCCCTGGAATGACGGAAAACTCAAATCGGCCGCGCCATCCAATGGAAGAAGCGGCTGACGAGGCCGGGCGACCGGCGCGGCGGCTCGGCCTCATCGGCGGCGAGCACGCGCTTGAAGAAGAAGTCCAGGAACAGCATGTCGTTCGGTTCGGTGACGGAGAACTTCTCCTCGCCGAAGAACACCGTGTAATCATAGAAGAACGGCCCGACCAGCGGCACGGTGGCGGTGCTGGCGTTGTCCTTGGAGATCACGAAGTCCGCAGGTTCGAGGCCGTGCCTGCGCATCTCCGCCTCGACCAGCGGCAGCTTGCGCATGAATTCGGCGGAGAAGCCGCCGACGGTGGATTGCAGGATGATCGACACGCCGCCGCTTCGCAGTCCTCGGGCCGTTGCTGATCCGTTGGTCGGTTGACCGGCAGGGGCGGTTCAAGCAAGCTCGGCTGCAGGTCAGGCAGGGGAGGGGCTCATGGCCGGAATTGCCGCCGGACTGAGGCGCGCGGACTGTTGCGGGGCGGGCGAAACGACGCGCGGTTCGCCGTCCTGCGGCCTGCGCACCCTGCGGGCGATCGGGGTCTTGCCGGGACTCGTGCTGCTGCTCTGCGCCTCGCTGCTGCTCGCGCTGGAGGTGCCGAGCAAGCCGTTTCTCGACAAGAACAGCTTCTTGATGTCGTCGGCTGGCTTCCGCATCCAGGTCGCCAACGACGCCCCAGGCAAGAAGGCGCTGAACGCCCTGCCGCCGCACCGCTTCGTGGTGCACAAGATCGGCAACGACGTGCACTATCTCTATGCCGAGCCGAAACAGTGCGTCTGCATCTTCATCGGCACCGAAGCCGCCTACAATTCCTATCGCGTCATGTTGAGCCGGGCCGCCGACCAGCCTGCCGGCGTCTCGGCCGACTACAAGACGCAGGCAAGCGCGTTGCTGAGCGGTCCGCCGACCTCGTTCTATTCGCTGAACGAGAACCAGACGCTCGCCGACTATCTGCGGAAATATTATTGAGCGGCTGCGTGCTCCTCAGCGGGCTCCCTTCCCCTGCAAGCGGGGCGAGGTGAAGTCCGCGCATGCGGCGCTCTCCCAAAACAAGAAAGCCGGCGTTGCCGCCGGCTTTCCGTGTCGTCGATCCGCCAATTGGTGGCGCGTGAACCGCGCCTCAATGCGCGGCTTCCAGCGCCGCCTGTTCCTGCCTCGCGATCGTGCCCTTGACCGCGGCCTGCACCTTCTCGAAGGCGCGGACCTCGATCTGGCGGACGCGCTCGCGCGACACGCCGAACTCGGCGGCGAGGTCTTCCAGCGTCATCGGCTCATCCGCGAGCCGCCGCGCCTCGAAGATGCGGCGTTCGCGCGCGTTGAGCACGCCCATGGCGCCGTGCAGGGCGTCACGGCGATGATCGTACTCCTCGTGCTCGGCCATCAGGGCTTCCTGGTTGGGCGAGGTGTCGACCAGCCAGTCCTGCCATTCGCCGGCCTCGCCGTCGTCGCGGATCGGCGCATTCAGCGACGCGTCGCCGCCGAGGCGGCGGTTCATGTCGATGACGTCCTGGTCCGTGACGCCGAGGCGGCTCGCGATCAGCTTCACCTGGTCGGGGCGGAGATCGCCCTCGTCCAGCGCGGAGATCTTGCTCTTCGCCTTGCGCAGGTTGAAGAACAGCTTCTTCTGGTTCGCGGTGGTGCCCATCTTCACGAGCGACCACGAACGCAGGATGTACTCTTGAATCGACGCCTTGATCCACCACATGGCGTAGGTGGCGAGGCGAAAGCCCTTTTCGGGCTCGAAGCGCTTCACCGCCTGCATCAGGCCGACATTGCCTTCCGAGACGACCTCGGAGATGGGCAGGCCGTAGCCGCGATAGCCCATGGCGATCTTGGCCACGAGGCGGAGATGGCTGGTGACGAGTTGATGTGCCGCGTCGCGATCGTCATGCTCGCGCCAACGCTTGGCGAGCATGTACTCCTGCTGGGGTTCCAGCATTGGGAACTTGCGGATTTCGGCGAGGTAGCGGGAAAGGCCGGATTCTCCATTCAGAACCGGCAAAGTAGCTGTACGGGCCATTGAGCGCCCTCCAAAGTGTTCAGGCCCCCGACAGCGGCGGGCCAGGCAGACGACCGCTTGGTTAAAGCCGGCCGTACCGCGATGTTCCGCGTCGATTTCGACGCAGGCGCAACATACACCATCGGGGATCATTTAGGGAAGGATTGCTGACGTCACGACCCCGTGTGGCTGCTATAACTTTTTGTAATGTAAAGGCTTTCCAAAGAGGTCTGCGTCATAGCGCCGCTTTCAGGCGCCTTTCCAGGAGAAGCAAATCCTCCGGCAGCGGGCGTTCCCAGTGCAGGAGTTCTCCTGATCTCGGGTGCTCCAATACCAGCATATAGGCATGCAGGGCTTGCCGCCCGAGGGCGGCCAGCGCAGCCTGCGATTGGGGCCCGAGCTGGTTGGCTTTGGTCTTGAAATGGGGGCCGTAGACGGAATCGCCGAGCAGCGGATGGCCGATATGGGCGAGGTGGACGCGGATCTGGTGGGTGCGTCCGGTCTCGAGCTCGCAGGCGAGCAGCGAAGCCACCGGCTTGCCGTCGCGTCCGGCAAAGCTCTCCTTGACTTCCCAATGGGTCACGGCTTGGCGGCCGCCCTGGCGCACGGCCATCTTCTCGCGCGCGTGCGGGTGGCGGTCGATCGGCGCATCGACCGTGCCGCGGGTGCGGCCCGGCACACCCCAGATGAAGGCGAGATAGCCGCGCCGCATCGCTCCCGTCCGGCCGTGGTCGGCGAACTGCGCCGACAGCGACTGGTGGGCGAGGTCGTTCTTGGCGACCACCATCAGCCCGGTGGTGTCCTTGTCCAGCCGGTGCACGATGCCGGGGCGGCGCACGCCGCCGATGCCGGAGAGGCTGTTGCCGCAATGGGCGATCAGCGCGTTCACCAGCGTGCCGGTCTCATGGCCGGCCGCCGGGTGTACGACCAGGCCAGCGGGCTTGTCGATGACGATGATGTCGTCGTCCTCGTAGACGATATCGAGCGCGATCCGCTCGCCCCTGGGCTCCGCAGGAGCGACTTCCGGCACGTCGATTGTGATCGTATCGCCCGCCGCGACGTGATAAGCGGGGTCGCGGATCGGGGCCGCACGAAGCGTCACCGCACCCGCCAGAATCAGGGTTTTCAGCCTCGAGCGCGACAGCTCCGGCACGCGCGCCGCCAGCACGCGATCGAGCCGGGGCGATCCCTCGCCGCCCTCGACCGTGACCTCCAACCTCTTTGCCTGCCCAGAGTCGTCCATGACCGAAACCGCTGTTCCCGAACCGACCCCCGAGCAGGCCGCGCTGTTTTCGCGCGTGCGACGGATGATGCTGATCGCGGGATTGACCACGGCGCTCGCGATCTGTGCCGTGCTGATCGCCGTGGGCTACCGTCTTTTCAAGAGCGAGGGAAGCCGTGTCGAGAGCACGGACGTCACCGCCACCCTGCCGAAGGGCGCGAAGCTCGTCTCGACCGGGATCGCCGGCGACCGCCTGGTCGTGACGCTGGACGTCGGCGGGACGGTCGAAATTCGTACCTTCGACGCCCACACGCTGAAGCCGGCGGGAAGGCTGCGATTCGCCAACGAGCCGTAAAGTCCCGGTTCGGCCTTGCGGCCGGCGGAATTCGAGGCTATTCGGTAGCCCTTACGCTCCCTTCGTCTAGCGGTTAGGACGCGGCCCTCTCAAGGCTGAAACAGGGGTTCGATTCCCCTAGGGAGCGCCAGAAAAATCAATTGCTTAGATATCCATGGCGGCGTTCGTCGAATAAGCGTCGAATAAACGCCCACGAACGATAGCGCATTCTCGACGCAACTCTTCATTCCGCGATCGGAGACGACTGGCTCAGAGATCAGGTTTGATCCCGCCACTCTCGCGCACCGTGATCTCGCGAAGCGGCTGAAGGTCGCGGCCGACGCTCTGCCGCCGGGCTGGATTGCAGGACACCTTCCGCGACCGATGCATCTCGATCGATGCATGCGTGCACGAACTGCGGCGAAAGCGCCGGCTCAGATATCCCGCCGAACTCGGGCGTCAGCATGCGCTGGGTATCTGCCCCTATGCTCTTGCACGTCACGGCATTGTGCAAGATCACCTTCTCGGGGCAACGGTAGGTCCAAATCATGATGTCCTCCCCGCGAGCAGGTAAGTTCGCGATCATCGGACCGAGCGCGCGCGGTCTCAAGAAATACCGTAGATCTTGTGTAAGTTGCCATATCACGGGAAGGACTGCGGCGGCCTCCACAACTATCTCAAGTTTCGCGGCTATTTCAATGTCACGGAGTTGTTTTCCTGCCTTGCGGCGTGGCTCTATCGCGCAATATGGATCATCGGCGCAAGATCGCTCAGAGCCTCCGCCCCCGAGCAGTTGGGATTACTCGACGCATGTCGAGAATCGTTCAGTCAGCTCAACTTCGACGCTGTGGGCCATGACGATCGCAGGCGAATGCTTTCGTTAGACCTGTAGCCGACTTCCCGGGATTGTCGGCGTCCGTCACGAGTCCACCTCAAGCCGTGTTGCCGCGCCGGTCCCTTTGCCGACTTTGAGAGGCGCTCGATCTCAGCGCCGAATACCGGCTCGACCCAGATAGCCCTAAACCTAAGTCTAGTCCGTTATGGCGTCTGTGAAGGGAACTGGAACGGAGCGACCTGCTTGGATAAGTGGGATTCTCTATGACCCAAATCGAAGACTATGCGCTCATCGGCGATTGCGAGACCGCAGCCCTGATAGGGATTGACGGCTCGATCGATTGGCTATGTCTCCCGCGGTTTGACTCCGACAGTTGCTTCGCAAGGCTGCTCGGATCTGACGACAACGGATATTGGCGCCTCGCGCCCACGCGGTGGAGGTCGCTCGAGCGGCGCTATCGACCGGGCACCTTGATCCTTGAAACGACCTTCATCACCGGCGAAGGACGCGTTCGCGTCACCGATTTCATGCCGCCGAAACCCGGCGCGTCCAGGATTGTCCGGATCGTCGAAGGCCTTCAGGGTCGCGTTGAGATGCAAAGCGAACTCGCGGCGCGCTTTGAGTATGGCGTTACTGTACCATGGGTCAGCCGCCTTGATGATGGCGCAGTGTCGCTGGTGGCCGGAGCGTCCAAGCTGGTGCTGCGAAGCGACGTGCCGGTCCACGGGAAGGGCATGAGGACCGTGGGCTCCTTCATCATCACGCAAGGCAAGCTGAAGGCCTTCGAACTTTCCTATCAGAGTTCTCACCAGGAAGAGGTGCCCGCTGCAGATCCGTTTGACCTCCTCACCTACACCGAGCGCTTCTGGCGGGACTGGTCCGGTCGTTGCGCAACATCTGGTCTCTATTCGGACCATGTTCTCCGGTCTCTCATCACGCTAAAGGCCCTGATATTCCGGCCAAGCGGCGGCATAGTCGCTGCCGCGACCACTTCGCTGCCCGAGCAGATCGGCGGCTCCAGAAACTGGGATTACCGCTTCTGCTGGGTTCGCGATGCTACCCTCACTCTGCTCGCATTGATGGGAGCGGGATATTACGATGAGGCGCGCGCCTGGCGCGATTGGCTCATCCGTGCGGTCGCCGGCAGCCCGAGCCAGCTTCAGATCATGTATGCCGTCTCTGGCGAGCGCCGGCTGACGGAGTGGGAAGTGCCGTGGCTTTGCGGCTACGAAAATTCCAAGCCGGTCCGCATTGGAAACGCCGCGCACACCCAGCTGCAGCTGGACGTCTATGGTGAGCTCACGGATGCGCTTTATCAGGCGCGCTGTGGCGGCCTTCCCGAGAATAGGAGAGCCTGGGCGATCGAATGCGCCCTGCTGGCCCATCTCAAGGACATCTGGACCGAACCCGATGAAGGAATTTGGGAGGTTCGTGGCGGCCGCAAGCAATTCACCTACTCGAAGATCATGGCATGGGTGGCGTTCGACCGGGCCATCAAATCCGCCACGGAGTTCGGCATGCACGGGCCGGTAGAAGAGTGGAAAGCGATCCGCGACGCCATCCACGCCGATGTATGCCGAAACGGATACGACAAGGATCGTGCGACCTTCGTGCAGATCTATGGCGAACCGCAGCTTGATGCCAGCCTGCTGCTGATCCCGGCCGTAGGCTTCCTGCCGCCGGACGACCCACGCGTGATCTCGACGGTGAACTCCATCGAACGCGAGCTGGTCGCGGACGGCTTTGTGCGTCGTTATGATACAGACGCAACCAAAGACGGTTTGCCGTCGGGCGAAGGCATGTTCCTGGCGTGCAGTTTCTGGCTTGCGGATGCCTATTATCTCATTGGTCGGAATAGGGACGCCAGAGCGCTGTTCGAGCGGCTGCTGCCCTTGTGCAACGGCGTCGGCTTGTTGTCCGAGGAATACGACGTCGCCCGGCGCAGGCTGGTCGGCAATTTCCCGCAGGCATTCTCGCATATCGCCATGGTGAACACTGCCCATAACCTCACTCATCGCGACAAGCCGTCGGAAAAGCGCGGCGGAAGCAAAGCGCTGCGAAGCGAAGGCGACGAGAGGACTCACGGACTCGAGGGAGCCGAGCATGCCTAAAGCCAACACCGATCCAGCTGCGCCTGCGCATCCCGGGGTGCGGCAGCGCCCCCCGAGCCGCTTCCCCATTGTCCTGGAAGGACAACCCGCCCTGGTGACCGGCGCAAATTCCGGGATCGGCAAGGCGGTTGCACTGGGTCTTGCCGCGTCGGGCGCCGACGTCGTCGTCAACTATGTCGTCGACCCCGCAGCCGCAGAGGAGGTAGCGCACCAGATCGAAGCCGGCGGACGGCACGCGCTTGCGATCAAGGCAGACGTCAGTCGTGAAGAGGAGGTCCAAGCCATGTTCGCGACGGCCGTCGATCATTTCGGGACGCTCCACATTGCCGTCAACAATGCCGGCCTGCAGCGCGACGCACCTTTGCTCGATATGACGGCCGAGCAATGGAACAAGGTGATTGCCGTTAACCTGACCGGCCAGTTCCTGTGTGCGCGGGAAGCGGTACGAGAGTTCAAGAGGCGCGGCGTGACGCAAGAGATTTCGGTGGCTGCCGGCAAGATCGTGTTCATGAGCTCGGTCCATCAGGAGATTCCCTGGGCTGGTCACGCCAACTATGCCGCATCGAAGGGCGGAGTGATGCAGTTGATGCGAAGCATCGCGCAGGAGGTGGCACCGCTTGCGGTCAGGGCCAACGCCGTGGCGCCGGGGGCCATCCGTACGCCGATCAACCGCCCAGCCTGGGAAACCTCCGAAGCCTACCGCAAACTGATGACCCTAGTGCCCTACAAACGCATCGGTGAACCTGACGACATTGCCCAGGCCGTCGCCTGGCTTGTCTCGGATGCGGCCGACTACGTCACGGGCGCCACCTTGTTTATCGATGGCGGCATGACGCTTTTTCCGGGTTTTGCGACCGGCGGCTGATAGCGATGCTCGGCCCCTGTCTATCCGAGCGCGCGTCCACCAAATGTGAAGGCAGGCTTCGCTCCAAGCGATACCGCGAGGTACGCGATGGCGCAATTTACGTGTCTCGCGAGCGCGAGTGCCGGTGTGCATCGAAGACTCGAGGGGCGCTCGCGAATCGCCAACACGTTCTTGATCCGGTCGGTCGGCGAAGTCATGAACGCGATATCATCGTCGCTCAGGACGAGCACGCGTCGCTTAAGGTCTGGCCTCGGGCACAATGAACGTCCCGGCTCGCATCGGTAGGGGAACGGCGAGGGGCCGCGGGCCTTCATCCAGCGGAAACCTCATTGAGCGCATCGTGCCGTTGCAAGGCGTTGTTTGACTCCCTCGCTCAAGCCTTTAAGGCGTGCGACATTCGGATCGCGGAAGTAATCGAACTTCAATTCCTGAAAGTTGTTCGAACCGACATTGCCGCGGACTTCGTTTGCCCAATAGCGGGGCACGCGTTCGTAGAGGACGTAACGGTCGGGCTCGAATTGCTTGACCCGATAGGCGCCGGAACCAAGGGGAGGCTCAAGCGTCGTCTTTGAAATGTCCCGCCGCTTGCCGGATTTGTCTAATCCCTCCCAGCAATGCTGCGGCAATACGATAAGCTGTCCCATGACCTGGGGCAGCTCTCGGATCCCTGGGGCATCGAAGTGGAATTTGACCTCGCGGCCGCCGGTCTTTTCGGCGTGCACGACGTGGCGCTAGTAGACCGACAATTGCGGGAGGATTAATTCGGTCGACCGAGATGCCAAGTTCGCGGTAACGCTCGACGGTCGATGCCGCGTTCGGAACCCGGCTCGAGGAAATGTGCGCCGTTGACGCCACCTCTCGAAGCGTTGTCGCGTTTCAGATGATAGGCCGGGTGCGGTGCAGGAAATTCTTCGGACGCGATCGGGGAGTTGGATTCCATCGCCCGTATCAGGCACTGTCGTTGCGAACACCCGGGGTCGACCGGTCAGCGCGTGCCCGAACCGCGAACAAGCGGTCCGGGCTTGCAAGTATCTGCTCGCGCGGTCCGAGATGCCTCAGGCACCGCTGGCTTCGCCACCCATGATCGGTCCGAACCGCTGCCAGGTTTCACCCTTGAATCGGATCAGCTGCAGCTGCCTGATCGGGGCAAAATTGCTCGCGCTGGTGTTGATGGCGATTCCGGGCAGCAGCATGCCTGGGTTGAAATTTTTCAGGTTCGCGGCCTGTTTCATGATGTTCGCACGCGTCAGATCGTTGCCGCACTGCTTGAGCACCTGAACCATTGTACGAGCCACGGCATATCCATAGACGGTTGATGCGTCGGCTTTGTCTGCATCGGGCGCATACTTGTTCATGAATGCGTTCCACTGCTTCATGTCCTTGTCGCTCTTCCATTCGGGATCGGTCGCATCCTTCAGATAAGCCGCCGAGATAATTCCTTGCGCAGCGTCAAGGCCGGCCGGCTTCAGGACGCTTCCGACGGAGGCGCTCACATTGTTCAGGAAGAACATCGGATGCCAGCCGATTTCGTTCGCCTTCCGGATTGACTGCGCGGCGAATTTCGGGGTCGAAAAATCAACAAATACGTCAGCTCCGGACGCCTTCAGGTTGACGATTTCCGAGTCGATCGCCGGCTCCGATACGTCATAGGCCTGTTCCGAGACAATCATGCTCTTTGCCTTGTCGCCGAGACCATCGGTCAGACCCTTGAGGTAGTCCTTGCCGTAATCGTCGTTCTGGTAAAGAACGCCAATCTTCGCGTTCGGCTTATTCTTCAGAATGTACCTGGCGTAAATGCCTGCTTCGGCCTGATAGCTAGGTTGCCAACCCATCGTCCATGGAAAGTCTTTCGAATCATTCCATTTGGTTGCGCCGGTTGCCACAAACAGTTGCGGCACCTTCTTCTCGTTCATGTAGCGACGAATGGCCGTGTTTGTCGGCGTGCCCAGGGAATTGAAGATCAGGAGCACCTGATCGTCTTCGACAAGCTTGCGAGCCTGCTCGACGGTCTTGGGCGGACTATATCCGTCATCGTAGGAGATGAAGTTGATCTTGCGGCCCTTGACGCCGCCTTCGTCGTTGACCTTGTGGAAATAGGCCGCCTCGACGTGACCAATAATACCATAGGCGGACGCGGGACCGCTATATGGCATGATATTCCCGATCTTGATTTCGGTATTGGTGGCACCGGGGTCGTATTGGTTGGCCGCCAGCGCGGACACGGCTGTAACCATGAGGGCGACAGCCGACACCGTTGCGGCTCGCCAGAATGCAGGGCGCATCGTCCTACTCCTCGTTGTTTCGCCTTCGGAAAGGGAAGGTGAGGTGAGACGCCCCTTCGCGGGACAACGCGGTTTCTTCGATTTGGTTCAATATTTGTCACCGATGATTACCTGCTGTGCGTGCGCCTGAGACATTTGCTTGCACCTGCTTGCACCGTGTCTCCCACCGCCTGCTTCGTTCCGAAGCAGACAGCGCAACAGCCCAACCTATCCGCCACAATCGCGTCACTGCTCCCTCCTGCTGGACGGGGCCATGAACGGAACGAGCTTTCTGGCCT
>NZ_JAGWUA010000309.1 GCF_028868675.1 Bradyrhizobium sp.
GACATTCGTTGCCTGTTGTGTGATTTCGACGGCGATAAATGGGATTGCTGATCCAAAGGAAACCCTCCTGTTCGCAATTTCACTAGCCGCATATCCGGCTGGTCGATTGTATCCTTCCGGTAGCGTTGGCCCGTCCTTCATCTGGACAACCGCCACGGTCGTTGTGGTCGGGTCGATCATCACGCTGATCGCGCTATTTCGCTGGTACGACCCCAACGGCAAGCCCCTGGTATTTGGCGAGTTCGGCGCGGCACCGCCGCAGTTTACGATTTCGCTAGCTCTTCTTCTCTTCGCGTTGGCGTCTGTGCGGCTGACGACTCGCCAGGTTCTCGGCGTTGCTGCCCTCATCATTGCTCCGGTGGGTGTCTTCGCCGCCGCCATGGTCCGATTCGCGTTCGTCGCCATGACGCTTGCGCTTGGCATAGGCGGGATAGTTGCGGCTCCACAAACAGTTCGTCGGAATGTTGCGATCCTGATTGTGACCCTTGCCGCTGCCGTCGTTGGGGGGCTGCTGATGCGCTCAACGACCACCGCGAGGTTTGTCGGTCTAGAGATCGACGCACTCAAGCCATTAC
Source organism: Bradyrhizobium sp. (assembly GCF_028868675.1). GTDB lineage: Bacteria > Pseudomonadota > Alphaproteobacteria > Rhizobiales > Xanthobacteraceae > Bradyrhizobium. The sequence continues at coordinate 576 of NZ_JAGWUA010000309.1, forward strand.
CCACTTTGACATCGTGCGCAGCAGACGACTTTGGCAAGAACACAATCACGATCCGGAGACACCTCTTTCGCGAGGCGATTGGCCTTCTCCCCACTGCGGGATTGTTTGGCATCGGGCTTGATCGATTCATGGAGCATTCCTGCATGACTGAGCAGCATGAGGTCCATATCTCACTGCTGCAGGCCTTTGTGGAATTTGGCTGGCTCGGAGGCGCGGCTCTGGCCCTGCTAGTCATTCTCTCCGGCTGGTCGCTGCTGAAATCATCTGAATCTGAGACCACGCCCGAGACTCGTTTTGCGCTCTGCGGACTGATGTTTTCCCTGATGATGACAATGGCCCACGGCAGGCTCAGTCGTGACGGAATGCTTTTCCTGTTTCTTGGCTACGCGGCTGGCATAGGCGCGCGCGGGTGGTTCGGTCGCGCATGATGCTAAGTGATTATACCGCAACGGATGTACTCGGATCAGTCGTTCTGCTCGGCGCGTTCGCGGTGATTACCGCAGTATGGATCAGGACGCGCTTCGGAAAGCGGCCGCGTCAGCACTAGACGTGCCAGCTCTGAATCAGCACTTGAGCGTAGTGGGTGCGAGTCTTGGGCTCTTGGTTTGCTTTCGATTGCTTCTTAGTTAGCCAATGGCATGGCTCCCGTTCGGCGGCCGGATAGCTCCGGCTTTTGATCGGTCTTTGTCACTCTTATATTACCTTTTCGACAGTGTCGTGCGGCCGGCCCCGTGTTGCGTTTTCGCGGGGCTTGTTCCAAGGATGCGGCCACATTTTCTCTGCGGCTTCGTCCGCTTTCCGGGGTCCGTAAATGTCCAGCTTTGCGAGCGCGCGCCAACACATGGTCGACGGCCAGGTGCGCACCATCGACGTCACCGATCGCAGAATTCTCGATGCCATGCTGACCGTGCCGCGCGAGGCCTTCGTGCCCGCGAGCCGTCAGGCGCTGGCCTATCTCGACCTCGATCTCGACGTCTCTGAGGCGAGTGGAGCCAAGCGCTTCCTGATCAAGCCGGCGCTGACTGCGAAGCTACTGCAGGCGGCGGATATCAGCAGTACCGACCGCGTGCTGGTCGTCGGCTGTGCCACCGGCTACGTCGCCGCCATCGCGGCAAAGCTCGCCGCCGAGGTCGTTGCGACGGAAGACGATTCGGCGCTGCTCGCGAAGGCCCGTCAAACCCTTGCGGCGCTGGGTGCCGCCAACGTCGCCTGCAAGGCTGCGCCCTGCGCCGAGGGAGATCCGGCCGGCGCGCCCTACGACGTCATCCTGATCAATGGTGCGTCGGAAGTCACCCCGGAGGGGCTGCTCGGGCAGCTCAAGGAGGGCGGGCGGCTGGTCGGCGTGTCCGCCGAGACCAGGCCGCAGCGGGCCATGGTCGTGACCCGGTCGCACGGGGAATTCGGCTTCCGGACCCTGTTCGATGCCGCCGCCCCGGTCCTGCCCGGCCTGGAACGGGCCGCGGCCTTCGTCTTCTGACGGCCGGTTCCCGCCTTAAAGCCGTTAAAATCCCGTTCTGAATCAGAAGTGTGGCAGGGATGCTGCACGTGAAGAGTTTCGACCGCGGCCCCCCGGCGGGTGGTTCCGTCGCGCTTGACCGCGGCATATGGTGCGCGGGGGCGCCGACTCCAGTCGAACTTGGTCACCCGGCGCGCGGGCACGCGCCGGCGATAGGAATGAACGGAAGTACAGGATGCATGGGGTGAAGCTCTTCACCGGAGCTGCAGTTTCGATCCTGCTGATGGCTGTTGCGGGGGCAACGCCTGCCTTGGCGGACACGATCGAGGCTGCGTTGGTGCGCGCCTACCAGAACAATCCGCAGCTCAACGCGCAGCGCGCGCAGGTGCGATCGACCGACGAGAACGTGCCGCAGGCGCTGTCGGGCTATCGCCCCAAGGTCTCGGTGACCGCGAGCGCCGGCTATCAATACACCGACACCAACGTGACCGCGGGCGGCAACGCGAACACGATCGTCCGGACCGAAACGCATGGCGCCAACTCGCCGCGCAGCGCCGGCATGACGGTGTCGCAGACGCTGTTCAACGGCAACCAGACCGCCAACCGGACGCGGGCCGCCGAGAGCCAGGTCTCCGGCGCGCGCGAGGCGCTGCGCGTCCTCGACCAGACCGTGATCCTGCAGGCCGCCACCGTCTACATGGACTATCTGCGCGATTCGGCGACGTTGGAAGTCCAGCGCAGCAACGTGCGCGTACTCGAGCAGACGCTGAAGCAGACGCGCGACCGCTTCAACGTGGGCGAGGTGACTCGCACCGACGTGGCGCAGTCGGAAGCTCAGCTCGCCGCGGGCAAGACGCAGCTCCTGACCGCCGAATCGAATCTGACCACGACGCGCGCGAACTTTCGCCGCATCATCGGCAACGAGCCGGAAAATCTCGCGCCGGGCTCGCCGGTCGACCGCTTCCTCCCCGCGACGCTACCCTCCGCCGTCGAGCTCGCCTTGATCGAAAATCCGAACGTCACGGCCGCGATGTTCGGCATCGACGTCAACTATCTCCAGGTCAAGGTCGCCGAGGGCGCGCTGCTGCCGACCATCACGTTCCAGGCGGCCGTCACCCAGTCCTATGAACAGACGATGACGATCTTCCGTTCGTTCGGTGCGTCTGCCGTCGCCCAGGCCTCCGTGCCGCTGTATCAGGGCGGCGCGGAATACGCGCTGATCCGGCAGTCCAAGGAAAACCTGGCGCAGCAGCGCCTCAACCTCGAGACGACGCGGGACCAGACCCGCGCCAACGTGGTGCAGGCCTGGGGCCAGCTGCAGGCCGGCAAGGCTCAGGTGCAGTCCGCGCAGGCGCAGGTCACCGCGTCCGAGATCGCCTTGAACGGCGTGCGCGAGGAAGCCAAGGCCGGGCAGCGCACCACGCTCGACGTCCTGAACGCGCAGCAGGCGCTGGTGAATGCGCGCGTCGCGCTGGTGACGGCGCAGCACGACCGCGTGGTGGCGTCCTATTCCGTGCTCAATGCGATCGGCCGCCTGTCGCCGCTGGTGCTCGGTCTGCCGACCACGACCTACGATCCCAGCGTGCACTACCAGCAGGTGCGCGACAGCTGGGCCGGCGTGCGCACGCCCGACGGGCGCTGATCTTCCGGCCTTCGCCGGCTCCGCAAATGAACGAGGCCGGCAGGCTGCTTGCTTGCAATCGTCGAAGTCCCTGACATAGCCTTTTGCAAAGGCTGTGGGGCGATTCGCCCCGCATCCTGACGTTGTTCGCGTAGAGCTCAGTGCCGCGGAC
>NZ_JAGWUA010000093.1 GCF_028868675.1 Bradyrhizobium sp.
GCCGGGCGGCCGGTTCGCGGCGCTGCCGATCATTGCCCTGACCGCGAATGCCTTCCCGGAGGACGTCAAGATCTGCCGCGAGGCGGGGATGTCCGATTTCCTGGCCAAGCCGCTGCGCAAGCCGGCGCTGGTCGCGGCGCTGTTGCGGGCGATGGATCAGATGGCGTCGAACGAGGCGCCGCTGCAGCCGGACGGGTTCGTCGACATGACGACCGAGGCCGAGGCCCAGGGCTCGTGTCGGAATGACTAGCTGGCGGTGAGTTGGCGGGGAGGCCGCTTGTCCCGCGAGGCAGCCGCTTGCGATGTTCGGGCGCTTGGCCGTCCTGCTGGAGAGGACGCCACCCGGCGATCACCGGGCTGTCCGGCTCCTGTTGCTCCATTGAGGGCAAGGAAGGGGAAGACCCACAGCGCCGCGGCATTGCTCAGGAGCACGATGGTCAAGACCGCCTGCGTCAACATCATGCCGCCCTCCGGAGCGCGGCGGCCCAAGGCCGCCGCAGCCGCATCGACGTCCCGCCGGGCCGCGGCGGATCATCATCCCCATCGTCGAGCTTGCGCAAGGCCGCGAGAATGTCGGCGAGCCGGATGGGATGGCTCATGCCGGGAATCTCGCGCAAGGCAGGATAGGATTCGATGGCGAACATGTCGGACGCCCACGATGACAGAATGATCCGCTTCTCCGGCACGGAGAGCCCGCGATCGTTCAGGACGTCGTCCGGAGACGCATGGTGCGCGGCCGGATGGAAGAGGGGATTGAGATTGCCGCTGTTCGTGTTGGCGTTGGTCATCGGTTGCCTCCCTTTTCGCTCCTTTCCTCGGGGACCGGTCTTCCATGGGGACGGGCGGCGGGAATCTCCGCCGCCCGTCCTGGTCATTGCGTGTTGATCGCGATGCGTTTGACTGCCGCGCCCGGCTTCTCCGACTTCGGCAGCGAGATCGTCAGGACGCCATTCTTGAACGACGCCTCGGCCTTGTCCTCATCGACGTCCTCGAGCGCGATCTGGCGCTGGAACGCTCCGTAGTAGCGCTCGGAGAAATACCTGCCTTCGTCCTTGCGCTCGCCCTTCTTCTCGCCGCTGATCGTCAGGACGCCATTGGCGATTCCGATCTGGACGTCCTTCTCCGTCATGCCGGGCAGCTCGGCTGAGATCGTCAGCGTCTTGTCGGTCTCGCTGAGTTCGATCCTGGGCCAGTCGAATTGCCCTTCCATGAGCGGCGACAGGCCGGTTCCGCCGAAACCGCGGAAGGCGTCATCGAACAGACGGTTCATCTCGCGATGTAGCGTCATGAACGAATCGTAGATGCCACGCGCCGGCGCAAGCTGCTGGTGTCTCGACCAGGGAATGAGATCACGAACTGCCATGGTTCTTCTCCTTCGTTGGCATGAGCCAGGGAGCGCGGTCACGCTTGCGTGTGCCGCGTTCCGTCGTCGAAATCGATCCGGTATCAGGCCGCTTTCTTCTGCTCGATCTGCGAGGCGGAAGAGGCGCCGCTTCCGATCTGGATCCGCCGCGGCTTCATGGCTTCCGGCACCTCGCGGACGAGGTCGACGATCAGCAGTCCGTCGCGGAACGAGGCCTCTTTGACCTGGACGTAGTCGGCCAGGTTGAACACGCGGCGGAACGGCCGCGCGGCGATGCCCTGGTACAGGTACTCGCCGGCTGCCTTCTCGGGCTTCCTGCCCTCGATGGTGAGCGCGTTTTGCTCGGCGGTCACCGTGATGTCATCGGCGCCGAAGCCGGCGACGGCGAGCGAGATCCGGTAGTGGTCCTCGCTGGAACGTTCGATGTTGTAGGGGGGATAGTTGTCCTCGGTCGCCTGGCGCAGCGCACTGTCGACGAGGCCGGCCAGGTGGTCAAAACCGATGGTGGAGCGCCACAGGGGCGCGAAGTCAAAGGTAGTCCTCATAACCAAGTCCTCCAACGAGCAAGATGGATACAAGGAGCGCAAGGCAGGAGTCAGAGTGGGTCTGATACCCGGCCCGGCGCCCGTGCCGGACCCGTGACGGCGTCCGGCACACCGCTCTCGCGGCGAAAAACGACTTAGAAAAGCGGAGAATCGTTTCAAGAGGTGGACGCAAAAAAATTTCTGCCTCCGGCAGCGGCGCCGTTCGCCTGGGGCGCCGCTCCGAGGACTCGGAGCCGCGCCGAGCGGCATCTTGACAGACGATCGCTTTCGAATATTTCCTTTGGGCCGGGAAATCTCTTTCCCGGTTTTCTCAAACCCCGAAAAGGACCGTGACGACCGTCAGGAGTGACGACGATGCTCGATGAAGATCTGGCCCGCATCCGTGCGCACCGCAACAACATCCACCGCTATCGACGGCTGCTTCGAACGAAGCTGTCGGACCTGGAACGTCAGTTCGTCGAAAGACGCCTTGCCGAGGAGCAGACCGCGCTCGCTGCTCTGGCCGCCGACACCTTCCCCATCGCGTTCACGCTTCCGAAGAGCCGATCGGACTCCGCAATGATGGGGACCGAGCAATGAGCGTCCGTGACCTCCTCATCCAGGGCAGCGAAAAGGTCATCGGACACTATCGCCTTCTGCTCGCGAGCGCCAAGACCGAGAGCGGGTGCCAGCTCTATCGAAGCAGGATCGAACGTGAGCAGCGGTTGCTGAACGAACTCATGGGCGGCTTTCCGGATCGGTTCGCGGCATAGCCGCTCCTCGCAAGAGGGACCGCTAAGCACACATCGGCGTGGCGCAATGATGCGGCGATCAGCGTCGTTCGTCGGTTGCCAAGCCAACATTCGCGTTGAGGCGATCGGGCCGTCATGGCGCAATATGCCATATGGCCCGGTCGAATAACCTGGAAGGACACCGATGCCCACCAGAAACGTCGTGTTGACGGAGCGTCAGGAAAAACTTGTCGAGTCCCTCGTCAAGTCTGGCCGCTACCAGAATGCCAGCGAAGTGCTGCGCGACGGGTTGCGGCTCGTGGAGCAGCGCGAAGCGGAGGATGCAGGCAAGCTGAAAGCCCTGCGGGCAACCGCTCGCGCTGGAGTTGGAGCGTTGGCTCGGGGAGACTTCAAGGAATTCGGAACCATCGAGGAATTGCAAGCCTATCTGAATGACCTCTCGGAGAAGGTCATCTCCCGAAGCGCCAAATAGTGCTGTCATGGCTCAGCGGAGATGGCGCGTCCGTCTCGGCGCTGCCGCGGAAGTCGACTTTGCCAAGACTCTCAGATGGACCACCGAGAATCTTGGCGCGCAACAATCTCGGGTCTATCGGGACACGCTCGTTCAGGCGATTGGCGAGCTTGCCGATGGTCCCGAGCACCGACTCTTGCCGATTGGTACATACTACCCCTGATTTGCCCGACGCGTCAACCATTTTTCGCTAAAAGCGAAATGTATCATATCGACCCCATTCCACTGTGCATGGGGTTGAACCGCGGATTTTGAATCGGGGCTAGATCGAGAAGCTGGTGCCGCAGCCGCAGGCCGCAGTGGCGTTGGGGTTGTTGACCCGGAACGAGGCGCCGATCAGGTCGTCGACGAAGTCGACCTCGGAGCCCGCCAGGAACGGCTGGGACGCGGAATCCACCAGCACCACCGCATGGTCGCGCTCGATCACGAGGTCGTCATCGCCCCGCGCGTGCTCGATGTCGAACTTGTACTGGAAGCCGGAGCAGCCGCCGCCCTCGACCGAGATCCTCAGCATCGCGCCTGACCCTTCGCCCTTGAGGATCTCCCCGATGCGGCGGGCGGCCCGGTCGCTGATGGTCACGGCAGTCGTCATTGGTCCACTCCGGTCAGTCGGGCGCGTCATAGCCGGTTCATGAAGCTGATTCATTTGGTATCCCGCGCCCGACATAGTTAAGTGCAGGGGATCGCAGAATCAAATGGATAGAGGCTGAATACGCCGTGTCGGTCGGAATGGCTGCCCCCCGCGCGCCCTATGCCTGCGACCCCGATCGCAGCCGCGGCCGGCTGGTCGCGGAGCCGCCGAGCCGCACGCGGAGCCCGTTCCGCCGGGACTGCGACCGGGTCATCCATTCCACCGCCTTCCGCCGCCTGAAGTACAAGACCCAGGTGTTCGTGTTCCATGAAGGCGACCATTACCGCACGCGGCTGACCCATTCGCTGGAGGTGGCGCAGATTGCGCGTGCGCTGGCGCGCCAGTTAGGGCTCGACGAGGACCTCACGGAGACGCTGGCGCTCGCCCATGATCTCGGCCACCCGCCGTTCGGCCATGCCGGCGAGCGCGCGCTGGATGCTTGCCTCGGGGCTTACGGCGGCTTCGACCACAATGCCCAGACGCTGCGCGTCCTCACCGCGCTGGAGCACCGCTATCCCGAGTTCGACGGTCTCAATCTGACCTGGGAATCGCTCGAGGGCATCGTCAAGCACAACGGTCCGCTGACCGATCGTGCCGGCGCGCCGATCGGACGCTATCGCGAGCGCGGCGTTCCCGTCGGCATCGCCGACTACGTCGGGACCTACGATCTGGAGCTCTGGAGCTTTGCCTCGCTGGAGGCGCAGGTCGCGGCGATCGCCGACGACATCGCCTACGACGCCCACGACATCGACGACGGCCTGCGCGCGGGCCTGTTCCGCCTCGACGACCTCGAGGCGATGCCGCTCACCGCGGAGATCATCGCTGAGATCGGCGCGCACTATCCGACGCTGGACGACGACCGGCGCGGCGCCGAGCTGGTGCGCGAGCTGATCTCGCATCTGATCGGCGCCGTGTTCGCCGAGGCCACAAGGAACATCGACGCCGCGAAGCCGCAATCGGCCCGGGACGTCCGCCGGCAGGGCCGGGCGCTGGTCGGCTTTCCGCCTGATGTCGCCAAGGAGGAGGCCGGCATCAAGAGCTTCCTCTACCAGCACATGTACCGCCACGAGCGGGTGATGCGGGTGATGGGGGAGGCGGAGCAGATCCTGTTCGACCTGTTCGCGCGCTACCGGGCCTCGCCTGCCGACCTGCCGCCGGAATGGCTGATCGGGGCGGAGGCGGACAGCGAGGCTGACAGGGCGCGGCGGATCGGCAATTTCATTGCTGGAATGACCGATCGCTTCGCCCTGACCGAGCACCAGCGGCTTTTTGACTCGACCCCGGATTTGCGTTAGGCGGCGGCCCATGGCCGACACATCCCCATCGCTGCACCTGTTCGCCGACGTGCTCGCGCGCGTGCACGGCGTCTGCCGTGCGCTCGCGGCGGAAGCCGGCTGGCCGGCGGGGATCGATTTCTCGCGCGTGGTGGTCGAGCCGCCGCGCGATGCAAGCCATGGCGACATGGCGACCAACGCCGCCATGGTGCTGGCGAAGGAGGCCAAGGCGAAGCCGCGCGACCTCGCCGAAGCGATCGCCGCGCGCCTGCGCGCCGACGCCCTGATCGCCAAGGTCGACGTTGCCGGCCCCGGCTTCATCAATCTGACGCTGAAACCCGCGGCCTGGGCTGACTCGCTGCGGACGCTGCTGCGCGAGGGGGCCGCCTATGGCAGGCTCTCGGGCGGTTCCAGGGTCAACGTCGAATATGTCTCGGCCAACCCGACCGGGCCGATGCATGTCGGCCATTGCCGCGGCGCCGTGTTCGGCGACGCGCTGGCGAGCCTGTTGCAGTTCGCCGGCCATGACGTCACGCGCGAATACTACATCAACGATGCCGGCGCCCAGGTCGACGTGCTCGCGCGCTCGGCCTTCCTCAGGTATCGGGAAGCGCTCGGCGAGGACATCGGAGCGATCCCGGACGGGCTCTATCCCGGCGACTATCTGAAGCCGGTCGGCGTGGCGCTCGCGAAGGAGCATGGCGACAAGCTGCGGTCGGTGGCGGAAGCCGAATGGCTGCCGCTCGTGCGGGCGAAGTCGATCGCGATGATGATGGACGAGATCAAGGACGATCTCGCCGCGCTCAACATCCGCCACGACGTATTCTTCTCGGAGCGTTCGCTGATCGAGGGCGGCAACAACCGCGTCGCCGCGACCATCGATTTCCTGCGCGCCAAGGGCGACGTCTACGAAGGCCGCCTGCCGCCGCCGAAGGGCGCGCCGGTCGACGACTGGGAGGATCGCGAGCAGCTCCTGTTCAAGGCGACCGCCCATGGCGACGACGTCGATCGTCCGCTGATCAAGTCGGACGGGTCCTACACCTATTTCGCCTCCGACATCGCCTACCACAAGAACAAGTTCGATCGCGGCTTTGCCGACCTGATCGACGTGTGGGGCGCCGACCACGGCGGCTACATCAAGCGGATGCAGGCCGCGGTGAAGGCCGTGACCGCGGACGAGGCCGCGCTCGACGTCAAGATCGTCCAGCTCGTGAGGCTCCTGCGCAACGGCGAGCCGGTGAAGATGTCCAAGCGCGCCGGTGACTTCGTCACCCTGCGCGAGGTGGTGGACGAGGTCGGCAAGGACGCCGTCCGCTTCATGATGCTCTATCGCAAGAACGATGCGGTGCTGGATTTCGACCTCGCCAAGGTGATCGAGCAGTCGCGCGACAACCCGGTGTTCTACGTCCAGTACGGCCATGCCCGGGGGCACTCGATCTTCCGCAACGCGCGCACGGAGGTGTTTTCGGAACTGCCCCAGGACTCAGGGGCGCGCATCGCCTGGCTGCTCGACTCGGCCCTGGAACGGCTGTCGGACCCGGCCGAACTCGACCTGCTGAGGCGGCTGGCGATTTATCCGCGGATGCTGGAGGCGGCCGCCGCGGCCCACGAACCGCACCGAATTGCCTTTTACCTCTATGATTTAGCCAGCGAATTTCACGCACTTTGGACGAAGGGGCGCGATTTGCCCTATTTACGCTTCATTATCAATAATGATGCAGAGCTTACGAAGGCGCGGCTGGCCATGGTCCAGGGCGTCGTCTCGGTCTTGGCATCGGGTCTCGCCATCCTCGGCGTCCATGCCCCGGACGAGATGCGTTAGTTTGGGGCGAACGACGCAAGGGGATCTGTGGGGTAACCGGCAGAAGCCGGCTCACTTGAGTCATGCGACTTGGTTGAAAGCCTTGTGGGTGGAAGCCGCTCAAGCCAAGAGACAGGCGGCTTTCCCGAAGGGGACGCATCATCACGATGGCCGATCGATATCAGGACAGACCGTTTCCTCCCGATGACTACGGTCGCGGCGGCGACCAGCATGGGGCCGGGAGAGCGGACAGCGACCCCTTGGCCGAGCTCGCCCGCCTGATCGGACAGACCGACCCGTTTGGCACGCAGCCGCAGCCTGTCGCGAGAGCGCCGGCTGCGCCTCAGCCCTATCAGTCGCCGGCCGAGAGCTATCCGGAAGAGACGTACCAGGAGACCTATCCGGACAGCTACGAAGAGCCGCTGCCTCCACCTGGGCCGCCGGCCTGGATGCGTCGCGCCAACGTCCAGCCGCAATCGGCGCCCGCGCCGCGGCAGGACTATGCGGCCGCGGCGCATCCGCTGCATCGCTATGCGGCCCAGCAGCCGGCCGCGCCGGAGCCGGACTACGACGAGCCGCAGGCGTATCATGCGCCCGAGGTGCAGCCCGATCCGTCGCGCTACGACGATGCGCTGTACGGCCAACTCGAGTCGAGCGAGCAGGATTATCAGCGCGATCCGGCCTATCCGGACGACCCCTACGCCTATCAGAACGACTATCCCGAGGAGGACGTCGAGGAGCCGAGGAGGCGGCGCGGCGGCATGATGACGGTTGCGGCCGTGCTGGCGCTGGCCGTGGTCGGCACCGGCGGCGCCTTCGCCTATCGCACTTTCATGGGATCGCCCCGCAGCGGCGAGCCGCCGATCATCAAGGCCGACAACGCGCCGACCAAGGTGGTGCCGGCGCCGACTGATGGCACTGCCAAGCTGCCCGATCGCATGGCGACCGGCGATGGCACCGAGAAGATCGTGCCGCGCGAGGAAGCTCCCGTCGATCTCAACGCCAGGTCGGGCGGGCCGCGCGTCGTGTTCCCGCCCTTGAACCCCAATACCAGCCCGCCGCCGGTCGCGAGCGTGGCGCCGTCCACGGTGCCGGCGCCGAGCGCGGGTCCAGTGCCCAGCAACGGCACGCTGCCGAACAACGAGCCGCGCCGGATCAGGACGCTCTCGGTCAAGGGCGACCAGACCGACGGCACGGCGCCGCAGGGCGCAGCCCCCGCGGCCAAGCAGTCCGCCGCACCAAAGGCTGCCGCACCGGCCGCACCACGTAATCCGCCGACGGCGGCCAATGCCAGCGCCAACGGGCCGTTGTCGCTGGCGCCGCAGGCCGCGCCGGCCGCAGCCCCACCGCAGAGGTTGGCTGCAACCAATCCGACCCAGATCGCACCTGCGCCCGCGCCGGCCGTAGCAGGCGGCGGGTATCTGGTGCAGGTCTCCTCGCAGCGAAGCGAAGCCGACGCCCACGCCTCCTACAAGGCGCTGCAAAGCAAATTTCCCGCGGTGCTGGGCTCGCATTCGCCGGTCATCAAGCGCGCCGACCTCGGCGACAAGGGCGTGTATTACCGCGCCATGGTCGGGCCGTTCGGCTCGTCGGACGAGGCCGCGCAATTCTGCGGCAATCTGAAAACCGCCGGCGGCCAGTGCGTCGTCCAGAGGAATTAGCGGCCGTTTCCTTGACCCCCTAGCGGGGTACGGTTAATCGGCGGCTATGAGCACGCGGGCCTTCATCACCGGCGTTTCCGGAACGGGATTGACCGCCGTCGAGCGGGATTTCATCCGTGCGCAGCGCCCGTGGGGCTTCATCCTGTTCAGGCGGAACGTCGAGAGCCCGGCTCAAGTCAAGTCGTTGGTTGGGGAATTGCGCAATGCGGCGGGGGCGCCCGACGCCCCGGTCCTGATCGACCAGGAGGGCGGGCGGGTGCAGCGGCTGGGACCGCCGCACTGGCCGGTCTATCCTCCTGGTGCCGTGTTCGGGACGCTCTACGACGCTGATTCGGCCCTCGGGCTGAGGGCGGCATGGCTGAGCGCCCGGCTGATTGCCGCCGATCTCGCCGATCTCGGCATTACCGTGGACTGTCTGCCACTGGCCGACGTGCCGGTCGCGGGCGCTGACGCCGTCATCGGCAACCGCGCCTACGGAACCGAGCCGGCCAAGGTCGCCGCGATCGCCCGCGCGGTCACCGAGGGACTGGAGCAGGGCAGCGTCCTGCCGGTCCTCAAGCACATTCCCGGCCATGGCCGGGCGACCGCCGACACCCATTTCCGGCTGCCGATGGTCGATACGTCGAAAGGCGAGCTGATCCGGACCGATTTCGCGGCCTTCAAGCCGCTCGCCGATCTGCCCATGGCCATGACCGCACATGTTGTGTTTAGCGCGTTCGATCCCGCCCAACCGGCAACGACTTCTGCGACAATGATCGAGCAGGTGATTCGCGGCGTGATCGGGTTCCAGGGTTTGTTGATGAGTGATGACGTGTCCATGAATGCGCTGGCCGGAACCATCGCCGAGCGCACGCGAGCGATCCTCGCGGCCGGCTGCGACGTGGTCCTGCATTGCAACGGGAATATCGACGAGATGCGTGAGGTCGCCGGCCAAACGCCCGAATTGTCGGGCAAGGCACTGGAGCGGGCGAACCGGGCGCTCGCCGCGCGCCAGCCGCCGCGGCCCTTTGATCGGACCGCGGCGCGGATCGAACTCGACGCATTGATCGCACGGGCAGACACGGCATCGGCATGACCGCAGAGATTCTTTCGTTTGAAACCGGCCGGCCGGCTGAGCTTGGCGAGGGCGAGCCGGCGCTGGTGGTCGACGTCGAGGGCTATGAAGGCCCGCTTGACCTGCTGCTCGCGCTGGCGCGGCAGCAGAAGGTCGATCTCGCCAAGATTTCGATCCTGGCGCTCGCCGACCAGTATCTCCACTTCATCGAGGCGGCGCGAAAAATCCGGCTCGAGCTTGCCGCCGACTATTTGGTGATGGCGGCCTGGCTCGCCTTCCTGAAATCGCGTCTGTTGCTGCCCGAGCCGCCGTCCGCGGACGGGCCGAGCGCCGAGGAGATGGCCACCGCGCTCGCCAACCGTCTGCGCCGGCTCGAAGCCATCCGCGAAGCTGCCAACCGGCTGATGAACAGGCAGCAATTGTTGCGCGACGTCTTCCCGCGCGGTGAGCCCGAGGCGATCGCAGAGATCAGGCACCCGAAATACACCGCGACGCTCTACGACTTGCTGACCGCCTATGCCGCGCAGCGCCAGCAGCGCGTGCTGGCAAGCGTGCATCTGGCGCGCCGCACGGTCTGGTCGCTCGCCGAGGCGCGCGCCTCGCTGGAGCGCCTCGTCGGCATGGCCGAGTCGGAAGACTGGGGTTGTCTCGACGAGTACCTGTTGCGTTACGTCGCCGATCCGTCGCAGCGCGCGACGGTGTTCGCCTCGAGCTTCGCCGCTGCGCTCGAACTGGTGCGCGAAGGGCAGTTGGAACTGAACCAGAAAGAGGCGTTTGCTCCCCTGTATTTCCGGAAGGGGCGGCATCAACCGGCAGCAGACACGGTTCCCGTGCCTGACGCGCCGGTGAGCTAAGTGCAAGAAGGAGAAGCTGCCATGGCGAGCCTGGCGGAAGTGCGGGTTGAAGAGGTCGAGCCGATGGACAACGATTCCCAGGCACGGCCCGAAGAATTGCGGCTTCTCGAAGCGCTGCTGTTTGCCTCCAGTGAACCGCTCGACACGGCCACGCTTGCCAAACGCATGCCGGAGGGCGTCGACGTGAAGGCGGCGCTTGCGCAGTTGCAGGCGGAGTATGCCACGCGCGGGGTGAACCTCGTTCGCGTCGCCAACAAGTGGACATTCCGCACCGCGGGCGACCTCGCCTGGCTGATGACGCGCGAGAGCACCGAGACGCGGCGGCTGTCCCGCGCCGCCATCGAGGTGTTGGCGATCATCGCCTATCACCAGCCGGTGACACGCGCCGAGATCGAGGAGATCCGCGGCGTCGTCACCTCGAAGGGCACTCTCGACGTGCTGCTGGAGACCGGCTGGATCAAGCCGCGCGGCCGCCGCAAGACGCCGGGCCGTCCGCTCACTTTCGGAACCACCGAGGCGTTCCTGTCGCAGTTCACCCTGGAGCAGCTCGGCGACCTGCCGGGCCTCGAGGAACTGAAGGGCACGGGCCTGCTGGATTCCCGTCTGCCGACGGGCTTCAGCGTTCCGACGCCGTCGGACGATCCGGTCCTGCGCGAGGACGAGGAGCCGCTGGAACCGGGCGACGATCTGGACCTCGCACTTGCTCCAGCCGTCGAGCCGGACGCGCCCGAAGGCGGCAGCGAGGGGAACGAGGGCTGATTCCCGGCCGCGCTGCGCGCCTGCTCGGCCGGTTAACACTGGCGATATTACGTAGCGGCGACAGCGAATTGACGCGGTCTGGGTCCTTGTTTTTGGCCCCCGCCAAGCCTAGGTTTTAACCAGATCAGGCCGGGTCACCGGCCATGTGCGTTTGGAGGGTTGCAGGATGGGTTCGCTTAGCATTTGGCACTGGATCGTGGTGATCGCAGTGGTCCTGCTGCTGTTCGGCCGCGGCAAGATTTCGGATCTGATGGGCGACGTGGCCCAGGGCATCAAGGCCTTCAAGAAGGGCATGCAGGACGACGACAAGACCGCCGACAAGCCCGAGCCCGCCAAGTCCATCGAGCACAATGGCGCGCCGAACGCGGCGCGGTCGGACGTCGGCAGCAAGGCCGTCTGAACCAAAGACCGGCAAGACGCGGGGCGGCCCCGATCCTGCGGGTCAAGGATTGGGCCAACCCGCCTTTGCGTGAACGGAAGACGTCATGTTCGACATCGGGTGGAGTGAACTGGTCGTCATCGCGGTCGTCGCGCTGATCGCCATCGGCCCGAAGGAGCTTCCGGGCGTCCTGCGCATGATCGGCCAGTGGATGGGCAAGGCCCGCAAGATGGCCGCCGAATTCCAGGGCCAGTTCCAGGAAGCCATGCGCGAGGCCGAGATGGCCGACCTGAAGAAGAGTTTTGACGAGGTCAGGGAAGCCGCTTCAGGCTTCACTGGCGGCAGTCTGATGACCACGCTCGAGAAGAGCGTCGACAACGCGCTCGACATCGGCGGCATCGACAAGCCGGCCGAGACCGCGCCGGCGCCAGCGGTCGAAACCGCGGAGCCGCCGGCCGCCGGCGAGCCGCTCGCGATCGTCAGTGAGGTGCAGGCCGCGCCGGTCGCACAGGACACCGCGCCGAACGAGGCGATCAAGGACGCCAAAGCGTCATGAGCGACGCCGATATCGAGGCCTCGAAGGCGCCGTTGATGGACCATCTGATCGAGCTGCGCTCGCGGCTCATCAAGGCGCTGCTCGGCTTCGGCGTGGCCTTCATCTTCTGTTTCTTCTTCGCCAAGCAGATCTACAACATCCTGGTCTGGCCGTTCGTTTGGGTGGCGGGGCCGGAGAACTCGAAGTTCATCTACACCGCGCTGCTGGAATATTTCATCACCCAGCTCAAGCTCGCGCTGTTCGGCGCAGGCTTCATCTCGTTTCCGATCGTGGCGACGCAGATCTACAAGTTCGTCGCGCCCGGCCTCTACAAGCACGAGAAGCAGGCGTTCCTGCCGTACCTTATCGCGACGCCGTTCTTCTTCCTGCTGGGCTCGCTGCTGGTCTATTTCGTCGTGCTGCCGATGCTGATCCGCTTCTCGCTCGGCATGCAGCAGGCTGGCGGCGCGGAGACCGCGCAGATCGCGCTCTTGCCGAAGGTCGGCGAATACCTGTCGCTGATGATGTCGCTGATCTTCGCCTTCGGTATCGCCTTCCAGCTTCCGGTGATCCTGACGCTGCTCGGCAGGATCGGCATCATCACCGCCAAGATGCTGCGCGAAAAGCGCCGCTATTTCATCGTCGTCGCCTTCATCATCGCCGCCGTCCTGACGCCGCCGGACGTGCTGAGCCAGGCTTCGTTGGCGATTCCGCTCCTAGCCCTGTACGAGGGCTCGATCATTTCGGTCGCGATGGTGGAGAAGAAGGCGACGGCCGCCCAGTCCTCCGGCAGCGCATCGTCGAGCGCCAATCCGGCCGAGTAGGGCACGTTTTCGCCTATCATTGCCGTACCCCGCCTGCGATTCGTCGTGCCCCGGCCTTGACCCGGGCATCCACGACTTGATCTAAGGCGGCAAAGACGTGGATGGCCGGGATGAACCCAGCCATGACGGGACATAGGTCATGCACGACATCAAATCGATCCGCGACGATCCGCAAGCCTTCGACGCGGCGCTCGCCCGCCGCGGGCTCGGGCCGCTGTCGGCCTCGTTGCTGGCGATCGACGAGAAGCGCCGCGCGGCGATCCTGGCGTCCGAACAGGCCCAGGCGCGGCGCAACGCGGCTTCGAAGGAGATCGGCGACGCCAAGAAGGCCAGGGACGAGGCGCGTGCGGCGAAGCTGATGACGGAGGTGGCCGAGCTCAAGACGACGATGCCGCGGCTCGAGGCCGCCGCCAAGACCGCCGACGAAGAGCTTGCGAAGGAGCTCTCGGCGATCCCCAATCTGCCGCTTCCCGAAGTGCCCGACGGCATCGACGAGCATGGCAACGTGCAGCGTCACGTCTTCGGCAGCAAGCGCAGCTACGCCTTCGCGCCGAAGCCGCATGACGATCTCGGCGCCGCGCTCGGCTACATGGATTTCGAGGCGGCGGCCAAATTGTCCGGCGCGCGCTTCGTCGTGCTGAAGAAGGGGCTGGCGCGGCTCGAGCGCGCGATCGGCCAGTTCATGCTCGACCTCCACACCACCGAGCACGGCTACACCGAGATCAACCCGCCGCTCTTGGTGCGCAACGAGGTCATGTTCGGCACCGGCCAGTTGCCGAAATTCGAGGACGACCAGTTCTGGGCGGTGAGGGGCGAGTTGCTACTCGATCCCGACGCGCGCCTGCGCAGCGAGCGTCTCGGGCTCATTCCGACCGCCGAGGTCTCGCTCACCAACCTCGCGCGCGAATCCATCCTCGACGAGAAGCAATTGCCGATGCGGCTCACCGCGCTGACGCCGTGCTTCCGCGCGGAAGCTGGAGCTGCCGGGCGCGATACGCGCGGCATGATCCGCCAGCACCAGTTTTCCAAGGTCGAGCTGGTCTCGATTGCGACGCCCGAGACCAGCAAGGACGAGCTGGAGCGGATGCTCGCCTGCGCCGAGGAGGTGCTGCGCCGGCTCGACCTGCACTACCGCGTCATGACGCTGTGCGCCGGCGACATGGGATTCTCGTCGCAGAAGACCTACGACATCGAGGTCTGGATGCCCGGACAGGGCGAGGGCGGCGCGTTCCGCGAGATCTCGAGCTGTTCGGTCTGCGGCGATTTCCAGGCCCGCCGCATGGATGCGCGCTCCCGCGGCCCCGACGGCAAGCCGCGCTTCGTCCATACGCTGAACGGCTCCGGCACCGCGGTCGGCCGCGCGCTGATCGCGGTCATGGAGACCTATCAGCAGGAGGACGGCTCGATCGCCGTGCCGGACGTGCTGCAGCCCTACATGGGCGGGCTGAAGGTGATCGCGCGCGAGTAGCCTGCCGGCCGTCTCAGCCGATGCGGAGTTGCGAAGATCGGACGGCGGGCTATCCTGCCGTTACGACTATTGGCTTCGATTGACCGTATGGCCTTGCACCGCGACATCTTCTGGGTCGGCAGACAATGGGCGGTGACCGGATACGGCATCCAGGCCGTCGATCAGCGGTTGCGGGGCGTGCTCGACATCGAGGTCGCGCGGCTCTGGGACGACGATCTCGTTGCGAGCCGGCGCGCCAAGCCCGGGCTCAATGCCGAGGACTTCGACAAGGCGCTGACGACGGCGCGGGCGCGCTGGCCGCGGGCACCGGAGCCGGGCACGTCGCGAAAGCGCCCTGCCGCAAAGATACCGGCGGAGCCGTCCGACGGCGTGGCGCCGCCGTCGGCATCAAATGCGCAGCCAGTCCAGCTACCGATGGAATGGCGCATCCAGGGCCGGCTTGCGCGCTTCCTGCCGCAATGGCGCGTCCGCCGCTGACTGCCGGTTCCCGGACGCTCCGGCGCCGGTTTGCCTCATCCGCCGGAGCCGGATAAGACGGCCCGGCGACGACCATGGAATCGACCTCACGCATGCGCATCCTCTGCACCAACGATGACGGCATCCACGCTCCCGGCCTCAAGGTCGTCGAGGAAATTGCCCGCGCGCTCTCCGACGACGTCTGGCTGGTGGCGCCCGAATTGGACCAGTCCGGCGTGTCGCATTCGCTGTCGCTCAACGACCCCCTCCGGCTGCGCGAGGTCGGCCCGCGGCACTTCGCCGTGCGGGGTACGCCGACCGACTGCGTCATCATGGGCGCGCGTCACATCCTTGGAACGACGCTGCCCGATATCGTGCTCTCCGGCGTCAACAAGGGCCGCAACGTCGCCGAGGACGTGGTCTACTCCGGCACCATTGCGGGCGCGCTGGAAGGCACCATCCTCGGCTTGCCGTCGTTTGCGCTGTCGCAGGAATTCAGCATCGAGACGCGCGACCGGCCGCCATGGGACACCGCCCGGACATTCGGTCCCGACATCCTGCGCAAGGTGATCGCGGCCGGCGTGCCCAAGAACACCGTCATCAACGTCAACTTCCCCTCGTGTGCGCCGGGAGAGGTCGCCGGCATCCGCGTGACGCGGCAGGGCAAGCGCAATCTCGGTTTCCTCAAGATCGACGAGCGCCGCGACGGCCGCGGCAATCCCTATTTCTGGATCGGATTCGAGCGTGCCGCGATGATGGACCCGCCGGCCGAAGGAACCGATCTCGCCGCGTTGAGCGAGCGCTACATCTCGGTCACGCCGCTCAGGCTCGATCGCACCGATGAGGCGTTTTCGCAGGCGCTGGGCGAGACGCTGAAATAATATAGCGGCTACCTGCCGCGCAGCGCGGTCTCGATGGTCTTGCCGAGCGCGTCGAGCTGGAACGGCTTCTGCAGCGCGGGCCGGTCGCGGTATTGCTCGGGCAGTCCCGACGAGCCGTAGCCGGTGGCGAAGATGAAGGGCCGGCCCTTGGCCTTGATCAGATCGGCGACCGGCGAGATCACCTTGCCATTGACGTTGACGTCGAGGATGGCGAGGTCGAACTCCGTGGACTCGGCGAGCCGCAGCGCTTCGGCAATGTCGCCGGCCTCGGCCGCGACTTTGTAGCCGAGTTCCTCCAGCATGTCCGCGACCATCATCCTGATCATGACTTCGTCTTCGACCAGGAATACGGAACCGCTCGAAGGCCGTGTCGCAGTCATCCGCTAAGCCCTTGCCCGTCCCCTGAAACTGTTCGCAGATCAAGCCAGATGGTGCAATCTGCACGGAGACATTCCCGGTTCGCAAATTGCCGCCACGGTCGCCGACTCACAAGCAGATTGTGATGAAATGCCGTAGGCTTACGGTATCATGGGTTCCGGCGCCGGAACAGCAAGTAACTCGCAGTGGCGCTGCGGCGCACACATGGCCAGATCGGGACGAACACGAGCGCAATGACTTCCCAGCAGCATCCGCCGGAAAAGATGATGTTTCAGCTCACGCTGCGGCGTCGCGGGATCAGCGACCAGGCGGTGCTGCGCACCATGGAGGAGGTGCCGCGCGAATTGTTCGTCGATGAGGCCGACCGAGGTGACGCCTATCGCGACAGCGCGTTGCCGATCGCCTGCGGGCAGACGATCAGCCAGCCCTTCGTCGTCGCCTACATGACCGAGCAGTTGCAATTGCAGAAGTCCCACCGCGTGCTGGAGATCGGAACCGGCTCGGGCTATCAGGCCGCCGTGCTGTCGCGGCTCGCAGGGCAGGTGCTGACGGTCGAGCGCTATCGCAAGCTCGCCGACACGGCACGGACACGGCTCGAGAAGCTCGGCTGTCACAATGTCGAGGTGATGCTCGGCGACGGCCTCGACCTGCCCGACACTGTCGGCTCCTTCGATCGCATCATCGTCACGGCCGCCATGGAGCAGATTCCCGACAATCTGATCGAGCGGCTGAATGTCGGCGGCGTCCTGATCGCTCCGGTCGGACCGCACCAGGGGGTGCAGACGCTGATCCGCCTGACCCGCACCGTGGCCGGGATCGAGCGCAAGGAGCTGGTCGACGTCCGTTTCGTGCCGGCGCTGCCGGGGATCGCGCGCGAGCTCTAGGAATCCGGATCGGCTGTGCTGCCAACACCTTATTAGGAGGTTAAGCCGTTATTTACTCGGCGCGTGTTTACTTAAAGACCTTAGTTTGTTGCGTACGAGTGAGTAACCATGTTCGCTGTCGCCGAGTTGCTTTGCTCGCGCCGGGTGCCGCAGGTCGCGGTGCTGGCGCTGATCTCGTTCGGTTTCGCGGGCTGCAGCGCCGACATGTCGTCGCGGCTTTCGCAATCGTCATTCTCAAATCCCTTTGCGTCTCAGGAATCGACCGGCTCCGTGCAGCACGCGCAGCCGCAGCGTGAGCTGCCGCAATATGCGCGGCCGCAGTCCCAATACCAGTCGCAGCCGCTGCCGCCGCCCGCGGTTGCAGCGCCGCAATCCTATCCGGCCGCAGCCGGGGGCGTGTCCGGGGGCGGGCGCGGCCTCGCCTCTTACTCGCCACCGGCCCGGCCGCAACTCGAAACGACCGGCGCGGTTCCGCCGCGCTCGGTTGCGGCCGCGCGTCCCGCTGCCGGCACCACGATCATCGTCGGCACCAGCGACACGCTCGACGTGCTGGCGCGCCGCTATCACGTCACGCCGCAGGCGATCCTTGCCGCGAACGGCTACAAGGGGCCGCGCACGCTCTCGCCCGGCCAGCAGCTGATCATTCCGCATCCGACCACCGCAGCGGCAACGCCGCCGCCAGCGCCTGCGATGGCTCCGGCTGCGGCGCCAGTCGCCGCCATCAGCGCGCCGTCCGGTGTCCACTTCGTCAATCGGGGCGATACGCTCGCCAGCATCGCGCGCAAGAATCATATTTCGGTCGCCGAACTGGCGCACGCCAATGGTCTCGATCCGTCGGCCAAGCTCAAGCTCGGCACCAGGTTGGCGGTGCCCGGTGCAAAGACCGCGGCCCTGGCCGCGCCTGCTGGCGTGGCCCCGGTGGCACCGGTGGCCGTCGTCCAGCAGCCGGTTGCCGCTCCGACCGCGCCGGTAACCCGGGTCGCGACCGCGGCTGCCCCGCAACAGAGCGCCCGGCTCGCCCAGGCCACCACCACTATCGATGCGAAGCCGGTCGAG
>NZ_JAGWUA010000002.1 GCF_028868675.1 Bradyrhizobium sp.
ATTAGAGCTGGAAGGAAGTTCTCGTTCCGGCATCATGGCCGCGCTTGTCCGGACAAGCCCAGCCATGACGGTTGAAGACGAGACTTTACGCAAAATACCGCGCCAAAATCCCGCGATACACCTTCGTCAGCTTCTCCAGGTCCGCCACCGGCGTGCGCTCGTCGATCTGGTGCATGGTCTGGCCGACCAGGCCGAACTCGATCACCGGGCAATAGGCGGAGATGAAACGCGCGTCGGAGGTGCCGCCGCTCGTCGACAGCTCCGGCCTGCGCCCGGTCACTTCCTCGATCGCGGACACTGCGAGATCGGTGAACGGGCCCGGCTTGGTGACGAACACGTTGGAGTTCGACGGCTCCCAGACGATGCGGGCGCGGATGCGGTTGCCGCAGGCCTTTGCCAGCCGCGCCTCGACCAACTCGCGCAGCGAAGTCTGCGTGTGATTGTCGTTGTAGCGAATGTTGAATCTTGCGCGCGCCTGGCCGGGAATCACGTTGGAGGCGGTGTTGCCGACGTCGACCGAGGTGAATTCCAGATTGGAAGCCTGGAACTGCGCGCTGCCGTGGTCGAGCGGCTCGTCGGAGATCGCCACGATCAGCCGCGAGATATCGGGCACCGGATTCGAAGCACGGTGCGGATAGGCGACGTGGCCCTGCACGCCGTCGACATAAAGCGTGCCGGACTGCGAGCCGCGGCGGCCGATCTTGATGGTGTCGCCGAGGGCCTCGACATTGGAAGGCTCGCCCAGCACGCAATGATCGAATTTTTCGCCGCGGGCGGCGGCCCATTGCAACAGCTTGATGGTGCCGTTGATGGAGACGTCCTCCTCGTCGCCGGTGATCAGGAAGGAGATCGAGCCC
This sequence comes from Bradyrhizobium sp., assembly GCF_028868675.1. Classification (GTDB taxonomy): domain Bacteria; phylum Pseudomonadota; class Alphaproteobacteria; order Rhizobiales; family Xanthobacteraceae; genus Bradyrhizobium. The sequence goes on from NZ_JAGWUA010000002.1 coordinate 858, forward strand.
GTGCCGTCGCGGCGCGGCTTGCCGTCGTTCGCGGCGAGATGTTCCAGTACCGCGGCGACGCTGCAGGCGATGCCGCCCTTCATGTCGACCGCGCCGCGGCCATGGAGAAAACCGTCCCTCACCTCGCCCGAGAACGCACCGACGCTCCAGGCGGCTTCATCGCCCGGCGGCACCACGTCGGTGTGGCCGGCAAAGGTGATGTGCGGGGCCTGGTCGCCGATCCGCGCATAGAGGTTGTCGACGTCGGCGGTGCCCGGCTCGCTGAAGGTCACGCGGTGGCATGCGAAGCCGGCGGCGGTGAGAAGCTCTTCGAGCACCCCCAGCGCACCGGCGTCGGCCGGGGTCACCGAGGGGCAGCGGATCAGATCGCGGGCGATGGAGAGGGCATCGGTCATGCGCTCGCTTAACATGCATGCCGTCGGGTGGGCTAGCGCCATGCGGGACGAATTCCCGTGTGCTCTGCCGGTCCGAGCCTCAGCTCATTCGCCATCCGCCACTCCCACCGCCCCACGTCAGTCCCGCAGCAACTCGTTGATGCTGGTCTTGGCGCGGGTGCGCTCGTCGACGCGCTTGACGATGACGGCGCAGGCAGTGTTCGGGCCGGGCTGGCCGTTCTTCAGCGGCTTGCCGGGCAGCGTGCCCGGCACCACCACCGAATATTCCGGCACCTCGCCGATGAAGGTCTCGCCGGTCTCGCGGTCGACGATCTTGGTGGAGGCGCCCAGGAACACGCCCATTGCCAGCACCGCGCCCTTGCGCACGATCACGCCTTCGGCGACCTCGGAGCGCGCGCCGATGAAGCAGTCGTCCTCGACGATCACCGGCTCGGCCTGCAGCGGCTCGAGCACGCCGCCGATGCCGACGCCGCCGGAGATGTGCACGCGCTTGCCGATCTGGGCGCAGGAGCCGACCGTCGACCAGGTGTCGACCATGGTCGCTTCATCGACATAGGCGCCAAGATTGACGAAGGACGGCATCAGCACGACGTTCTTGGCGATGAAGGCCGAGCGGCGCACGATCGAGCCCGGCACGGCGCGGAAGCCGGCGTCGCGAAACCGGTTCTCGCCCCAGCCGTCGAACTTCGAGGGTACCTTGTCCCACCACGAGGCCTTGCCGGGACCGCCGGGAATGGCGCTCATGTCGTTGAGGCGGAACGAGAGCAGCACCGCCTTCTTCAGCCATTGATTGACCTTCCACTTGCCGTCTGCCGCGCGCTCGGCGACGCGAGCCTCGCCCTTGTCCAGAAGCTCCAGCGCGCCGTCGACCGCCTCGCGCACCTCGCCCCTGGTCGCGGTCGAGATGCCGTCGCGCGCGTCGAACGCGCGGTTGATGGTGGATTCGAGGGCTTGGCGGGACATCGGGACTTCCTCTGCGCGGCGGGAATTTTGGATGAATTGGAGGGCTTTTTCGGGATTTGACGGGGGAGAGTCAAGGCATACTCCGCCGGGGTACGGTCTACCGCTTCAGCCCCGCCAAAAATTCCGTTAGATCGTCGGTGACATGGTCGACATGGAGGGCGTCGCGGCCCTCCAGCTCCCAGTCCTCGCGCACCACGTCTTTCGTGCCGTCGGGCACCACCAGCACCGTGGTCATGCCGAGTTCGTGCGGGATCGCGAGGTTGCGGGCGAGGTCCTCGAACATCGCGGAGCGCGCCGGGTCGACCGCATGGTCGGCGAGGAATTTCCGGTAGGTCGCCCGCGCCGGCTTCGGCTCGAAGTTGGCGGCGATGATGTCGAACACGGCGTCGAAATGCGCGGTCAGGCCGAGCCGGGACAGCACCGCATCGACATGGTCGGTCGAGCCGTTGGTCAGGATCAGCTTGCGCCCGGGAAGCTCTGCGATCGCCTCGCCCAGTGCCGGGTTCGGCTCCAGCGGCGAATGGTCGATCTTGTGCACGTAGGCGAGGTAGTCGTCGGCGTGCACGCCGTGCAGGGTCATCATGCCGCGCATGGTGGTGCCGTAGCGCAGGTAGTAGTCCTTCTGGATCTTCCGCGCCTCCTCCGGCGTCACGTTCAGCCAGTTGCAGACGAACTCCCCGATCCGCGCATCGACCTGCTGCCACAGGTTGACGTGATGCGGGTAGAGCGTGTTGTCGAGATCGAACACCCAGGTGTCGATGCGATCGAAGGTGCGGGGAGACTTCATCGCGTCAGTCTCACGGTATCGCAAAGCGCAGCGTCTTGCCGCCGCCGCCCATGTCGACCGGGGCAAAGCCCGTCGTGGCGAAGCCGTGGTTGGCGCAGTCGCCTTGTTCGTTGGTCTCGAACTTGGTTTCCCGCGTGCAGAGTTGCTTGCCGCCGCCCCAGTTGAGCGGCTTGTCCTTCAGCTTGATGGTGCGGTTGTCGGCGTCGACCGCCTCGGCAAAGCTGTAGACCTGCTTCGGCTGGCCGGTGACGTCGGGGTGGAGGCACTTGCCGGGATCGACGCGGTACCAGCCGCGGCTGGTCACCGCCTTGCCGTCGTCGGTGGCGACCGCGGCCATGATCTTGTGCGGCGTGTCGTTGCACCAGGTCAGCCCCGACGCGGACGGCGTCTGCGCGGCGTCGACCATGATCTTGAAGAAATCCTGCGTCTGCACGACGTCGGACGACAGCCCGCGACTCCTGAGGAACGCGGCCAGGGCAGCTTGCGTCTTCGGTCCGTCGACGCCGTCGATCGGGGCCGCGTCGAAGCCCGCGATCACCAGTAGCCGCTGGATGCCGGCGAGCCGCGCCTGCTCGTCGTCATATTCGCTGTCCTCGGCGAGATAGGCGACGAGGTTGCCGTCGTCGCCCCGCGTCGGCGTGATCTGGGTGAAGGCGGCCTGCGTCTGCCCGCTGCGGCATTGCCGCGCGGCGGCGATGACGAAGTTGTCCTGCGCCACGCACAGCATGTCGCTGCCGTTCTGCGGGATCGGCGAGGCGCCGTAGACGCCGAGCGCGCGGGCATTGAGCAGGATGCGGTCGGCGCTGAGCGTGCCCTGCACCACCACGCGGCAGGTGGCGGGATCGATCCGGAACCAGCCGCGCGTCGCGGTCGCCGCCTTGTCGTCGATGCCGATCGCGGCCTCCACGACGTAGCTCATGCGGTTGCAGATCTTCAGGTCGGCAAGCGCAGGTCCGGAGGAGGCGAACAGCGACACGACGATGGCCGGCAAGGACAGCAGGATCTGCATCAGTAAGGATCGACGTCGTTGCCTCAATCTCCGCTCGTCATGCCCGGGCTTGACCCGGGCATCCACGCCTTTGCCGCCGAAGGAAACATCGTGGATGACCGGGACGTCTTGGCCAGGACGCGCTCCGCGCTCTTGCCCGGCCATGACGCTTTCCCTTCGTGGCGTTCCGCCCATCACTTGTGGATCAGCGTGCCGGTGCCCTGGTTGGTGAAGAGTTCGAGCAGCACCGCATGCGGCATCTTGCCGTCGATGATGACGACGCCCTGGACGCCCTGCTCGAGCGCGTAGATGCAGGTCTCGACTTTCGGAATCATGCCGCCCGAGATGGTGCCGTCGGCGATCAGTTTTCGCGCGTCCTTCACGGAGAGCTCGGGAATGAGCTTCTTGGACTTGTCGAGCACGCCCGGCACGTCGGTGAGAAGCAGCAGGCGCTTGGCCTTCAGCGCGCCGGCAACGGCACCTGCAAAGGTGTCGGCGTTGACGTTGAAGGTCTCTCCCGTCTTCGAGGTCGCAAGCGGCGCCAGCACCGGGATCAGTTCGTAGCCGATCAGCTGGTTGAGTAGGGTCAGATCCACCTTGTCCGGCTCGCCGACGAAGCCGAGATCGACGACCTTCTCGATGTTGGAGCCAGGGTCGACCATGCTGCGCGTCGCCTTGGTGGCGGTGACCATGTTGCCGTCCTTGCCGCAGAGGCCGACGGCCTTGCCGCCGGCCTCGTTGATGTAGCCGACGAGCTGCTTGTTGATCGAGCCGGCGAGCACCATTTCGACGATCTCGATGGTGGCGGCATCGGTGATGCGCAGGCCCGCCGCGAATTCCGACTGGATGCCGAGGCGCTTCAGCATGCTCGCGATCTGCGGCCCGCCGCCGTGCACCACCACCGGATTGATCGCGGTCTGCTCCAGCAGCACGATGTCGCGCGCAAAATTCTTCGCGGTCGCCTCGTCGCCCATGGCATGTCCGCCATATTTGATGACGATGGTTTCCTCGTCATATTGCTGCATGTGCGGCAGCGCTTCGGACAGGATGCGGGCCTGATCGAGCGGTGAGATTTCGGTCATGAAGCTGATCTCGCTGGCGGGACGGTTCGGGCCGCGTTCTATCCGATTGGCGGGCAGGGCGCAAAGTGTGACTGCCACGTAGCCCGGATGGAGCGCAGCGAAATCCGGGGCCGGAGCCGACGGCGTGATACCCGGATTGCGCTGCGCTCCATCCGGGCTACGGATCAGCCTCGCGGCCACACTGCGGCGACGGTCAGCGCCAGCCAGCTTGCGATCATCAGCGTACCGCCGGTCGGGGCGGCGTAGGGAAACAGCGCGTGGCCGGCATATTGGCGCATGGTCAGGTCGCCGGCGAACAGGGCGGCGCCGGTCACGAAGCCGAAGGCGGCGGCACGGCCAATTCCGCCGTGCAGAAGGCCGCGCGCGAGCAGCGCCGTGGTTGCCAGGACGGCAGTGGCATGAAACAGCAGCATCGAGCTCGCGGCGGCGAGCCGGCTCGCGTCCGTGCCGTGGGCGGAGGCTGCCGCCAGCACCACGCCGGCCGCGCCCATCAATCCGGCCAAGGCGATCAGGATGCGGAACGCGCGCGACATCTCAGGCCCTGCGCTCGTCCAGCAGCCGCACCATGGCGGCGCGCAGTTCGGCCATGCCGGCGCCGGTGCGCGACGAGGTCGCCAGCACGACCGGAAAGGCGGCCGGGTGTTTTGCCAGTGCAGTTTCCGTCTCGGCGACGCGGCCCGCGAGTTCGGCCGGCTTGGCCTGGTCGGCCTTGGTCAGCACCACCTGGTAGCTGACGGCGGCGCGGTCGAGCGTCTTCAGCACGTCGAGATCGACGTCCTTCAGCCCATGGCGGGCGTCGACCAGCACGTAGACGCGCGCGAGCGAACTGCGGCCCTGCAGGAATTTGTGGATCAGCGCGGTCCACGACGCCACCTTGGTCTTCGGGGCCGCGGCGTAGCCGTAGCCGGGCATGTCGACCAGGCGCAGGCCGGCGCTCTCGGGCCCCTCGAAGAAGATCAGCTCCTGGGTGCGACCCGGCGTATGCGAGGTGCGCGCGAGGTTGCTGCGGGAGGTCAGCGCGTTGATCAGGCTGGACTTGCCGACATTGGAGCGCCCCGCAAAGGCGACCTCGAGCCCCGCCATCGGCGGCAGCGTCTCGATCGAGGGCGAGGCCCACACGAAGCGCCAGTCGCCGGCGAACAGCTTTCGCCCCGCCTCGATCAGCCTCGCATCGGTGTCGTCGGTCATGCGAAGCTCACAATTGGCTATTCCGTCATTGCGAGCGAAGCGAAGCAATCCATAAATGCCTCGGCGAAGACAGTCTGGATTGCTTCGTCGCTTCGCTCATCGCAATGACGACGCTACCGCGGCCTACGTCGCCTTCTTCGCGAACGCGGCCTTGAGATTGTCGAACAGCTCCACCTTCACGCCGTTGCGGCGCATGATGAAGCTCTGCTGGATCACGGAGAGCAGGTTGTTCCAGGCCCAGTAGATCACGAGGCCCGCCGGGAAGCCCGCCAGCATGAAGGTGAAGATCAGGGGCATCCAGTCGAAGATGATCTTCTGCGTCGGATCGGGCGGCGTCGGGTTCAGCTTCATCTGGAACCACATCGTGATGCCCATGATGATCGGCCAGACGCCGAGCGCGAGATAGTGCCCGAACACCGGGAGCTGCGTCGGATCGAAGTGCAGCAGCCCGAACAGGTTGAACAGATTGGTTGGGTCCGGCGCCGAGAGGTCCTTGATCCAGCCGTAGAACGGCGCATGACGCATCTCGATGGTGACGAACAGCACCTTGTAGAGCGAGAAGAATACCGGAATCTGCAGCGCCACGGGAAGACAGCCGGCGACCGGATTGATCTTCTCCTTGCGGTAGATTTCCATCATCTCCTGCTGCTGCTTCACCTTGTCGTCGGGATAGCGCTCCTTCAGCGCCTGCAGCTGCGGTTGCACCGATTTCATCTTCGCCATCGAGGCGTAGGACTTGTTCGCCAGCGGGAAGAACAAAAGCTTCACGATCACGGTCACGAGCAGGATCGCGATGCCGAAATTTCCGACGAGGCGGTAGAAGAAATCCAGTCCCAGGAACATCGGCTTGGTGATGAAGTAGAACCAGCCCCAGTCGATCAGGAGATCGAAGTGGTTCAGGCCGAGGTCCTTGTTGTAGCCGCCAAGCCCTGCGAACGGGAAGTTGATGCCGACGACGCTGGCTTCCTTGGCGCCCGCGAACAGCCGCGCATTCGCCGTGCCGGTGCCGCCGATCGCGATCGTCTGCGGGTCGAGCAGGTAGTCGGTCTGGTAGGAGCGCACGTTGTTGACGAGGTTCGACGAATAGCGCGCCTGCAGCTGCGCCGTGGTGTCGGGCAGCAGCGCCGAGGCCCAGTACTTGTCGGTGATGCCGAGCCAGCCGTTGGTGACCTTGAAGCTCACCTGCTTGGCCTCGTCGATCTTCTTGTAGCCGTATTCCTGCAGGCCCTGGTCGCCGAGATAGCCGATCAGGCCTTCATGCAGGATGTAGTAGCCGGAGACGTGCGGCGTGCCGTGGCGCGAGATGAGTGCGAAGGGATAGAGCGTGACCGGCGCACTGCCGACATTGGTCACGTCGTCGCGGACGGTGAAGAGATAGCGCTCGTCCACCGAGATGCGGCGGCGGAAGGTGAGGCCCTCGCCGTTGTCGTATTTCAAGACCACCGGCGAGGTCGGCGTCAGCGCGCCCGAGCCTTCCTGCTGCCAGATCGTGTTCTGGTCGGGCAGCCGAACCGTCGAGCCGGTCGCCGGCACCCAGCCGAACTCGGCGTAATAGGGCTCCGCGGTGCCCGAGGGCGAATAGAGGATGATCGCGGGCGAACTCGGATCGACCGTGTCGCGGAACTGCACCAGCGCGAGGTCGTCGATCCGCGCGCCCTTCAGGGAGATGCTGCCGGTGAGGCGCGGGGTGTCGATCTTGACGCGCGGGGAGGCGGCGATCGCCGTCGCGCGGCTGACCACGGGCTGGGCCTGCTGGTTTGCACCGGGCGCGGCCTGCGGCGTGGAGCCCGCCTGCGGGCTTCCGGTGGGCGTCGCCGCCGGCGTCGCGGCGGCGTTCGGCTGATCCGTGTTCTTCTGCAACTCGGCCTGCGTCTGGCTCTGCGCGCGCTGCCGCTCCATCTGCGGCATGTTGTAGAAGTACTGCCAGGCGATCAGCACCAGGCCGGACAGAATGATGGCGAGGATGGTATTGCGATTGTCGGTCATCTCATGAATCTCGTCATCGATCCGGTTTGCGGCTTGCGCCGGGATGTGTCCCACGGCCCGTCGGCGCCTGCCGCCAAGACTTGGCTCGCGGCTTGGCTGGCGGCTTGGCTGCCGGCTTGGCAATCGCCGCGCGGAGGTCGTCGAGCATGGCCGCGAAGTCGCGCGTGAGCGCTGCCCGCCGGCCGACTAGCACATAATCATGATGGGGTCGCACCGATACCGGGTCGAGGCGCTTCACCAATTCGCGAAGCCTGCGCCGGATGCGATTGCGTTCGGTGGCCGTGCCGTTCTTCCTGGTAACGGTGAAGCCGATCCGGCTCGGGCCGTCATCGTCGCGGCGTCGGCTTTGCAGCACGAACGCGCTGGCGTTCGCCCGCGCGCCATTGGCAACGGCGAGGAAGTCCGCCCGCTGCCTCAGCCGATCCATGATGAAATCCCAAAAGAGCCGGGGCCTTGGCTTTAGGCGCTCAGACGCTTGCGGCCGCGGGCGCGGCGGGCGGCGAGGACCTTGCGGCCGCCCGCGGTGGCGAGACGGGCGCGGAAGCCGTGACGGCGCTTGCGCACCAGTTTGCTGGGTTGATAAGTCCGCTTCACGGGTTTTTCTCCGCTGACCGGGCAATCTGCCTGTAGAATTGAAGGTTTACGTCCGGAAGATGTGGCCCAAAACGGGCCGATTCCGGCCCCAAAAGAGCCGCTCCCGGCGAGAGCCGGGTCAACGCGGACAATTCGGGGCGGCTTATAAGGGAGCGTCCCGTTTTCGTCAACGTCGCCGGATGCCTCAGCAACGGCGAATATCGCTGTTTCCGCGGGGTTTTTGACCTTTGAGGATGGCGATCCGCCGCGGGCGGGCCTACATCCCAAGTCGGGAGATTAGCGATCCGTAATTTGACGGGCTGCGGTCGCGGCCCGCATCTTCGAGGCCAAGAGGCGAGCGGAAGGCGAATTTCGTGTCAGCGACCGACATCCAGCCAACCCAGGACGAGCCGACCCGGCGGGCCGCGCGGCCCCAGGGCCCGCGCCGGCTCGGGCTATCGGGCAAATTGCTGCTGCTGACCATCCCCCTGGTGATGATCGCCGGCATGCTGATCTATGTGCCAGCCATCGCCAATTTCTGGATGAACCGGCTCAACGACCGCTTGGCGGCTGCCAACACGGCCGCGCTGGTGCTGGACGCCGCCCCCTCCGGCATGGTGCCGGAATCCTTGTCCCGCCAGATCCTGAAGAGCATCGGCGCCCGCGGCGTGGCCATCAAGCTCGGCCAGCAGCGCCGGCTGCTTGCCAGCGCCGACCTGCCTGCGGCGATCGACCATGATCTCGACATCCGCTCCATGTCGGTCTGGGACGCCATCACCGGCTCGTTCCAGATGATGCTGGAGACCGGCAACCAGACCATCCGCATCGTCGGGCCGGCGCCGGGCGGGGCGCAGTTCATCGAGGTCGTCACCGACGAACTGCCGATTCGCCTGGCGATGTACCGCTTCTCGCGCAACGTGCTGATCGTCTCGCTTCTGATCGCGGGCCTGACCGCGGGGCTGGTCTACCTCGCCTTGCACTATCTCTTCGTGCGGCCGATGCGCAGGCTGACGGCGAGCCTGGTCGGATTCCACGAGAATCCCGAGAGCTCGGCCGGCATCATCGTGCCGAGCCAGCGCGGCGACGAGATCGGGGTGGCCGAGCGCGAATTGTCCGACATGCAGCGCGACCTGATGTCGATGCTGAACCAGAAGAGCCGGCTCGCCGCACTTGGGCTCGCAGTCTCCAAGATCAACCACGATCTGCGCAACCTGCTGGCCTCGGCGCAGCTCTTGTCGGATCAACTCGCCAGCGTGCCTGATCCGCGCGTGCAGCGTTTTGCGCCAAAGCTCGTGCGCTCGCTGGAGCGCGCCATCGCTTTCTGCCAGTCGACCCTGTCCTACGGCCGCGCCCAGGAGGCCGCGCCCGACCGCCGCATGATCCTGATCGAGACGGTCGTGACGGAGGTGCGGGAAACCGCGGGCCTGGCCGCCGACGCCTCGATCGCCTGGGTGTCGGCGATCGAGCGTGGACTGTCGGTGGACGCCGACCCGGACCAGTTGTTCCGGGTGCTGCTCAATCTCGTGCGCAATGCCGCCCAGGCGCTGGAGACCCAATCGTCCGGCGCGATCGGCCCGCGGCAGATCCGCATTACCGGACGCCGCGAGGGTGCGGTCGCCATCCTGGAGGTCTCCGACACCGGCCCGGGCGTACCCGAAACGACGCGGGGGCACCTGTTCGAGGCGTTCCAGAGTTCCGGTCGTCCCGGCGGCAGCGGGCTCGGGCTTGCAATCGCCGCTGAACTCGTCCGCGCCCATGGCGGCGACATCCATTTGGTCGAAGGCACCATTGGCGCCACCTTCCGGATCGTGATCCCCGACCGTCCCGTGGAACTCCAGATCATCCGCAACGAGCGTGCGCGGGCGTAGGGGCTCCTCTCCGCTCAGCCCGCACCCGTCATTCCCGGTTGGCGCAACGTGCCGACCTCGCAATCCGGAGGCGTTTGGCGCGAGATTTGCCGCTTCGGTGCTCCGCATCGCCCCGGAATGACGGCGGGGAGGGTCGGCGACGCCCCCGAAATACTGCCGTCCCGGACCTTGCCAATCGGGGCGAGAGCGGCTAGTCAGAGCGCTCTTTCGCAGCCCTTCCGGCCTCGTTCCGGAAGTTGCGTGTGCGGGCTGACGGCCCGCATCGCCTCTCGCGAAAACGCGCCCGTAGCTCAGCTGGATAGAGCATCAGACTACGAATCTGAGGGTCGGACGTTCGAATCGTTCCGGGCGCGCCAGTTGTTCCGTCCTCATCGGACGCGCAGCGTTTGATCCGCGTCAATGCCGCTTTCTCCCGGCTCCGCCAGCCTTCTCCATCATTGCGGCGGAGCGAGGCGATGCGCGCGGCTGGCTTGATGGCAGCACCGGTCCTGTGTGCGATGCTTTCTTCGGCGGAAGCCGAGAGCAGATGGCTGGAAAGCGGACGGCTGCACGTCTCGGAAGTCGGATCCCTCTGCGATCAGGTCCAGGACATTCGGCTGCTGGCGCGCATGCAGATGATCTCGTCCGGCAACGATCGCTGGCGCCGGCTGTCGCGACAGGAATTCGTCGTAGAGGGCGTTGCGATGGGCGTGCCTCCGCTCGATCCCGGCCGATGTTACGTCATTGCGCGCGCCGGTCCCGTCGATCAGAACGAGCGGCGCGCCTTTGAGGTTCGAGATTTCGCCGTCAGCCCGGACAGGACGTCGGTCTTCGTCGTTGGCAGCGCCCATGACGCCTCCCCCATCCTGGAGCAGCCCTCTAGTCGGCGTTGACCCCGGCCCGGCTGGCCCCATCGTCCCCGCATTCGGATCGAATCCGCGCCTGGATCGGGGACGCGAAACGCGATTCAGTTGGACAAGGACCGAAGCCACGCAAGTCGCGCGATCGCGCGCTCGGCAAGCGCCTGCAAGGCTTCCAGACGTGCGGGATCGTGGGATGCCTCCGCGCCCTCGAGATACGCGTCCGCCAGCGCCTCCGCGATGGTCTGGGCATCGCGCCGTTCGAGGTCAGCCGGAAGCCGGCCCACTCCTCTCGCTTCGAGCGACATCGACCGTGCCTGCTCTGCGAGTTCCTGGATCCTGGCGGCCCGCACAGGGTCGAGCCCAAGTTCCAATTGTTGAAGCTGGCCAGCCAATCGGTGCTCCAATTTGGCCGCGTCGATTGGCTCCGCTTTCCCGGTGGCCGGGCGTGAGGCATCGTGTTCCCGATGATAGGCGCGCCGGCGGGCCTTGCGCAAAGTCGCGACATGGCCGAGTTCCTCGCTGGCCATCGTCTCCGCGGCGGTCTTGATTTCGGTATCCTCGGCGAATGCCGCGAGGTACGACCAGAATGCAAAGGCGCGCTCCTCGTTGCGGACGGCCATCGCAAGCGCGCGATATGGCGTCATCAACTTCGAGCCCATGATTTCGGTCGTCGCATCGCTGTCGAAAGTCTTGGGCGCCTCCCAGCGGACCAACGTGGAATCCGGCGTCTTGCCGCGGCGCGACTGCGACCACTTCGTCACGCTATCGACATGTTCGCGCTCGGCGGCCGCAAGGTCGCTGAAGACCTCGACCAGATCGGCGCGATCCTGGTGTCGCATTGCTTCCGCCAGTTCCGCGTACTTGCCGGCTGCCTCCTGTTCCATGGCATTTGCGAGCGCGAACAGCTCATCCAGGGACCGCAGGGTTCCGGCGGGTTCTGTTCCCAGAAGAGCGGTTCGCAGCAGCGGCATAGCCGATCCGTCCTTCGCTGTTTGCTGCAACGCGGAGGTATATCGTGGAGCGATACTAACAAGGTCGCCTTGACGGAAGTCAATCCGCTTGCTCAATGGGCCAGCCAACCGGCGTCAGCGGCGATTCCGGACATTAGACATTCAAGATTGGGTGGAATACCTGTCCGTCTTGGGGCGGGCCGTTCCACTTGTGGTGCTCCATGGCCCGGAGTTTCTTCGTGACGTCCAAACGACGCCAAGGCAGCTTCCTGCTCGCCCTGGTCCTTGTGATCTGCTCAGCGCTGTGGTCCCAGGCCGCATGCGCGGCCGGCGACCTCGCCAACTACCTCGCCAAGGCCTCGCCTGCCGACTTTTTCCCCGGCGCCGATCGCTTCGGACCCCTGCAGGGCGATCCGCCCGTCGTTCCCGTCTATCGCGGCGATCAGCTCCAGGGCTTCGTCTACCTCAATTCCGATTTCGCCAACGCGGTCGGCTACTCCGGCAAGCCGATCCACATCCTCGTCGGCATCGACCCCAAGGGGATCGTTACCGCCGTGAAGCTGATCGACCACAAGGAGCCGATCGTCCTCGTCGGCATTCCCGAGGCGCGGATCGTCGCGGCCGTCAATGGCCTGATCGGCAAGGACATGAAGCCGGTGGCGCGCGGCACCGAGCCGCCGCCGCAGGTGGACATCGTCAGCGGCGCGACTGTCACCGTGCTGGTCATGAGCGACAGCATCGTGCGCTCCGCCTCGAAGCTGATCCGCAGCGGCCGCATCGGCGGCGGAGACGCTGTCGCCGCTGCCTCCGCGCTGCCGCCGGTGACGAAGACGGTCGATCTCGAGCACAGTGAAGTTCGCGACTGGACGAGCCTCGTCGGCGACGGCTCGGTGCGCCGCCTGCACTTGAGCATCGGCGACGTCGACGACGCCTTCGCAAAGTCCGGCAGCGCTGCTGCCGCCCGGAATTCCGAGCCGGGCGAGGCTTCCGACACCTTCATCGACCTCTACGTCGCTCTCGCCAGCGTGCCGACCATCGGCCGCAGCCTGCTCGGCGACGAAGCCTATGAAAGGCTGAAGGGACGGTTGCAGCCGGGGCAGCAGGCAATTGTGGTGGCGGGCAACGGCGCCTACTCCTTCAAAGGCTCGGCCTACGTGCGCGGCGGCATCTTCGACCGCATCGAAGTGCTGCAGGAAGGATCCAGCACCCGTTTCCGGGACCGCAACCACACCCGTCTCGGCGGGCTCGCCGCGGCCGGCGCGCCGGAGTTCAAGGAGATCGGCCTGTTCGTCACGCCGCCCGAATTCACGCTCGACCCTACCGAACCGTGGCAACTGAAGCTGCTGGTCCAGCGAGCCACCGTCGGACGCGACAAGGCGTTCCTCACATTCGACATCAACTACGACCTGCCCGAACGCTACGTCCGCCGTGAGCAGCGTGCCGTCACCGTGCCGGCCGGCGCTCCCTCGCCCGCGACGCAGACTGCGGCTACGGCCCAACCGGCGGAACACGCGGCCGACGACGAAGAGCCGCTGTGGGTCCGGATGTGGCGTTCGCAAGCCGTCTCGATCGCGATCACGGCGGTCGCGCTGGCGATGCTCACCGTCATCTTCTTCTTTCAGAACTTCCTGGTCCGGCGACCGGTCTTCTACACCTGGGTTCGCCGCCTCTACCTCGTCTTCGTGCTGGTCTGGCTCGGCTGGTACGCCAATGCGCAGCTCTCCGTGGTCAACGTGGTGACTTTCGCCAACGCGCTGGTGACCGGTTTCCACTGGGAGTTCTTCCTGGCCGCGCCCCTGATCTTCATTCTGTGGGCGGCGACCGCCGGCGGACTCCTGTTCTGGGGCCGCGGACCGTTCTGCGGCTGGCTGTGTCCCTTCGGCGCGTTGCAGGAACTCAGCAACACGGTCGCCAAGTGGCTCAAGGTGCCTCAGATCACGGTGCCCTGGGGGCTGCACGAGCGGCTGTGGCCCATCAAGTACATCATCTTCCTGGGTCTGTTCGGGTTGTCGCTCTATTCCGTCGACCTCGCGGAGCGTTTTGCCGAGGTCGAGCCGTTCAAGACCGCGATCATCCTGAAATTCGCGCGAAGCTGGCCGTTTGCGCTCTATGCCGTGGCGCTGCTCGTCATCGGTCTGTTCATCGAGCGGTTCTTCTGCCGCTACCTTTGTCCGCTCGGTGCGGCGCTCGCCATCCCCGGGCGAATGCGGACCTTCGAGTGGCTGCGCCGCTGGCAGGAATGTGGGTCGCCCTGTCAGCGCTGCGCCAAGGAATGCCCGGTGCAGTCGATCCATCCCGAGGGTCACATCAACGTGAACGAGTGCATCTACTGCATGCACTGCCAGGAGCTTTATTACGACGACCATCGCTGCCCGCATATGATCCAGGTGAGGCTCAAGCGCGAGAAGTTCGCGGCGATGTCGTCACCATCGATGCGCGGCGGCGGAGCAGGCCCGAAGACCATCATCACGCACGCGGGCCAGCCCTTGCCCCTGACTGCCGCGGCGTCCCCGGAACACTCACCAAGCCGCTCGGAAACCTGAAGGAGATGAACATGGATCGCGAGGAAGACAAGAACACGATCAGCCGCCGCCAGGTGGTTGGGACCGCCGCGGTCGGCGCGGCGGGCCTGGCGGGTGGGCTCGGTCTCGGCAAGGCCGTTGCGCCCGAGCAGGCGGCCGCGCAGGGAAGTCCCGCGGCCCGCGCCGGGACCCAGAAGATCGAGGTCGCGCCGGGCGAGCTGGACGAATACTACGTGTTCTTCTCGAGCGGCCAGACCGGCGAAATCCGCATCATCGGCATGCCGTCGATGCGCGAGCTGATGCGTATTCCCGTCTTCAACCGCGACAGCGCCACCGGCTGGGGACTGACCAACGAGTCGCTCAAGATCCTGACCGAAGGCCTCACCCAGGAGACGCGCGACCGGCTCAAGGGTCGGATGAACGGGGTCTGGCAGAACGGCGACTGCCATCATCCGCACATGTCGTTCACCGACGGCACCTATGACGGGCGCTACATCTTCATCAACGACAAGGCCAACACGCGTCTCGCCCGCATCCGCACCGACGTCATGAAGTGCGACAAGATCATCGAGTTGCCGAACCAGTACACCATTCACGGCATGCGCCCGCAGAAATATCCACGCACGGGCTACGTCTTCTGCAACGGCGAATACGAGGTGCCGCTTCCGAACGACGGCAAGGTGCTGGACGACAAGACCAAGTATTGGTCGATGTTCTCGGCCGTCGACGGCGACACCATGAAGATTGCCTGGCAGGTGATCGTCGACGGCAATCTCGACAACACCGACGCCGACTACCAGGGCAAGTATGCATTCTCGACCTGTTATAATTCCGAGAAGGGCGTCACTCTCGCGGAGATGACCGCGAGCGAAACCGACTGGATCGTGATCTTCAACCTCAAGCGCATCGAGGACGCCGTCAAGAAGGGCGATTTCAAGGAGATGAACGGCGTGCCGGTGATCGACGGGCGCAAGGGGTCTGCCTACACTCGCTACGTTCCGATCCCCAACAGTCCGCACGGGATCAACACCGCGCCGGATGGCATCCATGTCGTGGCCAACGGCAAGCTGTCGCCGACGGTCTCCGTCTTCGACGTCCGCAAGTTCGACGATCTGTTCGATGACAAGATCAAGCCGCGCGATACGGTCGTCGCAGAGCCGGAGCTGGGATTGGGTCCGCTGCACACCGCCTTCGACGGTAAAGGCAACGCCTACACCACGCTGTTTCTCGACAGTCAGGTCTGCAAGTGGAACATCGAACAAGCCAAGCGCGCATTCAAGGGTGAGAAGGTCAACCCGATCATCCAGAAGCTCGACGTCCACTACCAGCCGGGCCACAACCACTCCTCGATGGGCGAGACCAGGGAGGCCGACGGGAAATGGCTGATCTCGCTCAACAAGTTCTCCAAGGACCGCTTCATCAACGTCGGTCCGCTCAAGCCGGAGAACGACCAGCTGATCGACATCTCGGGCGATCAGATGAAGCTGGTACACGATGGCCCGAGCTTCGCCGAGCCGCATGACGCGGTCATCGTGCACCGCTCCAAGCTGGAGGGAAAGGTCATCAGCATCTGGAAGCGCGACGACCCATACTTCGCGGATGCGGTCAAGCAGGCCAAGGCCGACGGGGTCACGCTCGAGAGCGACGCCAAGGTGATCCGGGACGGCAACAAGGTGCGCGTCTACATGTACTCGGCCGCGCCCGCCTACGCGCTCGACAAGTTCGATGTCAAGCAGGGCGACGAGGTGACGGTCTACGTCACCAACATCGACGACGTCGAGGACCTGACCCACGGCTTCTGCATCGTCAACTACGGCATCAACATGGAGATCGGTCCGCAGCAGACCTCGTCGGTCACCTTCGTCGCCGACAAGCCCGGCGTCTACTGGTACTTCTGCACATGGTTCTGCCACGCCATGCACATGGAAATGCGCGGGCGCATGCTGGTGTCGCCGCGGAACGCGTGACGATGCGGTGCGCGCGTCACCTGGCGCTCTGGACGCTGGCGGCTCTCGCAGCCGCGGGTCTCGGTGCGCGCGCAGCCTCGGCGGAAAAGCATTTCGTCACGCCGGAGGCCGGCGACGTCCAACGAATTCTGGACGCCGCCGCCGACGGCGACGAAATTTGGCTGGCCGCGGGGACCTACCGAGGCCCGCTCCACATTGCGCATCGGCTTGTCCTCTCCGGAGCCGCCGGCGCGGTCGTCGCCGGTTCGGGGAAAGGCAGCGTCATCACGATTTCGGCGCCGGGTGCGGTCGTGCGCGGGCTGGAGGTGCGCGGCTCGGGGCGGTCGCTTGAAACCATGGACTCGGGAATTTTCGTCGAGCAGTCGGCGCGTGGCGCCGTCGTGGAGGACAACCGTCTCGAGGACAACCTCTTCGGGATGTACTTTCACGGAGCGCCTGACGCGGTGGCGCGCCACAACGTCGTCGTCGGACTGCGCCAGGCGCGCAACAGCGAGACCGGCAACGGAATCACGGTCTGGAACGCCCCGGGTGCCAAGGTGCTGGATAACGATTTCAGGTACGGGCGGGACGGCATCTTCGCGATCACCAGCCGCAACAACGTGGTGAAAGGCAATCGCTTCAGCGACCTGCGATTCGCGGTCCACTACATGTACACCAACGACAGCGAGATCGTCGGGAACGTCTCGAAGAGCAATCTCATCGGCTACGCGCTGATGTTCTCCAGGAAGCTCGTGGTACGGGACAATGTCTCCGACCACGACCGCGATCGTGGCATTCTCTTCAACGCGTCCAATTACGATGAAATTTCCGGCAACACCGTGATTGGCGGATTGCAGTCCGCCGAGCGTTGGGCGACGTCGGACAACCGCGCCGCGGACGAAGGCGTGCCCCAGGCGGAAACGACTTCGTCGGCGCCCATTCGAGACCAGCGGATCGGTCCCGAGAAGTGTGCCTTCATTTACAACACCAACAAGAATCGGATCGAACGCAACTGGTTCGAGGGCTGCGAGATCGGCGTACACTTCACCGCCGGCTCCGAGGGGAACGACATCACCGGCAACGCTTTCGTCAACAACGCCGCCCAGGTGAAATACGTCGGCACCCGCCATCTCGACTGGTCGAAGAACGGCCGCGGCAACTACTGGAGCGACAATCCGGCGTTCGACCTCAACGGCGATGGTGTCGCCGACACGGCCTACCGGCCGAACGGCCTCATCGACCGCGTGCTGTGGACGGCGCCTGCCGCGAAGCTCCTGATCAACAGCCCCGCCGTCCAGGTGATCCGCTGGGCCCAGGCCCAGTTTCCGGCGCTGCTTCCCGGCGGCGTGGTTGACAGCCATCCGCTGATGTCGCCGCCGAAGCGCCAGGCGGCCGAGGTAGTGCGATGACCGGCACGGTGCGTGTCACCGACGTCACCAAGGAGTACGGCCAGGTCAAGGCCGTCCGCGGCGCCTCGTTCGAGTTGGGGCAGGGCGAACTGGTGGCCTTGATCGGCCACAACGGCGCCGGCAAGACGACATTGATGAAGCTGATGCTCGGGCTCATCCGTCCGACCGGCGGATCGATCGAGGTGCTCGGCGACAATCCGGCCGCCGGAGAGTTTTCGGGGAGACGGCGGCTCGGCTATCTGCCGGAGAACGTCTCGTTCGACGCAGCCCTGACCGGCCGCGAAACACAGGCGTTCTACGCCAGGCTGAAGCGGGAGCCGATCGCGAAAGCGCTGGAACTGCTCGACACGGTCGGGCTCGGCGTCGCCGCCGGGCGCCGCGTCGGCACCTATTCGAAGGGCATGCGACAGCGGCTTGGCCTCGCCCAGGCGCTGATCGGGCATCCCAAGGTGCTGCTGCTGGACGAGCCGACCACGGGCCTCGACCCGGAGCTGCGGCAAACCTTCTACGAGATCATCGCGCGGCTCGCGGCCCAGGGCGCGACGGTGCTGCTCTCCTCGCATTCCCTCACCGAGCTCGAGGAGCGCGCGGGGCGCGTGATCATCATGAACCGCGGCGTCAAGGTCGCCGACGGCTCGATCGAACGGCTGCGCAACATCGCGCAGCTGCCGACCAGGATTCGGCTGAAGGTCGCCGGGCTCTCGCCCGCCGAATTGCCGCCGTGGCTGCCGAGCGGTGCGACCTGCAGACGGCTCAATGGCCACATCGTCGAGATCGATGCTGCGCCGGACCGGAAGATCGAGCTTCTGCACTGCGCAACGGCCGCGGGCAATTCCGTGGAAGACGTCGATGTGGTCCAGCCGACTCTCGATGAGCTCTACGTCCACTTCCTCGGGCAGGCCGAGGTGACGTCATGAACGTGCCGATCATTGCGGCCAAGGAAATCCATCAGGCGATCCGCAATCGCTGGGTGCTGGCCGCGACTCTCCTGCTCGCCGGGCTTGCCCTGTCGTTGACCTTTCTCGGCAGCGCGCCGACCGGCAGCGTCGGCGTCCGTGCCCTCGACGTCGTCATCGTCAGCCTTTCGAGCCTGACGATCTTTCTCGTTCCGCTGATTGCGCTTCTGATCTCGCATGACGCCATCGTCGGCGACATGGAGCGCGGCACGATGCTGTTGCTGCTCAGCTATCCCGTCGCGCGATGGCAGGTGCTGATTGGCAAGTTCCTGGGGCACCTCGCGGTATTGGGGTTCGCGACATGCTTCGGCTACGGGGTCGCCGTCGGCGCGTTGGCGGCGACCGGAAGCCGCATCGACCTCGACAGCCTTCTGGCCTTTGCAGCGATGATCGGTTCATCCGTTCTGCTCGGCGCCGTGTTCGTCGCAATCGGCTATCTGGTGAGTGCCCTGGTGCGCGACCGCGGGACGGCGGCCGGTGTCTCCATCGGACTTTGGCTGCTTCTCGTCCTGATCTACGACATGGCCTTGCTCGGCCTGCTCGCGCTCGACCAGGGCCGTCACATCTCCGCAGTGGCGTTGAATGCGATGCTTCTTCTCAACCCGACGGACGTCTACCGGCTATTCAACCTGACCGGATTTGCCAATGTCAGCACCTTCGCGGGCATGGCCGGACTTGCCCAAAGCTCGTCCTTGTCCGTCCAGGCGCTGTTGTCAGCGTTGACGTTGTGGACGTTGGTCCCGCTGGGCCTCGCCGCAATTGCCTTCGCCCGGAGAGAGCTATGAGGCGCCTCGCCATCGCCTTCGCGCTGCTGGCTTCGGTTACGCTGGCCGCCTGCCAGAAGGAGGCGGCGCAGCTTCCCGTCCCGCAGAAAATGACCGCCGAGGCCATCGGCCACTACTGCGGCATGAACGTGCTCGAGCATCCCGGGCCGAAGGGGCAGATCTTTGCCGCGAGCCTGATCGAGCCGGTGTGGTTCTCGTCCGTGCGGGACACCATCGCCTTCACCCTGCTGCCGGACGAGCCGAAAGACATCCAGGCGATCTATGTCTCCGACATGGCCAAGGCGCCGAGCTGGGACAAGCCGGGCGTCGACAACTGGATCGAGGCGCGCAGCGCGCTGTTCGTGATCGGCAGCCACGTCAAGGGTGGGATGGGCGGCGACGAACCCGTTCCGTTCTCGGACCGCGCGGCGGCGGAAAGATTTGCCGCCGAGAATGGCGGGCGCGTGGTGCCGTTCTCCGAAATCCCGCGCGACTACGTGCTGGCGTCGGGCGAGCCGCCGGACCCGTCCGCGTCTGGGCAGTCGAACTAGGAGAAGGCCATGCAGACACCGCTCTCACGTCGACGGTTCATCCGGATCTGCGCGGCAGCCGCGGGGCTGCCGGCCTTGTCGCTGGCAAGCAAATCGGAAGCCGCCACCGACCCCGTCACCTGGCGCGGAACCATGCTCGGCGCCATCGCGACGATGGAGATCCATCACCCGGATCGAAGCGAAGCCCGGCGGTTGATCGGGGCCTCGCTTGCCGAAGCGCGTCGTCTGGAGCGCCTCTTCAGCCTGTATCTGAAGGATTCCGTACTGGTCGAACTGAACCGGACCGGCATTCTGGTCGACCCGCCGGCCGAGATGGTCGATCTGCTGACGATCTCGAAGCGCTATGCCCAGTTAACCGGGGGCATGTTCGATCCGACCGTGCAGCCGCTCTGGTCGCTTTATGCGGCGCACTTTTCGAAGCCGAATGCCGACCCAAACGGACCGCCGCGCGCCGAACTGGATGTCGCCCTTGCTCATGTCGACTGCAAGAATCTCGAAATCAGCCGCGACCGCATCGCGATGCCGCGCGGCTTCGCCGTCACCCTGAATGGCATCGCCCAGGGCTACGTCACGGACAGGGTGGTCGACCTGCTGCGCGCCGAGGGCGTCGCTCACAGCCTCGTCGACATGGGCGAACCGCGCGCGATTGGGGCCCGTGCCGATGGAGCGCCCTGGGAAGTCGGCGTTGCGGACCCCGAGGTCGTCGGGCGGGCCGCAGCCGTCTTCCCCATCGTCGACCGCGCGGTGTCGACATCCGGCGCCTACGGGTTCCAATTCGACCCGCAAGGCCGCTTCAATCATCTGTTCGATCCGGCAACCGGCGGCTGCGCCAATCGTTATCGCAGCGTCACCACGGTCGCGTTCGACGCCACCGCGGCGGACGCGATGTCGACCGCGTTCAGCTTCATGCCGCCTGCCGAGATCCGGGCCTTGATGACCGACGCCAGTATCGAGCGGGTTCATCTGATCGACGCCCAGGGCGCCGCCCTGGATCTTGTTGCGTAGCGCTTCCCAGCATTCAACCGAGAAGGAGAACCACATGAAACGATTGGTCTTCGCCGCGATCTTCATGGCCGCGGGCTTCGGGCAAGCCTGCGCCCAGGATGCCGCCGCCGGCGAAAAGGCGTTCGCGGTCTGCAAGGCGTGCCATCAGGTGGGAGACAACGCGAAGAACGCCGTGGGACCCGTCCTCAATGGACTCTTCGGACGCAAGGCGGGCTCGGTCGAAGGCTACAACTATTCCGATGCCAACAAGAAGTCGGGCCTCACCTGGGACGAAGCGACCTTCTCGGAATACATCAAGGATCCGAAGGCAAAGGTCCCCGGCACCAAGATGGCCTTCGCCGGCATCAAGGACGAGCAGAAGATCAAGGACCTGATCGCCTACCTGCACACGTTCGACAAGGCGCCAGTCAAGCTGAGCCAGCAATAGGCCGCACCAGCGTTGCGAGCCTATGCGAGCGTGGCGCCTGCATGGGCGGCAAGGCGGCCGGCTGCCTCGGTCGCCATTTTCTCGATGATGTCGGAGGCCGGCTCGATCGCGCCGATGAGTCCCGCGGCCTCGCCGAACCAGACGGCGGCATTGTCCGGATCGCCCTCCGCGAAGGCTTGCCGGTAGCGGGGGCCCTCGACGGCCGCGCTCTGCTCCAGCAAGTCCTCGCGACCGTGCCAGCGCGCGGTGAAGGCGTTGCGGCGAACCCTGGCCGTGAAACCGCGCGGCCAGGGAATCTGGCGCGCAATGTCGACGATGGTCGTTCGGATGGTCTCGTCGCCGCTCGCTTCGACGATCGCCTCGTGATGCCGGCGATGCACCAGCGCCTCCGCGGACGCCCACAGGCGCGTCCCGACCAGCACGCCCTCGGCTCCGAGCATCAGCGCGGCGGCAAGCCCCCTGCCATCGGCGATGCCGCCTGCCGCGACCAGCAGGGCGTCGGGCGCATGGGCGGCGAGCAGATCGGCCGCTTCCGGCACGAATGAGAGTGCCCCTCGCAGGGCCCCGTGCCCGCCTGCCTCTGCATTCTGCGCGACGATGATGTCCGCGCCGACGTCGATCGCATCCCACACATGGTCGATGGTCTGGCACTGGCATATCACCAGCGCGCCGGCGTTTCTGATCTCGGCGACGAAGGGCCGGGGATCGCCAAAGGACAGCATCACCGCCACCGGCTTGCGCCTGAGGACGTCGGTGAGCAGCGACGGAGATTTTCGCAGGGACCACGTGATGAAGCCGACGCCGACGCGTTGGCCGGCGGCGACGTCGAACTGCTCGTCCAGCCACGTCGAATCGCCGTAACCGCCTCCGATGAGGCCGAGGCCGCCGGCCGCACTGACGGCGGCCGCCAGGGCGCCGCCGGCGGCGAAGGCCATGGGCGCGGAAATGATGGGATGGCGAATGTTCAGCGTGCGGGTCAGTCGGTTCGTGATGACAGCCATGGTCGGGGCCTCCAGACGCGGCGATCAGGCCACCGATCCTGCATCCGCACAAATGAATTGTCCTGATGGACCATTCTCAATGAGAGAACGTGCGACCTTCCCGTTCCTTGGCAATTTCAGTGTGAGAGGGGGCAATCCCCGGGCTGGGGCCGACGAGGCCCATTCTTGCCTTTACCTCTGGGCCGGAGCCCTTTATTAGAACAATCAAATATTTGAATTTGAAAGGCAAACCGGATGGCCCTGCCGAAGATCAAGATTGTCGACTCGTCCCTCGACGTCGACAAGATGGCCGGCAACGCCCACCTGGCGAGCGAGTTCCTCAAGGCGCTCGCTCACGAATCCCGCCTTCTCATCCTCTGCCTGCTGACCGAAGGGGAGAAGACGGTGGGCGAGCTCGAGGAGCTGGTCTCGCGGCGGCAATCCACCGTCTCGCAGCAACTGGCGCGGCTGCGGCTCGACGGCCTGGTCTCCGCGCGCCGCGAGGGAACGACGATCTATTACCGTCTCGCCGACGGGAAGGTTCAGGTCGTGCTGGAGGCGCTCTACAAGGTCTTTTGCGGCAGCCGGGCCGGCCGACGTTAGTCCGGCGCGCGAATTCGCGATCCGCCGCGGACCGGGAGCGGCATGACCCGCCGGATCAGCCGGTGTGCCGGATCAGGAAGCGATAGACGCCGCCGTCGGCCGCCGATTCTACGAGCTCGTTGCCTGTCGTCTTGCAGAAGGCGGCGAAATCCGCGACCGAGCCGGGGTCGGTCGACAGCACCTCGAGCGTGCCGCCCGCCGGAACGTCCTTCAACGTCTTCTTCGCGCGCAAGATCGGGAGCGGGCAGTTGAGACCCTTTGCGTCGAGTGTCTTGTCGGCCATTGGCGGTTCCTGCTGTCGGATCGTCGGATGGTTGAAGGTTGGGCTGGTCGTCGAGCGTCAGATGAAGAGGTTGATGTCCGATTTCAGCGCTTTCTCCATGTAGGTCGCGGCACCGCCGAGCGAAAGATTGTCGATCATGTCCTCGGTCTTGAACTCGAACAGGTCCATCGTCATCTGACAGGCGATCAGCTTGATCTCGGATTCGATCGCGGCCTCCCGCAGCTCCTCGATCGAGGCGACGCCCTTCTTCTTGATCATGTTCTTCATCATCAGCGAGGCGCCGGCATCGACGCCGGGCAGCATGGCGACGATGTTGGGCATGCCCATGTGCATGCCCATCATCGGCATCTTCATCGCGGGATTGCCGAGCGCCGAGACCTGCAGATCGAGCTTCTTCTTCAGCAGCGACAGCCCGTAGAACGTGAAGAACATGGTCACATCGACGCCCATGGCGGCGGCCGTCGTGCCGAGGATGAAGGGCGGATAGGCCCAGTCGAGCGTGCCCTTGGTGACGATGATCGTCATCGTCTTGGCGTTGGCGCTGCCCATTGCTGCGTCAGACATTCTATTCTCCGGATCGTTCGATGGCGGACGTCAAGGGGCGTTCAGCCGGTGGAGACCTTCTTCAGCTTGGCGATGCCGAGCATGCCAAGCGCGGCCGTTTCGTAGAACGGCTCGCTGGAGCCCTTGCGCATCTTGCGCAGGAAGTACTTCTCGAAGCCGATCTTGGCGGCATGGACCCATTTTCCGGACGACGACCAGTTGATGTTGCGCGGCGGAATCTGGGGCTGGGCGACGAAGGCGATGCCCGAATCGCCGAAGTCGGCGAGACAGACCGCGTTCCATGTGCCCTGGTGGGTCGGTTCCTTGCCGCGCAGCAACTGGCCGATGTTCATCGCCGTCGCGGTCACCATGGACTCGATCATGAAGCCGGTCTTCGGCACGCCGCACGGCACCGGCGTGGGGCCGACCGGGGGAATGGCGACGCAGACGCCGACCGAGAAGACGTTCTTGAACTTCGGATTGCGCTGATGCTTGTCGACCAGAACGAACCCGCGCGGGTTGACCAGGCCGTCGATGCCGCGCAGCGGGGCGATGCCGCGGAACGCCGGCAGCATCATCGAGAAACCGAACGGAATCTCGCTGGTACCCTTGACGGAGCCGTCCTCGGCGATCTCCTCGATCGTCATCTTGCCGTCATCGACGCGTTTCACGCGCGAGTTGGTCATCCATTTGATGTGATGCTCGCGCATCTCGCTCTCGAGGATGCCCTTGGTGTCGCCGACGCCGTCGAGGCCGAGATGGCCCACATACGGCTCCGCCGTCACGAACGTCATCGGGACGCGATCCCTGATCTTGCGGCGACGCAGCTCGGTGTCGAGGATGAACGTGAATTCGTAGGCGGGCCCGAAGCATGACGCGCCCTGGACCGCGCCGACCACGATGGGTTTCGGGTTGGCGCAGAACGCCTCGAAATTCGCGGCCGCCTTCTCCGCGTGGTCGATGTGGCAGATGGAATTGGTGAATCCGTTCGGACCCAGGCCCTCGATCTCGTCGAAGGCGAGCTCGGGCCCGGTTGCGATGACCAGATAGTCGTAGCGCAGCGTCGAGCCGTCCTCGAGCTGGAGCCGGTTCTCGTCCGGCATGACCTTGCTGACCGGAACCGCCTTGAACGCGATGCCGCGCCTCGCGAAGGTCGGCGCCAGATCGACCTCGATCGACTCGCGCGTGCGCCAGTTGACCGCGACCCAGGGGTTGGAAGGAACGAAATGATAGACGGGATCCTTCGTGACGACCGTGAGCTTGTCCTCCGGTCGCATCTGATCCTTCATCTCGTAAGCCATGATGACGCCGCCAAGCCCCGCGCCCATGATGACGATTTCCGCCACGGCCGTCCCTCCATGTTTGGCAGGCGGGTATGACAACCTCGCCCGTTCTTTATATTATCAGTATATTCGACTATTCAGATTTGTCTAATCATCTCTGATTGGATTGTCGCGCGCGCAAATGGGAACGATGTGCAATGGCTGGCGAAGTCGATGCGGACGGATATCTCGTTGATCCCGCTGATTGGACGGAAGAGTGGGCGATCGCCACTGCGCGCGCCGCGCAGCTCGAGCTGACGCCCGAGCACTGGGCCGCGATCCGCTTCATGCGCGCGTTCCTGGAGCTTCATCAGGTCGCTCCCGACGCGCGGTTCGTCATGCGCCATCTGAGCGAGACGAGCGGAGCGCCGCGCAATCGTCTGTTCGAGCTGTTTCCCTACGGCTATCCCGGCCAGGCCTGCAAGATTGCGGGCATGCGGCGGCCACGCGCCTGGAGCACCGGCTGATCCGGCGCGGCGTGCGCGCAGGCGTTCAGGTCTTGGTCTGCGCAGCCGCCCAGTCGCCCATCGATCGCGCCCAGCGTGCGGCCGTTGGCGCGTCGAGTTCGAGAATGGTGTAGCGGCTGCCTTCGCGGATGGTGACGCGCAGGAGCCGCATGCCGCTCTCGAAGTCGACCTCCGCGAGCCAGATCTCACGGCCGTAGGGTGCCGCAATGGTGTCGATCCGCGTGTTCGCCGTCGTCATTTTGCGGTCCGCTCTCCGCGATAGAAGGCAAGCTCGAGGATAGCCTCCCATTTGCGCGGTGTGTCCGGAAACTCTGGCTTGATATCGAAGTAGAGATGGATCTCGCCGCGGCGCGCGGCCTGCACCACGAGATCCTCGAGCTGGTCGAACGTCGTAATGTCCGGGTGGGCGATGAGGAGATCGCTGATCTGGGCCATTGCTGTCTCAATCCTCCGATCGGCCGATGCGGCCATGGTAGCGAATTCTGTAGAGCAGGCGGCCGCCGGTCGCGGCGGAGCGGAAGGCGCTCCGGTCGTGCAGGACGTTGTTGCAGATCAATCCCTGGCCCGGCGACATCCTGGTGCGCAGCACGAGGGGATCGGTGCCCAGGATCCGCTCGAGCGCGGCGACGGCCCTTCTGGTCGGCTCGTCGTTGCGCCACACGATGTTGCGCTTGCGGGCCGTGTAGCGCATGCCGAGCGTGCCGCCGGGCTGCACGAAGAACACCGGCCCAACATTGACCGGCCGGATGGTACCGTTTGCCTCGGCATTCTCCGGAATGCTCATGGCGGACGAATGCATCAGCGCGACGATATGCGCCGGGTCCTCGTCGCGCAGCCTGATATAGGCGATCTCGGGGTCGAGCAGCCGGTTTTCTCCGCCGTGCTCGGCGCCTTGCGCGCAATGCAGCAGCATCGCCTGCACCGAACGGCCGGCACCGTGAAAGTTGTAATAGCCGTCGGTGTGCCAGGCGATGGCCCGATCTGTGTAGGGAATATAGCCGTAGCGTTCGCCGCCCTGGACCGCCTCGATGCGCACGACGCCGTCGGCCTCGGCCGATCGATGATCCTCGATCGCGCGCAGGCCGAAGGTCGCGCCGAACGAAAGCAGGCTCGCTCGCACCGACGCTTCGTCGTCGTCGATGTGGCCGAATGCATAGACGGCCATGTTGGCCCGATCGCAAGAAGCTGCGATTGCGTCGCGTTCTCTCGTGCTCACGCGCCGCGGGTCACGGATCTCGACGGCGATGTCTTCGACCCGCGCGGGATACCGGAGGAGCTTGATGTCGCGCCATCGCCGGTAACTGCTGTCGTCCGCGAGATTCAACGGGCCCGCATGCGTCTGGAATTCTTCTTCCGATTCTGCGGCCGCAGCCATGCCTTGTGTCCTCGCTCGCGCCGAAGTCAGTTGATTGCTTGACCGCGGTTGCGAGTCATGTATTCTAATATTCGAATTTAGTGGTATTCTGACTCAGCCACGCGAAAAAGCAAACGGCCGAGTGCGCGAGAGCGAAAGTCTCCGCGGGTCGGCAGGGAATGGAAACGGTCGCCGCGCAACAGCGGGAGGGCAGTCTATGTCCGACGAAGACAAACACGGCCAGGCATCTTCCGGCGAACCGCCGGCAGCGCGTCATTCGACGCCGATGCTGGATCAGCTCGAAGCGGGGCCGTGGCCGAGTTTCGTCACCGGGCTGAAGCGGCTGCGCGACGCCGGCGACAAGGCGTATGCGCCGATGATGAACGACCTGCTCGGCCAGCTCGAACATTCCTACGAGAACCGGACCGGCTACTGGAAGGGCGGCACCGTCTCGGTGTTCGGCTATGGAGGCGGCGTCATTCCCCGCTTCTCGGAAGTCGCCGACAAATTCCCGCAATCGAAGGAGTTCCATACGCTGCGTGTGCAGCCGCCCGCCGGCTATCACTACACGACCGACCTGCTGCGTCAGCTCTGCGACATCTGGGAGAAGTACGGCTCGGGGCTGATCGCCCTGCACGGCCAGAGCGGCGACATCATGTTCCAGGGCTGCTCGACGGAGAACGTCCAGAAGGCGTTCGACGAGTTCAACGAGATCGGCTTCGATCTCGGCGGCGCCGGTCCGGCGTTGCGGACCTCGACGAGCTGCGTCGGCCACGCGCGATGCGAGAAGTCCTGCTACGACGAGGTGAGGGCGCACCGTTCCGTCATCAACGAATTCCTCGACGAGATGCATCGGCCGGCGCTGCCGTATAAATTCAAATTCAAGTTCTCCGGCTGCGGCAACGACTGCGTCAACGCCATCCATCGCGCCGACTTCGCCGTGATCGGCACCTGGCGCGACGACATGAAGGTCGACCAGGAAGAAGTGAAGAAATACGTCGCCAAGGCAGGCCGCAAATACACCATCGACCACGTCATCGCGATGTGTCCGACGCGCGCCCTGAGCCTGAACGACGACGACACGCTGGATGTCGACAACAAGTCGTGTGTGCGCTGCATGCACTGCCTGAACGTCATGAACAAGGCGCTTTCGCCCGGCGACGACCGCGGCGCGTCGATCCTGATCGGCGGCAAGCGCTCGCTCAAGATCGGCGATCTCATGGGCACGATGATCGTGCCGTTCATCAAGCTCGAGACCGACGAGGACTATCAGAGGCTGATCGAGTTCGGGCGCCGGCTGATCGACTTCTTCGCCGAGAACGCGCTCGAGCACGAACGCATCGGCGAGACCATGGATCGCATCGGGCTGCCTGCGTTCCTCGAAGCGATCGGCGTCGACCCCGATCCCAACATGGTGAACCATCCGCGGACCTCGTCGTTCGTCCGCACCGACGACTTCACCGTCGAGGCCGAGAAGTATTTCGAACGCAAGGCCCGCGAGGCGGGCCTCAACGTCGCCGCGGACTGATCGCGCCGGGTATTGGCTCCGCGGCCGGACCGGACCGGCCGCGGACGCCACCCGACAACGGGAAGGGATCGTGAGGAGTGTCGCCAACATGAACAGCACCGTTCAGCCGCGCCGTCCCGTCGAGACGGGGGTGCCGGATCCGTTCCCCTACATGCATCCGCTCATGCGCAAGAACTACGGCGCCTGGGCTTGGCACGATCGCCTGCGCCCCGGCGTGCTCCACCACGTCGCCAAGAGCGGCGACCAGATCTGGACGGTGCGTGCCGGCACCCAGCGCCAGATGGACGTGTTTACGATCCGCAAGCTCTGCGACATCGGCGACAAATATGCGGAAGGCCACGTCCGCTTCACGACGCGCAGCAACATCGAGTTCATGGTGAGTTCGGTCGACAAGGTGCAGCCCCTGATCGATGCGCTGAACGCGGCCGGCTTTCCGGTGGGCGGTACGGGCAACTCCGTCTCGATGATCTCGCATACGCAGGGCTGGCTGCACTGCGACATTCCGGGCACCGACGCCTCCGGCGTCGTCAAGAGCCTGATGGACATGATGCATCACGAGTTCACGCACGAGGAGATGCCGAACCGGGTGCGCATCACCACGTCGTGCTGCCAGATCAACTGCGGCGGCCAGGGCGACATCTCGATCAACGTCCAGTACACCAAGCCGCCGAAGATCAATCACGATCTCGTCTCGAAGGTCTGCGAGCGCCCCGCGGTGGTGGCGCGATGCCCGGTGGCGGCGATTCGTCCGGCGCTGGTCGACGGCAAGCCGTCGCTCGAAGTCGACGAGAAGAAATGCGTCTGCTGCGGTGCCTGCTATCCGCCGTGCCCGCCGATGCAGATCAACGGCGCCGACTCCACCAAGATCGCGGTGTGGGTGGGCGGCAAGCATTCCAACGCCCGCTCCAAGCCGACGTTCCACAAGCTCGTCGTCGCCAACCTGCCGAACAATCCGCCCCGCTGGCCGGAGGTCACGGAAGTCGTTCGCAAGATTCTCTATGCCTACAAGGAGAATGGCCGCGATTTCGAGCGCCTCGGCGAGTGGATCGAGAGGATCGGCTGGCCGCGGTTCTTCGAGCTGACGGGCTTTGCCTTCACCAAGCACCACCTCGATACGTGGACTGGTGCTCGAAAAACCATGAACATGTCGGCACACGTGCACTTCTGAGCCGCTCATGGCGCCTTTGACGCCGTCGAAGGCCACTCCCGCCACAGGCCAAGAGGAGATCGCGACTTGCGCTTCGGAATCGTCGTCAACGAGGGGCCTTATACCCGCCAGGCGTCGGACTCGGCCTATCTGTTCGCCAAGGCGGCGTTGGCGAAGGGGCACGAGATCTTCCGCGTCTTCTTCTATCACGACGGCGTCAACAACGGGACGCGGTTCACGGTGCCGCCGCAGGACGACCGCAACCTGCAGCGGTTGTGGAGCGAGCTCGCGGAGACGCACAAGCTCGATCTCGTGGTGTGCATCGCGGCGGCGCAGCGCCGCGGCATACTCGACGCCAATGAGGCGAAACGGCAGGGCAAGGACGGCGACAACATCGCGCCCGGCTTTCGCATCTCGGGTCTTGGACAACTGATCGAGGCGGGCATCCAGGCCGATCGCCTGGTCGTTTTCGGCGATTGAGGAATGCGCGATGTCTGAGCAGGCCAACAGGAAGAAGTTCCTCTACGTCAACCGCAGGGCGCCGTACGGGACGATCTATGCGCTCGAATCGCTCGAGGTCGTGCTGATCGGCGCGGCCTTCGAGCAGGACGTCAGCCTCGCCTTCATCGATGACGGCGTCTACCAGCTGGTCGCCGGGCAGGACACCGCCGGCGTCGGCATGAAGAATTTCTCGAAGACCTATCGCGCGCTCGGCGACTACGAGGTGCGCAAGCTCTATGTCGAGCGCGAATCGCTCGCTGAGCGCGGCCTCACGGTCGAGGACCTGATGCCGATCACCTATGAGGACGAGGACGACGACTACGCCGAGAAGCCGTCGATCCATCTCACCGACCGTTCGGAGATGGCGAGACTCATCGCCGAACAGGACGTGATCCTGAGCTTCTGAGGATGCGCATGCCGACCCTGCACACCGTCAACAAGTCGCCCTACGAGCGCTCGTCGCTGGAATCCTGCCTCGATCACGTCGCCGAGGGCGACAGCGTCCTGATGTTCGAGGATGCGGTCGTCGGCGCCCGCCGCGGCGGAAAATTCATCGCGACGCTGAAGGCCGAGCGGCCGTCATGCGCGCTCTACGTGCTCGGACCGGATCTCGCGGCGCGCGGCATCAAGCCGGCGGATATCGCGGAGGGAATTTCAGTGGTGGACTATGGCGGCTTTGTCGACCTTGCCGTCGCCAACGCACGGGTCTGCGCCTGGCTCTGACATAAGGTCGATCATTCGGGAGTGAGACAATGAGCGGATATCAAATCAACGGCACGGTCGCCGAGCACGACGAGGAAGGCTATCTCAAGGACATCGGCGAATGGAATACCGACCTCGCCGGTCTGATCGCCAAGAGCGAGAACATCGAGATGACGCCGGATCACTGGGAGGTCGTGAATTTCCTCCGTGATTACTACGAGGAATATCAGATCGCGCCGGCCGTCCGCATCCTCGTGAAGGAGATGACCAAGAAGTTCGGCAAGGAGAAGGGCGATCAGAAGGCGCTCTACGCCCTGTTCCCGTACGGCCCGGCGAAGCAGGCTTGCAAGATCGCCGGCCTGCCGAAGCCGACCGGTTGCGTCTGACGGGGCAGCGCAGCAGTCCGCGCGGGAGAGAGGGCGATGCTGACGTCGGTCTTTGCGGTGATGCTCTATATGGCCACGCTCGTGATGGCGGCGGGCCTCGGTCATCGCATCTGGCTTTACGCGACGACGCCCGCGCCGCTGAAGATTCCGACCATGCCGGCGCCGACGACGCGCGGCGGCGTCGTGCTGCGAATGCTGTCCGAGGTCGTGGTCTTCCGCAGCCTGTTCAAGGCGAACAAATGGATCTGGCTGTTCGGCTGGGTCTTCCATGCGGCGCTGGCTCTGGTCGTGATGCGCCACCTGCGATACTTCCTGCAGCCCGTGCCGGAAGCCATCGTTCTGATCCAGCCGTTCGGCGTGCTTGCGGGCATCGCGATGGTCGCTGCGCTCGTCGCGCTCTGGGCGCGTCGCCTCCTCGTGCCCCGTATCCGCTACATCAGCAGCCCGTCGGACCACCTGATGCTGGTCCTCCTGCTTGCGATCGGCGCAAGCGGGCTCGCGATGAAGTTCTGGGCCCACACCGACATCGTGGCCGCGAAGGCCTTCTGCCTGGGCCTCGTCTATCTCGATTGGCAGCCGCTGCCGGCCGATCCGGCGCTGCTGGTCCATCTGACCCTGGTCGCGGTCCTGATGCTGATCTTCCCGTTCTCGAAACTGCTGCATGCGCCCGGCGTGTTCTTCAGTCCCTCGCGCAATCAGGCGGACGACAGCCGGGAGCGGCGGCACGTTCCGCCCGTTCGGCTCGAAGCCGTGCCTCGCTAGGCCCCAGGAGAACAGCGCCATGGCGGCAGAACAGAGCAAGTTTGATCCGGTCGCCGACGGACGGGGCGATCCGCTCGAGATGCCCCGGCTTGCCTGCGGAGCCATGGCGGCATCGAAGCCTTACGTCGCGACTCCGGCACATCAGCAGGCGCTCGGCTTTCCCGGTGAACTGGTCGAGGACTGGCAGGACAAGGCGATTGCCCGTCTCGGCGAACTGCTCGAGGAGTCGCGGTCGCTGCGCGTCTATCTGGACGCCTGCGTTCGCTGCGGCGCCTGCACCGACAAGTGCCACTACTTTCTGGGTACCGGCGATCCCAACAACATGCCGGTCGCCCGCCAGAACCTGCTGCGCAAGATCTACCGGCGCTACTTCACCCTGAGCGGCAAGCTCTTTCCCTGGCTCGTCGGCGCGGAGGATCTCACCAAGGACGTGCTCGAGGAGTGGTACAGCTACTTTCACCAGTGCTCGCAGTGCCGCCGATGCTCGGTGTTCTGCCCGTATGGCGTCGATACCGCCGAAATCTCCATGGCCGCGCGCGACATCATGGATAGCATCGGCCTCGGCCAGAAATATTCCAACGAGATCATCGGCAAGGTCTTCAACATCGGCAACAACCTCGGCCTGCAGCCCAAGGCGCTCAAGGCCACGCTTGCGGGGCTGGAAGAGGACATCGAGGAGGAGACCGGCGTCCCGGTCCGCCTGCCGCTCGACGAGAAGGGCGCCACCATCCTGCTGGTGACGCCGAGCGCCGACTTCTTTGCCTCGCCGCACATGGAGGGCCTGATCGGCTACGCCAAGGTCCTGCACGAGTCCGGCGTGAGCTGGACGCTGAGCACCCAGGCCTCGGAGGCCGCCAATTTCGGCATGTTCGTCGGGTCGCAGGATGCGATGCAGAAGATCGCGCTGCGCATCCGCAAGGCGGCGCAGGATCTCGGCGTCAAGCGCATCGTCTTCGGCGAATGCGGGCACGCCTGGCGGGTGGCCTACAGCTTCCTCGACACCCTCGCCGGGCCCTTCGATTTTCTCGACCGCAACTATCCGGTTCCGCAGCACATCTGCGAGTTCACCCACGACCTCATCCAGCAGGGCAAGCTGCGGTTCGACAAGTCGAAGAACGACGAGTTTCGCCTGACGTTTCACGATTCCTGCAACGTGGCGCGCGCCTCGCGCATGGGGCGAGAGCCGGGCGGTCAGTTCGAGATTCCCCGCGCCGTTCTTCGCGCGGTCTGCAACCACTTCTTCGACATGGCGCCGGACACGATCCGCGAGAGCACGCTGTGCTGTGGCGGCGGCGGCGGCCTGCTCACCGACGAGTTGATGGACCTCCGCCTCAAGGGGGCGATGCCGCGCATGCGCGCGCTGCGGGAGGTCGCCGAGGAGCATGGCGTGACGCACATGGCCGCGATCTGCGCCATCTGCAAGGCGCAGTTCTCGAAGGTTCTGCCGCAATACGGTTTCGAGATGGACGCAATCGTCAGCGTTCACCAGATGGTCTCGAACGCGCTGGTCCTGACCGGATCGCGCCAGGAGGCCGAGCTGGATGGTAAGGCCGAAGTCGCCTTGCAGGAGGCGTGAGGGAGCGGGTCATGAGCGAGACGGTCTCAACCACGAAGCGGAGTTTCCGCCGCTTCAAGAGCGGCGACACGATGTGGAACGATCTGACCCGGAAGATCTTCCAGGCCGATCACTCCCACAAATGTCCGACCTATGTCCACCGCACGGCGCCGTGCCAGGGTAGCTGCCCGTCAGGCCACGACATACGCGGCTGGCTGGCGATTGCGCGCGGCATGGACAAGCCGCCGGTCGCCGGCATGGCATGGCAGGAATACGCCTTTCAGCGCATGGTCGAGGCCAACCCGTTTCCCGCCACGATGGGCCGCGTCTGTCCCGCGCCGTGCGAGGACGGCTGCAGCCGCAACGAGGTCGACGATTTCGTCGGCATCAATGCCGTGGAGCAGTATGTCGGCGACTGGGCCATCGAGCACAAGCTGTCGCTGCCCGCGGCGCCCGCGCCGGACGGCAAGCGCGTCGCGGTCGTCGGGGGCGGTCCGGCCGGTCTCGCCGCGGCCTATTTTCTCAGGCGCAAGGGCCATGCGATCGTGCTGTTCGATGCGCATGACAAGCTCGGCGGCATGATGCGCTTCGGCATTCCCGGCTACCGCACGCCGCGCCAGATGGTCGACGCGGAGATCGATCGGATTCTCGCGCTCGGGGGCATCGAGACGCGGCTCGGCGTCACCGTCGGCAAGGACGTTGCGCTCGACGAACTGGATCGGGAGTTCGATGCGGTCTACTGGGCCTGCGGCGCCCAGAAGGGCCGGCCGCTGCCGGTACCCGGCGCGGACGCCGAGAATTGCATCACCGGCGTCGAATTCCTCGATGCCTTCAACCAGGGCTGGGTGTTCTCGACGGCCAAGCGCATCGTCGTGGTCGGCGGCGGCGACACCTCGATCGACGTCGCCTCGGTGGCGCGTCGTCTCGGCCACATCGGAGTGACGAACCCGCACGACACTGCCGACCACGCGGCCTTCGGCTTTACCGCGCAGGACGTCGCGGGAACTCTGCGGCGAGAGGGTGTGGAGGTTGTACTCACATCGCTCTTCCCGGTCGAGCAGATGACCGCGGCCGAGCACGAGCGTGAAGACGCCAAGCGGGAGGGCGTGGAGATCAAGGGCGGCGTCATGCCGCTTGCGATCGTCAAGGACGCGCAGAACCGCGCCACCGCCGTGCGCATGTGCCGATGCACCATGAAGGGCATGACGCCGGTCCCGGTCGACGGCACGGAGTTCGAGATCCCCTGCGACATGATCATTTCCGCGATCGGACAGATGGCGGATTTTGCCGACGGGCTCGAGAAGCTGGACGGCGGACGCGGCGCCATCGCCATCGACGGCTCCTACAAGGTCCGCAACACCGCCAAATATTTCGCCGGCGGCGACGTCGTGCGGCCGCATCTGCTGACGACCGCGATCGGTCATGGCCGCATCGCCGCCGAAACCATCGACCGCTTCCTCGCCGGTCTTCCCGAAGACAGGCGGCCGAAGGTCGACGTGCACCAGTTCAATCTGCTGCAGGAGTTGCACGCCCGCGGCCTCGATCCCGACCCCTACGACCACACCCAGAGGCGCGGGACGTCGGGCGGCAGCTTCGCAGTCCACAACTACGAGGATCGCTCGGCGACGCAGGTGATCTCGCACGAGGAGCTGTTCAAGGGGCATTTCGGCTTCGTCCCGCGCGGGCGGCGCGCCACGCGCGAGGTCGGCGCCGAGAGCGTGCTGGGCGATTTCGAAGAGCGCATGCATGGACTGACCGAGGAGCAGGCCCGCAAGGAGGGCGAACGCTGCATGAGCTGCGGCCTGTGCTTCGAGTGCGACAATTGCGTGATCTTCTGTCCGCAGACCGCGGTGCAGCGCGTGCCGAAGAAGGAGCGCGCCGTCGGCCGCTACGTCACCACCGACTACACCAAGTGCATCGGCTGCCACATCTGCATGGATGTCTGCCCGACCGGCTACATCCAGATGGGGCTGGGAGAGTAGAGGGATGCGGCGACCCCGGACCATGGCGCCGATCGTGGCCTCGATGGTCATCGTCGCCGCTGTCTCCGGCATGAGCGCGTTTGCCGGGGACGGCACGCCCGTTCCGCATCCGCCCAGGGGCAAGGGCGAGCGCTGCGTCGCCGACACCGGCTTCATGCGCAAGAACCACATGAAGATGCTGCTGCATCACCGCACCGAGGCCGTGCACCTCGGCGTGCGTACGCCGCAATACGACCTCAACGGCTGCGTGAGCTGCCATGCGGTCGAGGGTTCCGACGGCAAGCCGGTGAGTTTTGCGAGCGATCGGCACTTTTGCAAATCTTGCCACAGCTACGCGGCGGTCTCGATCGACTGCTTCGAGTGTCATGCCTCGCGGCCCGAGGTGCAGGGCAAGACCGCATTCGTCGCGCCGGCCGACAGAGAGGTTGCAGCGATCGATCGATACCTGCGGGACATCAGGCCATGAGCACCGAACCGCAGCAAGCTCTCCCTGACCGCAGGACCATGCTGCGCGGCCTCGGCGGCGCCTTCGCGACGCTGCTCGCGCCGGGCGTAACTCTCTACGCCTTCGGCGCCAACGACGCGCAGGCGCAGGCGTCGCCAAAAGTGCGCTGGGCGCTCCTGATCGATCTCGGCAAATGTCCCGCCGGCTGCGACCTCTGTGTGACCGCTTGTCGCGAGGAGAACGGCTGGCAGGGAAACGGGCGGGCGGAAACCGACGCGCAGTGGATCCGCAAGGTGCGGCTGCGCGACGCGCGCACCGGTCAGGATCGCGAGGTCCCGGTGATGTGTCAGCATTGCGACAAGCCGGCCTGCGTCGACGTTTGCCCGACCGGCGCCTCGTTCAAGCGGCCGGACGGCATCGTGCTCGTCGACAAGCACATCTGCATCGGCTGCCGCTTCTGCATGATGGCGTGCCCCTACAAGGCGCGCTCCTTCGTGCATGAGCCGGTGACGGACCAGAAGCCCTGGGCGCCGCGCGGCAAGGGAACGGTGGAAGGCTGCACTCTCTGCGTCCATCGCTTGGACGCCGGGCGGCCTCCCGCCTGCGTCGAAACCTGTGCCGCCAAGGGCGGCGGCGCGATGCTGTTCGGCGATCTCAACGATCCCGGCAGCGAGATCGCGAAGGCTGTCGCAAGGCACGCGCCGGCGCAGATCCGCTCCGACCTCGGGCTGGAGCCCGCGGTCCGGTATCGAAACCTCTGAGGGACGGCGGAGCGCGAATGGCGAAGCTCAGGTTCCAGCGGCTCGAACGGTCCAGCCCGGCATCATGGGCCATGATCGGATTGCAGGTGCTGCTGCTCGCTCTCGGTCTGGCCGCGGCGCTCTATATGGAGGAGCACGGTCACGCCGTCAGCGGAATGAGCAACCAGATCGTCTGGGGTCTGCCGCATGTCTTCGCGGTCTTCCTGATCGTCGCGGCGTCCGGCGCGCTCAACGTCGCCTCGATCTCGTCGGTGTTCGATCGTCCCGCCTACAAGCCTTATGCGAGGCTGTCCGGCCTGCTCGCGATCGCGCTGCTCGTGGGCGGGCTCGCGGTCCTCGTCCTCGATCTCGGCCGGCCGGAGCGGCTCCTGGTGGCGATGACCACCTACAATTTCAAATCGATCTTCGCCTGGAACATCTATCTCTATTCGGGCTTCGTGCTGATCGTCGGTGCCTACCTGTTCGCCATGATGGACCGGCGAGCCTCGCAGTCCACTCGGCTCGGCAAGACGATGGGATGGATCGCCTTCGGCTGGCGTCTCGTGCTGACCACGGGCACCGGCTCCATCTTCGGCTTCCTTGCGGCACGCGAGGCCTACGACGCCGCGATCATGGCGCCGCTCTTCATCGCGGCGTCGTTCCTCTACGGGCTCGCCTTCATGGTGCTCGTGCTGGCGGCCGCAAACCGCGACGCGGGGCACGAGCTTCTGACCGCCGACATCGGCAAGAGCTTCCGCTTCCTGTTGAGCATTTTCGCGCTGTCACTCCTGTACTTCACGGTCGTTCACCATCTGACAAAGCTCTATGCGGGCGGCCATCGAGGCGTGGAGATTTTTCTGCTCCGCGATGGCGGCATCTATACGCTCCTGTTCTGGCTCGGCCAGATCGCATGCGGGACGCTGCTGCCGCTCGGACTGCTCGCCGCGGCGCGCGATCCGGCGGCGGTTCGCCGTGCGCTTCCGCGGGCCTCCCTTCTCTTCCTGATCGGCGGTCTTGCGCAGATGTATGTCGTCATCGTCGGAGGCCAGGCCTATCCGTTGAAATTGTTTCCCGGCTTCGAGGCGTCGAGCTCGTTCTTCGACGGCGTCGTCGCGAGCTATCATCCGTCGCTGCCGGAGTGGCTGCTCGGCATCGGCGGCATGGCGCTGGCGCTGCTGCAGGTCAGTCTTGCGCTGCGGTTGATGCCGTTCCTGCCCGAAGCCCGGACGGCTGATCGATCACCGGTGGCGGCGTGACCATGGGCAGGCTGTTCATTTCTGCGACCCACAAGTCCTCGGGCAAGACCACGATCTCGGTCGGGCTTGCCGGCGCGCTCGCCGCGCGCGGCCTGGCGGTCCAGACCTTCAAGAAGGGTCCGGACTACATCGATCCGATGTGGCTTGCGTGGGCGAGCGGCCGCGCCTGCTACAATCTCGACTTCAATACCCAGAGCGAGCCCGAGATAATGGCGAGCTTTCGCAGCCGCTCGCGCGGCGCCGACATCGTGCTGGTCGAGGGCAACAAGGGACTTCACGACGGCGTCGATCCCGCGGGAAGCGACAGCAGCGCGGCGCTGGCGCGCCTGCTCCGCACGCCCGCGATCCTGGTGGTGGATGCCATGGGCATGGCGCGGGGCATCGCGCCGCTCGTGCTCGGCTACACGGCGTTCGACCCGAAGGTCGACGTCGCCGGGATCATCCTCAACAGGGTCGGCGGGGCGCGGCAGGAGTCCAAGCTCCGTCAGGCGCTCGAACGTTACACCAGCGTGCCGGTGCTGGGCGCAATCGGACGCGACGACGCGCTCGCGGTCGCGGAACGGCATCTCGGCCTGACGACGCCAGCCGAAGATGCCGGCCGCGACGAGAAGCTCGCGCATATGGGTGAGGTGGTCGCGCGCAATGTCGACCTGGATCGGCTGACCGCGATCGCAGCGGCGGCGGGACGTCCAGCGGGACCTGCCGTGATCGAGATGCCCGCGCCGCGCGACATCCGGGTCGCCGTGGCGCGCGACGCTGCCTTCGGCTTTTACTATGCCGACGACCTCGAGGCGCTGGAGCGGGCCGGCGCGAAGCTCGTCTTCGTCGATCTCCTGCGCGACGAGCGGCTTCCGCCGGTCGACGCGTTGTTCATCGGCGGCGGCTTTCCCGAGACGCAGGCGGCTGCGCTCGCCGCCAACGGCGCAATGCGCGCTCATCTGCGCGCTGCGATTCGTGGCGGCTTGCCGACTTATGCCGAATGCGGCGGTCTGATGTATCTGACGCGTTCCATCGCATTCCGCGGCGAGGTCCACGACATGGTCGGGGTCGTCCCGGCCGACACGGTCGTAGGCCAACGCCCGCAGGGGCGGGGCCTCGTCGTTCTCGAGGAGACGGCTGATGCGCCCTGGCCGTTCCGGCCAGAGCGTTCGTCGATTCCGGCGCACGAATTCCACCACGGCGCGCTGCGGGACATCGATCCAGGCTGCCGCTTCGCCTATCGCGTGCGGCGGGGCCATGGCGTGGACGGCGCGCGTGACGGCATCGTCATTCATAATCTTCTCGCCGGCTTCAGTCACTTGCGCGACACCTCGCGTCATCGCTGGGCGCGGCGCTTCATCTCGTTCGCGCGCATGGTGCGCAACAGCGGCGGCTGCGCCGCTGCGGATCGGAGGCAGCTTGCCGAGCATTAGGGCGTGCGGGAACGGCCGGCGCGGGAGCGTCGACGGTCAATGGGGCAACAAGCAGCGAGTGAGGGATCATGCCGACCAATGACGATGTCCTGAAAGCGCTGGCGGGCGTGGCGGGGCCCGACGGCCGCACGCCGCTGACCGAGACCGGCCTGGTCACAGGCATCAGCATTCGCGACGACAAGATTTGCGTGGCCATCAACGCCGCACCGGAACTCGCGCAGGCGCTGGAGCCGATGCGCGTCGCCGCCGAGGCTGCGCTGAAGGCGTTGCCCGGCGCCGGCTCCGCACTGGTCGTGCTCACCTCCGAGGCGAAGGCCGAGGACGCGCGTCCAAGACCTTCTGCAGCCCCGGCGCGCTCCGGCGGCGGCGTCGATCGGATAAGGCAGATCATTGCGGTCGCCTCGGGCAAGGGTGGCGTCGGCAAGTCCACCACGGCCTGCAATCTGGCGCTGGCGCTGTCCCGGCTGGGGATGAAGGTCGGCGTGCTCGATGCCGACGTCTACGGTCCTTCCATGCCGAAACTGTTGGGCCTGCACACGAAGCCGATCATCGGGCCTGATGGCCATTCGCTGCTGCCGCTGGAGAAATTCGGCGTCAAGGTGATGTCGATCGGTTTTCTGGTCGAGGACGATGCGCCGATCATCTGGCGCGGCCCGATGGTGATGTCGGCGCTGACGCAGCTCTTGCGCGACGTCGACTGGGGCGAGCTCGACGTGCTGGTGGTCGACATGCCGCCGGGTACCGGCGACGCCCAGCTCACCATCGCGCAGAACGTGCCGCTGGCCGGCGCCGTCCTGGTCTCGACGCCGCAGGATCTCGCCTTGCTCGACACGCGCCGCGGCGCGGCCATGTTCCGGCAAGTCGACGTTCCGCTGCTCGGCGTGATCGAAAACATGAGCTACTTCCTGTGCCCGCATTGCGGCGGGCGATCGGACGTCTTCGCCCATGGCGGCGCGAGCTGCGAGGCGGAAAAGCTCGGCGTGCCCTTCCTCGGCGAGATTCCGCTCGACATCGTCATTCGCGAAACCTCGGACGGAGGAATCCCGGTCGTCGCCGGTTCTCCGGAAGGGCCTCACGCAGCCGCCTATCTGGCGATCGCGGAGCGCGTGAGCGCGGCGCTCCGGTCTCCCGCCAGGGCGGAGGCGGACGCCGGCAGGCTCGGGCGGTCCGGCAAGGCCGGTCGGGCCTAGAATTCCGCGCCTGCGCCGGAGATCTTGAGCAGCGCGCGGGCGGCCAGCGACAGATATCGCTGCCTGTGCCGGATCGAATAGAAGCGGCGCTTGGCGACGTGCAGAGGCAAGGCGACCAGCGTGCCTGACTTGATGGAGCCGTCGACCACGAGTCGCGACATGACGGCGAGCCCGGCTCCGGCTTCGACGGCTGCACGTACCGACTCGTTGGAAGGAAGCTCCAGGGCGATGCGGCGCTCGCCGATCTTGACACCGAACTTCTTCAGCGCGGCCTCGAAGGCTTCGCGGGTGCCCGAGCCTGCTTCGCGCGCCACCCAGGGGGCGGCCGTGAGCCAGGCCGAATCGGGCTTGCGCGGGATCCTGATGGTGGGTGCCGCGACGATGACCAGCTGGTCTTCATCCATCGCGCGCGCGACCAGCGCGACATCGCGGACCTCGCCCTCGACGAAGCCGAGATCGACCTCGCCGGCGGCGGCGAGCGCGGCGACTTCCTGCGTGTTGCCGATGGCGAGGCGGACGGAGACTCCCGGGTAGCTCTGTTCGAAGCGATGCAGCCGCGGCGGCAGCCAGTAATTGCCGACCGTCTGGCTTGCCGCAACCGACAGCGAGCCGATCTTCAGCTCCGCCAGGTCGGCCAGCACCTGCTCGGTTGCCCGGCTTCTGGCGATCAGCTCCTTGGCCTCGTCGAGAAACGTCCTGCCGGCCGCCGTCAGTGCGATGCGCCGTCCCAGCCGGTCGAACAACGTCACGCCATGCCGCTTCTCGAGCGCGGAGATCGCGGCACTCACCGCCGACTGCGTCCGGTTCAGCGCGGCCGCGGCATGGGTGATGTGCTGTCGTTCGGCGACCGCAATGAAGATTCGTAACTGCTCGAGGGTCAATGCGGATGTCCTGGCGGTCCGCGCTCGGCGGATGAAGAAGGCGCGGGTACGGCCCGGCCGCCCGTCTTCATATCACCGCGCCGGGCGGAAGTCTCCGCGATCCGCTCGCCCGTTCAGGCGAGCCACCGGATCATCGCAAGCGTCGTCAGGCTGATGAAGAGGGTGGAGAACAGCCCGAGCAACAGCGGGCGCACGCCCTTCGATCTGATGTGGCGGATGTTCGTGTGCATGCCCATCGCCGCCATGGCCATGGAGAGCAGGAAGGCGGTCGCCGCCGAGATGCCGCTCATCTGCTCGCGCACGAAGAGAGCCGCCAAGTCTACGGGTGTGCCGTCCGTGTGCGGCATGGCGACGAAGCTCGCGACGCCGACCATCGCGAGAAAGCCGAGGAGGAACCAGGGAAACGGCGGCCGCACCTTGACGTCCGCGCGGCCGAACCCGAAGCGGACGCTCATCTCGCCCAGGGCAATGATGACCGGCGCCATCATCGCCACGCGCGTGAGCTTGGCGATCGCGCCGACCCGCAGCGCTTCGGGGCCGCCGTCGAAGGCCGTCGCCATCACCTGGGCCACCTCGTGGATCGAGGCGCCGGCCCACAGGCCGAAGTCTCGCGGAGTGAGATGCAGGAAGCCGTTCGCGATCGGATAAAGCAGGATAGCGGCGGTGCCGAACAGGGTGATGCTGGCGATGGCGTAGGCCGCGTCTTCGTCATCGCCCTGCACGGCAGCCTTGGCGGAGATGATCGCCGAGGCTCCGCAGATCGACGTCCCGACCCCGACGAGCAGTGCCAGGCCGCGCGGCACGCCGAGCACCCGGCCCAGCGGCACCGTGACGAACAGCGTCGACAGGAGACCGGCAGCGATCAGGGCGATGCCGGCGCCGCCGACCTCGATGGCCTGTTGCGCCGTAATCTGCAGTCCCAGGAGAATGATCGAGAAGCGCAGGATGCGACGGAGCGAAAACGCCACCCCCTCGCTCGCAGCCGCCGGCAGCCCGACGGCATTGTGCACCAATGCGCCGAGAATGATCGCCATGATCATCTGGTAGTTCTTCAGGAAGCCGATGTTGTGCGAAGCGAGATGCGCGATCAGGGCAATGCCGGCCGTGACCGCCAGGCCCGGCGCGAGCGCAAGAATGATATTTCTGCGTCCGCTCGCGCGGACATCGACTGCGACGCTCGACATGAGACGACTCCTCCGTCACCTCATGCGCTCCCCGGCTAAACAAATCCAACTCATTGTATGGATGAAATTGATCGATTTTATCGAATAACGTTCATGACTGACGATGGTGCGGACGCGGTGCCGGTAGCATGGTCCGCCGTCCGCAACCCGAATCGCGCATCGTCATCGTCGCATACGCGATTCGAGTCGTGTCGCGACGACTCAGTGTGCCATCCCGACAGCGCAATGCTTGATGCGCGTCGGCAGCGCTATGGCGCCTGGCAACGCGATTCGCGCGGCGCTCGCGCGCGATGATCCTGCTCGCTTCGTCGCGCGCGACATCCGCGGCGTCACGATCGTCGTGATCGAACGAGTTCGCGAAACGCACCTCGGTTTTGATACAGCGCAACGCCGAGCAATCGTCATTGGCGTATGCGATTTCAAAATTGACGTTGCTGGTCACATGCACAGAGAGCCAAAGAAGACTCCTGACGGCCCCAACCTCGGTGGATCGACCACTGGGGCTTTCGCGGCGCTGATCGCAGATTCCCTGCATTTCGTGCTTTACGAGCCGCACGCGCGTACCGTCAGAGGTATTTACGCCCCGATGAGCTCGCATCGTTGTCGCGTGTCGCGCGCTCTGCATTCGGCGCCGTCAATGCGAGGCGCGATATGTCGCCTCATTCTTACCGCGCCGTCAGCGGCATCGAAAAAATTCCGTCGCAGCGACCTAACCTCGGTCAAGCCGCGCGAAGCGGCGGCCTCCATCGAGGTGCCGTCGGCAGTTGCCCGTCATTCCCGATCTGGAAATCCCATCCATGCCGAGCAGTGCGCCCGTACGTCACTCTCGCCATGCGCGGGTATTCGAACACTACCGGTTAGACCCACAGGAGCGTGAAATGAAATCACTATTGAAGATGTCTGTGGCCGCGGGGGCTTTGCTTTGTTTTGGCGGAACCGCAGCGTTCGCGGCTGAAAGCCTCGAAGACGTGATGAAGCGGCGCAACCTCAGCCAGAAGGACGTACTCGCGGCGGCCAAGACCTACGTGCCGACCGGAGGGCGCGACGAATTCCTCGTGTTCTCCTCGGGCGGCCAGTCCGGGCAGATCATCGTCTACGGCGTGCCGTCCATGCGCATCCTCAAATACGTCGCCGTGTTCACGCCGGAGCCGTGGCAGGGCTACGGCTACGATGACGAATCGAAGAAGGTGCTGGCGCAGGGCGCCATCGACGGCCGCAATCCCAACTGGGGCGACACCCATCATCCGGCTCTGTCCGAGACAGGCGGCAAACCCGACGGCGAGTTCCTGTT
The DNA here is from genome assembly GCF_028868675.1 of Bradyrhizobium sp. GTDB lineage: Bacteria > Pseudomonadota > Alphaproteobacteria > Rhizobiales > Xanthobacteraceae > Bradyrhizobium. Next base: position 44,574 of record NZ_JAGWUA010000002.1, read on the forward strand.
CATCAACGACAAGGCGAATCCGCGTATCGCCGTCGTGTCGCTGAAGGACTTCGAAACGCGACAGATCGTGACGAACCCGATCATGCAATCGGAGCACGGCGGTACCTTCGTGACGCCGAACTCCGACTACGTGATCGAAGCGGCGCAGTATCCGGGCGTTCTTGGCCGCGGTTACGCGCCCCTCTCGGAGTTCAACGACAAGTTCCGCGGCGCGATCACCTACTGGAAGTTCGATCGTTCCAAGGGGCAGATCGACACGGCGAAGTCGTTCTCGATCGAGCTGCCGCCCTACACGCAGGATCTGTCGGACGCCGGCAAGGGCCCGTCGGACGGCTGGTCGTTCACGAATTCGTTCTGCGCCGAGCGCTATGTCGGCGGCATCGAGCAGGGCAAGCCGCCCTTCGAAGCGGGTTGCTCGGCCAACGACGCCGATTTCCTCCACGTCATCAACTGGAAGAAGGCGGCAGAAGTTGCCGCAGCCGGCAAGACGACGAAGATCAACGGTCACGACGTGATCTCGATGCAGACCGCCATTGCGGAAGGTCTCGTCTACCTGATCGCTGAGCCCAAGTCGCCGCATGGAGCGGACGTCACGCCGGACGGAAAGTACATCATCGTCGGCGGCAAGCTCGACACCAACGTATCGGTCTATTCGTGGGAGAAGATCAAGGCGGCGGTCGACGCCAAGCAGTTCGCTTCCAAGGACGCCTATGGGATTCCGATCCTCGACATGAAGCAGGTTCTGCACAAGCAGGTTCAGCTTGGCCTCGGACCGCTGCACACCCAGTTCGATTCCAAGCCGTGCATCGCCTACACCTCGCTGTATGTCGACAGCCAGGTCGCGAAATACGACTATTGCGAGGGCAAGGTGCTCGACAAGCTGTCGGTGCACTACAACATCGGCCACTTGACCGCGATGGAAGGCGAGAGCGCCGCGCCTGCCGGCAAGTACCTCATCGCGCTCAACAAGCTGGCGATCGACCGCTTCAACCCCGTCGGTCCGCTGCACCCGCAGAACCATCAGTTGATCGACATTTCCGGCGACAAGATGGAGCTCTTGTACGACATGCCGCTGCCGCTCGGCGAACCGCACTATGCCGCGGCGATCGCCGCGGACAAGCTGAAGCCGCTGGTGCGCTACAAGTACGGAACCGACAGCCGCACGGAGCAGGACAGCGCGTTCGCGGTCCGGCCGGGATCCGAGAAGATCGTGCGTGAGCCCGGCAAGGTCACGGTCTTCGGCACGGCGATCCGCTCGCACTTCACGCCCGAGATCGTCGAGGTGAGCGAAGGGGACGAAGTCACCTTCCATTGGACCAATGCCGAGCGCGCCGAAGACGAGACGCATGGCTTCGCCGTGTCGACCTACGTCGGCAACCTCAGTCTCGAGCCGGGCAAGACGGCCTCGGTGACCTTCAAGGCCGACCGTCCCGGTGCCTTCTCCTACTACTGCACCGAATTCTGTTCGGCGCTGCATCTGGAGATGGAAGGCTACCTGATGGTCAAGCCGAAAGGACTTGTCGAGCAGGTTGCGGCGAAGGCGACGCAAGGCGCGGTCTACGCCAAGGCCGACTATGACAAGCAGTACAAGACCAACCTCGATACGCAAGGCGTCATCGACACCGTGGTCAAGTACATCCTGTCGACGAACTACAAGGACTTCCCGACCGTCGTGGCGCTGGTCGACGATGCGACCGATCAGCTCAACTTCGTGAAGGACGCGCGCACCAAGGCCGAAGACGCCGCCAAGAAGGAAGACTGGCAGCAGGCCACCCTCTGGGCCAACCAGTGGTGGCAGTACCAGGTCAAGGCCGCCGACATCGGCCTGCGCGTCAAGACCTATCTCGAGGAGCACGGCGCGAAGACCGTCGCGAAGTGAGCTGACGCGAAGCAAGCAACGGCCTCGCCGCCATCGTCTTTGGCGGCGGGGCGCAAGAAGCCAGAAGATCAATCTCGAAGCCGGGCGCATTGGTTGCGCCCGGCCCGATCCCGGGTACACGATCATGAAGCCAATCCGTTTCTTCGCAGTCATCGCGGTCCTCGTCACGGCGTCGCCGGCGCTCGCGCAGACCGCGGCCTCACCTGCTGCGCTCGATGGCAAATCGCTGTTCCGGATCAAGACCTGCGTCGCCTGCCACGGGCGGGACGGCGCGAAGGCAATCCAGAACTATCCCGACCTCGCCGGGCAGGATTCGAAATACATGCAGGCGCAGATGGCCGCGATCGCCGACGGAAGTCGCGTCTCCGGTCCGGATGCGCGCGGCTATCCGCGCACGCAGGGCATGAAGGACGTGATGCATCTGACGAGCCCCGAGGAACGTGCCGCGATCGCGGAATTCCTGGCGAGCCAGCCCGCGCCGAAGCCGCGTCCGCTCGATCCGGCTCCGGACGCCGCGCGGCTCACCGCCGGAAAGGACGCCTATCTGAAGGGCGGTTGCGCGACCTGCCATGGCGCGGACGGTTTGAAGCCACTGGCGACATATCCGCTGATCGCGGGACAGAAGCGCGACTACATCGCGCTGCAGATGACGGAAATTCGCGATGGAATCCGCAAGGGCGGCAAGGTCGCCACCATGGTTCCGTTCGCCAAGAAGCTCGACGATGCGAAGATCGGCCTGATCGCCGATTACCTGTCGCAGGTCGAGCGGGCGCCGAAATAGGCGCAGGACCCGAGAGACACGGAGAACGACGACGATGAACAAGACTTTATTGGTGGGCATTCTCGCTGCTGCCCTGGCTGGAACCAGCCTGGTGAACGCAGCCGGACCTGCAGTCGACCAGCAGAAGTTCGAGGAGAACAAGCAGAAGAAGGAGTGGATGAGCCAGGGTGGCGAGCGCGAAGAGGCGCTCACGCTGAAGCCCAACAAGGACAATGGCCGCGAGGTCTACGAGGTCTGCTCGGCCTGTCACCTGCCGGAAGGATGGGGCCTGGTCGACGGGACGTTCCCGCAGCTTGCCGGCCAGCATCGGTCCGTCGTCATCAAGCAGCTCGCCGACATCCGCGACGGCCACCGCGACAATCCGACGATGTATCCGTTCGCACTGCCGTCGGAGATCGGCGGCACGCAGGCGATCGCCGACGTCTCCGAATACATCGCGACCCTGAAGATGAACCCGGAGAACGGGGTCGGCAAGGGCGACGATCTGCAGCTCGGCGCGAAGCTCTACGCCGACAATTGCGTCCGCTGCCACGGTCCAGACGGCGCTGGCAACGCCGACAAATACTATCCGCGCATTCAGGGCCAGCACTACGAGTACCTGGTGCGGCAGTATCGCTGGATCAGGGAAGGCAAGCGGCGCAACTCGAATCCCGAGATGGTCGAGCAGATCAAGAACTTCACGGACAAGGACACGCTCGCCGTGCTCGATTACGTCTCGCGCCTGAAGCCGCCGGCCGATCTGGTCGCGCCGAAGGGATGGAAGAACCCGGACTTCAAGTAGGTCCCGGCGTTTCGGCCCAGGAATAGGATTGCGGAATTGGATTGCGGTCCGTCCCGTCGGCAGCACGGCCGACGGGCGGGGCTATCGCAATGCGGGAGATCTGTTCATGACGACGTCCATCAGCCCGTCCGGAAGGAGATCCACGAGTTCGCCTGCGAGCTCAGCATTCCGGCGAAAATGGGCGATGCCGCTGATGCGCGTCGCCTCGCTCGTTGCCCTGCTGGCGCTCGGGGCGTCGTTCTTCGTGCCGGTCTGGTGGGTGTCGCTGAAGGCTCCGAATTATCCGGCGCAGACCTTCCCCCAGGGTGTCCGCATCAACTTCCACGTCAACCGCATCTCCAACGGCTGCGCGATGCGGGAGTCGAAGGAGGTCCTGGAGAAGGAGGCGCTCGACTGCGTGCACGAGATGGACACGATCAACCATTTCGTCGGCATGTATCCGATCGCGTCCGGAGGTCCGGTCGAGAAGCTGCTGTCGCCGTTCCTGTTTTCCTTCCTCGGCGTCCTGATCGTCGGCTTCGCGATGCCCGGCGTGCGGCTGCGAACGGCGGCGATGGCGCTCGGCTTCGGCGGGATCGCGGTGTGGATGTCGGTGGCGCTGTTTGCGCCGAACGGCGTCCGCTATCTCGATCGCGGCTGGGTGGTGGGCCTCGTCGACAGCCTCGGGCGCGCGGAGGACGAGGCCACCAACGAGCAGCTCCATCCGGTGGTGAAGCAGCTCAAGGAATCGCTTGCCAGGAGCCATCTCGGCGAGGCGCCGGCGCCCAAGGCCGAGAGCAACGCCAGCAAGGACCAGCTGATCCAAGTCCTCAAGGCCGTCTACGAGCAGAAGGCGCCCGTCAGCCTGACCGAACCGGCGCCGGTGTGGACCGGTCGCGGCATCGACGTGATGGCGTGGCACTATGAGGAGAGTCTTGGGCGCTGGTTCAACGAGCCCGCCAAGAACGAGCGGCTCGTCGCGATCATGAAGACGTCGCTCTACGTCGTGTATGGCGTCGTCCTGGCGGCGATGCTGGTCTTCCTGTGGGTCGCCCGCAAGCCGCGCTCGCTGCTGTTCTATGCGCTCGGCGCCATCCCGATGATCCTGCCCGTGGCCTTCGTCATGGAATACGCGGCCTGGCTCTGGTGGTACGGTCACAGCCTCAACGCGATGGGCGCGTTCACGCTCAAGCCGTTCATGCCGACGGTGTTCGGCGACGGCAAGGTCGCGCAGTTCTCCACGCACTCCTATCCGTACACCGGCTTCGCGCTGATGTGCGTGGTCGGGGCGGCGATGGCGGTTGCCCTGCTGTTGCGCCGCGCCGCGCCGAACGCGGTGAAGGACTAGGGCAATGCCGGCGCTGCCGCGACTGCCGGGCTGGGCGAAGGGCGGCGCCCTCGTCCTCTCGGGGCTCGCGGTCGCCGCGCTCGTGGCCGTCGGCTTCGGCAAGATCGCCGTCACCTTCGGCGTCTATGACCTCACGCGCGACGCCGGCTTCGCCGACCATCATCCGCCGCCGCCGGATCCGCGCTCGGAAGCCGAGTTGGAGAGCCTGCGCCGCTTCCCGCGAGGTGCGACGGCGCTTCAGCCGCTGATCGACGCCACCCCGACGGGTGGCGTGCTGCACCTTGCGCCCGGCATCTACGCGGCTCCCGGCATCGTCGGCCGGCCGCTGCGCATCGAGGGTGAGCCGGGCGCCGTCATCGACGGCGGCGGGGTCGGCTCGATCATGACCGTGGCCGCGGACGACGTGCAGGTCATCGGGCTGACCTTCCGCAATTCCGGCGAGCGGCATGAATCGACCGACTCCGCCCTGCGCCTGCGGGGCAAGCACGGGATCTTCCGCGACAACGTCATCGAGGACTGCCTATTCGGCTTCGAGCTGAAGCAGTCGGACATGAACATCATCCGGCGCAACCGCATTTCGTCGAAGGATCTGCCCGAGGCGTTGCGCGGCGACGCCGTCCGCGTCTGGTACTCCAACGGCAACCGGATCGAGGACAACGACATCGTCCGCACGCGCGACACGGTCGTCTGGTATTCGAAGGAGAACACCATCGACGGCAACCGGATCCGCGACAGCCGGTACGGCGTGCACCTGATGTATGCGCATCAGAACAACCTGCGACGCAACGTTCTCGTGGCGAACACCGTGGGCGTATTCCTGATGTACGCCAACGACAACGTGCTGGCCGACAACGTCATCCATTACAGCCAGGGGCCGTCGGGCATCGGAATCGGCTTCAAGGAATCCTCCGGCGCCCGCATCGAGCACAACGACGTGTTCGCCAATGCGCGCGGCCTGTTCATGGATGCCTCTCCCTACGACCCCGACTCGCCCAATCTCTTCGCCGCCAACCGTTTTGCCTACAACGGCGTCGCCATCGCCTTCCACTCCGGCTGGGAGGGCAATACCTTCAAGGACAACGCCTTCCTCGGCAATCACGCCCAGGCCATGGTCGCCGGCGGCGGCTCGGCGCAGCGCAACGTCTGGGCCGGGAACTTCTGGGATTCCTACGACGGATTTGATCGAAATCACGATGGCGTCGGCGATACGCCCTACCGTATCTGGACCTGGGCCGACCGACTGTGGATGGACGTGCCCGATGCGCAGTTCTTCCGTGCCGCGCCGTCGCTCGAGATGATCGATCTCGTCGAGCGCCTCGGTTCGCTCATGGAGCCGCGCCTCGTGCTGTCGGATCCCCTGCCGCGCGTCGGCGCGGTCGCCGCGGCGGGGCCACGTGGCGTGGCCGTGAGAGAGGTCTTGCAATGAAGGACGGTGAATTCGACGCTCCCGCTCCGCCGGCGAAGGCTGCGTCGCGGGTCGACGAGGAGCGTCGGCGCATGTTGCGCTCGGCCGCGGTCGGCGGCGCCGTGGCCTGCGCGGCCCTGCTGGGCCTGCTCGACCATCGCGTGGCGCGGGCCGCGCCGCGGCTTCGGCCGCCCGGAGCGCTCGACGAGGAGGATTTTCTCGCCGCCTGCATCAAGTGCGGACAATGCGTGCAGGTCTGCCCGGTCGACGCAATCCGGCTCGGCGACCTGAACGAGGGGCTGGCCAACGGCGTTCCGCACATCGTGGCCCGGCACCAGGCCTGCGACTTCTCCTGCGACGCCACGCAATGCGTCCTGGCGTGCCCGACCGGTGCGCTGAGCCACCTGATCGACCGCAAGGAGCAGACGCGAATGGGCGTGGCGCGCCTCGCCGCGCCGGACGCCTGCCTCGCGCGCAAGGGCGCGGGCTTCAAGGGCGCCACGCGCGGCGCTGATTTCAAGGGACGTCTGCGTTATGCCGAGATCGACCGGTGGAAGCCGCAGCCGGTCGCCGATCATCCCTATGATCTCGAGCTTTGCGATCTCTGTGTCCGGCAGTGTCCGATCGAGAACGCAATCGCGCTGGCGCCCATGTCGGACGATCCGAAGGACCATCGCCGCACCCCGGTGGTGAAGGACGCCTGCGTCGGTTGCGGCGTCTGTGAGATGGTCTGCCCCGTCGAGCCGGCGGCGATCCGCATCGAGGTCCGCATCACCGGTCGCGATCCCGGAGGACCCAGCGCATGAGCAACAGACTGATCGCGCGCAAGCTGCGGGATCTGGCGCTGATGTTCGGCGCCGCCCCGAAGAAGCCCACTCCGGAGGACATGACCGAAGACGCGCGCGACATGCTCGCCTTCAAGAAGAGCCCCGAGCAGCGCAAGTGGCGCAAGGCCGCGATCGCGAGCGAGCGCGCCGAGGCGGCGGTGTCGCACAAGTGGCGCTGGATTCGCTGGGCGACGATCTTCGGCTTCAACGGCCTGTTCGTGGCCTCGTACTGGCTGGACCTGCAGCTCTTCGAAGGAGCGCTGACGGCCTCCCGCGTGCTGGGCTTCCACCTCGCCGACCTCAATTCGTCGCTGCAGCTCATGCTCGCGCACAAGCACGTCGTGGTCAATCTCGTGATCGGCGTGACGACGGTCTGGCTGATCTACGCGGTGATCGGCGGCCGGAATTTCTGCTCATGGGTCTGCCCGTACCACTTCCTGGCCGAGCTCGCGGAGATGGTGCATCTGAAGCTCGCGGCGAAGAAGCTGGTGCGCGACCACGAGCTCGATCGGCGGCTGCGTGTCGTCATGTTCTTCGTGTTCGCCGTGCTCGCCTTCGTCTCCGGCTATCCGCTGTTCGAGGCGATCTCGCCCGTCGGCATCCTGTCACGCGCGCTCACCTACGGCACCGTGATCAGCCTGATCTGGGTGGCGCTGCTGCTGCTTGCCGAAATCGTCTGGTCGCGGCGGCTGTGGTGCCGCTACATCTGCCCCGTCGGGCTCGGCTATGGCCTCGCCGGCGTCGCGGCGCCGGTACGGATCATGTACGACGCGGACAAGTGCCTGCACGAGGGCAAATGCCGGCAGGTCTGTCTCGTTCCCCACGTCCTCGACATGACCAAGCTCGGTTTTGCGCGCGATGTCGAGACCCCGGTCGGTGCCGATTGCACGCGTTGCGCGATGTGCATCGACGTCTGTCCGACCGGTGCGCTCACCTTCGACATTCTCGGCCTGGCGCGCTCCGGCGTCGAGGACACGCCCGAGGACGTCGGGTCATGATTCTCGTCGACGGGCTGACCAAGAGGTTCGGCGCCACGCGCGTGCTCGACGGTCTGTCGATCGAGGCGCCTTCGGGTCAGCGCATTGCGCTGGTCGGCTCGAACGGCGCCGGCAAGACCAGCCTGTTCCGCTGTCTGCTCGGGGAATACGCCTGTCAGGGATCGATTTCCGTCGATGGACTGGATCCGCGCCGCGACCGCGCGCGGCTGCTGCGAACCATCGGATTCGTGCCGCAGATCGCGCCGCGGCTGGAAACGCCCGTCGGGGCCTTCATCCGCTATGTGGCCGAAGTGTCGGGCGCCTCGGTCGACGAGATCGAAGCGGTCGCGACCAGCCTCGGTCTCGACGTCGCCGCCGTGCGCAAGCGCGCCTTCGTGCGGTTGTCCGGCGGCATGAAGCAGAAGCTGATGATCGCGCTGGCGCTCGGCCGGCCGACCAGGCTCCTGATCCTCGACGAGCCGACCGCGAACCTCGATCCGGCAGCGCGCGCGGGCCTGTACGATCTGCTGGCGGCGCGCGGCCGGCACACGGCCATGATCATCTCGAGCCACCGCATCGACGAGATCGCGCCTCTGGTGGACCGGGTCGTGGAACTCGACCGCGGACGCATCGTGCTCGACGATACCGTGAGCGACGCCGGTGCATTGGGATCGACTTTCTTCGCGCAGATCGAAACCGGCCGCCCCGAGGAAAGCTTTGCGCGCGCGGCGCGCGAATGGGGTCTGGCGCAGGTCGAGGAGCGGCGCTGGCGCGGCACGATCGCCGGGCCCGACAGGCTGCGGTTCCTCGGCTTCGTGGCGCGCCATGCCGGGCGGCTTGCCGGCGTCGAGTTGCGCGAGGCTCATCGGGAGAACGGCAATGCCGATACGCATTCCGCCTGAGACGCGCCCTGGTGCGACGCGCCGCCGCTTCGTCTGCATGGGGCTCGGCCTCGCCGTTGCCGGCGGCCTTGCCGGCTGCTCGGAGGCCCGGCCGGCGCCGCGGGCCGTGCGGCTGAAGCGCGAGAGCTGCGACCATTGCGGCATGCCGATCGGCGATACTCGCTTTGCCAGCGAGATCTGGAATGCCGAATACGGACGGGTGCGGGTCTACGACGATTTCGGCTGCGCGGTGCTCGCCGCGTCCGCGCGCAAGGAGCTCGACCGGGCCGAAATCGCCTTCTGGGTCGCCGACGAGAGCGACCCTTCGCGCTGGCTCGACGCGCGCACGGCGCATTACCGCAGCGGCGTCGCCACGCCGATGGGGCACGGCTATGCGGCCGGACCCGAGCGCGATCATCCCGTCGACTACGTGACCGCCTACACCGCCATCTGCGCCAAGGCGCTCTGCGCCGGTGCGACCTGAGGTGACCATGCTGCTCGCTTCGCCCGACATCGCGCGCGATCTGCAAGACTCCGGCCTCGGATCCGGATTGGCGGCGACGTTCCGCCTCGAGGTTTCGCAGGCGCTGCGCGCCCGCTGGTTCTGGGCTTATGCCGCGGTGTTCTTCGGTCTTGTCGGCCTGCTCTTGGTGTTCGGCCTGACGGAGTCGCGCGTGCTCGGCTTCACCGGCCTGTCGCGCACGCTGGTGGCCTATATCCAGCTCTCGATGGCGATCCTGCCGATCTTCGTGCTCATCACCACGGTGCGGTCGCTGGCCGGGGACCGGGAAGCCGGCGTGTACGAATACGTGCTCGGACTGCCGGTCGGGATCGGCGGCTGGTACGCCGGCCGCTTCTTCGCGCGCTACGCGCTCGCGGTCGCGCCGGTGCTCGGCGCGCTCGTCTCGGCGGTCGCCTACGGCGCGGCGCGCGGCGTCGCCATTCCCTGGGTGGAACTCGGCTTCGACATCGGACTTCTGCTCGCCATGATCCTCGCCTTCGTCGGACTGGGCTTCTTCATCGCGTCGGTGGCGAGTTCGGTGGATCTGGCCCAGACGGCGGCCTTCCTGTTGTGGCTCGTGCTGATCCTCGGGCTCGATCTCGTTCTGCTCGGCGTCCTGATCCGCGATCGCATGCCGGTCGAGGGCGTCGTCGCCATTGCACTGCTCAATCCGTTGCAAGTGTTCCGGATCGGGTCCATGGTCCTATTCGATCCGCAGCTCGTCCTCCTGGGCTCGACGGCCTATGCCGTCTTCGACGTCTTCGGCCGGGTCGGCTTCATGGTCTGGTCGCTCGCTTACCCCCTCGCGCTCGGAATCGGCGCAGCCTATGCGGGTTTCCTGGTATTCCGACGTGGAGATCTCCTGTGACGACCTTGGCATCGACCGGTTCGATCGGAACGTGGGTCTTGGGCGCGCGGCCGCGAACGCTCGCGCTGTCCGTCACTCCGGTGGCGGTGGGACTGGCCTATGCCGCCGCCATGTATGGAGCAATCGACCCGATACCGATCATCGCTGCGCTGGCATCCGCGATCTTCATCCAGATCACGACCAATCTCGCCAACGATTCGGCGGATGGCGGCCGCGGCGCCGACAAGTCGGAGCGGCTGGGACCGGTGCGGCTCGTCGGCGCCGGGATCATGTCGGCCCCGCAGGTCCGGCGCGGCGCCATCGTGACCAGTCTCGTCGCGGTGGCCTTCGGCGCCGTGGCGGTCGCCTACGGCGGCGCACCGATCCTGGCGATCGGCCTGGCGTCGCTGCTGGCGGCCTGGGGCTATTCCTACGGGCCCTGGCCGATCAGTGCCAGCCGCTTCGGTGAGGTGTTCGTCATCCTGTTCTTCGGCGTCGTGGCCACGACCGGCATCGTCTGGCTCGGCGTGCATCGCGTCGATGCGACCTCGGCGCTGCTCGGCATCGCGACCGGTCTGCCGGCCGCCGCCGTTCTGACCGTCAACAACCACCGCGACCGCGTTCAGGACGCCGCCTCGGGCCGCCGGACGCTGGCGATGTATCTCGGACCGCGCGGTACGCCGTTCCTCTACGCCGTCGAGCTCGCGGCGGCGGCCGCGATCGCAGGCGTCGCGCTCTGGCCGATCAATCGCGCCGGTGCCGTCATTGCCGTGGCGGCGTTCGGATTTGCGCTCTATCTCGGCCATCAGCTCGCCCGCGCGCCGATCTCGCGCGCGCTGAACGCGATGCTGTCCGCGACGGTGCATTTCCAGGTCGGGCTCGCGGCCGCCATCGTCGCCGTCCTCGTGATGAGCGCCCGATGATCCGCTTCGCCGCAGCGCTCATCGCCGCGGCGGCGTGGACGTCCGCGCTTGCGGCCGACTTCGTGCCGTCGGCGCCGAGGCCGATCGAATTCGTCGTGCGCGACCGCAACGGCGATGCGCGTACGGCACCGCAGTTGCGCGCGCGCCTGACGGTGCTGCATTTCTGGGCGAGCTGGTGCCTGCCGTGCCGCGACGAGCTGCCGGCCCTGCAGTCGCTGCAATCCGACCTCGCGGGAGACGGCGTGCGCGTGGTCGCGGTGTCGGTCGACCGGTTGGGCTGGGACGCGATCGACCGCACGACGGTAAAGCTGGATGTGCGCGGGCTCGAACTCTATCACGACCGCGACCGCGAGGCGACCGCTGCCCTCGGCGTCGAGGCGCTGCCGACGACGATCCTCGTCGATGCAGAGGGCCGCGAGGTCGCGCGCATGCGCGGGCAGGGCGAGTGGGGCAATCCCGACGTCCGGCGCGATCTCCTGCGCTTTCGCGATGCGCCCTGAGGCTCAGGCGGCCGGCTTTCGCGCCGAGTGAACGGCGGCGATGCCGAACGAATAGTCCCGCCATTCTACGTCCACCAGCCCGCTCGATGCGATCATGGATGCGAACTCCGCCTGATCGGGAAAGCGCCGGATCGACTCGACGAGATAGCGATAGGCGTCGCGGCGCCTGGAGACGATGGCGCCGAGCAATGGGATCGCGGTGCGCGACCACAGGCCGTAGAACGGTCGCAGCCAGGCCTGCGGCGTCGAGAATTCCAGGCAGAACAGACGCCCGCCGGGCTTCAAGACCCGTGCGATCTCGGCGAGCGCGTCGTCGACGCGCGTCGCATTGCGGATGCCGAACGAGATGGTGATGAGGTCGATGGACGCATCGGGGAAGGGGAGGCGCTCCGCCTCCGCGGCGATCCACCGAAGGCCGTCGGCGCCGGGCCGTCCTCGCCCGGCGCGCATCATCTCCGGCGAGGGATCGACGACCAGCGTGCGGGCGCCGGCGGACGCGAGTGCCAGCGCGATGTCGCCGGTGCCGCCGGCGAGATCCACCGCGATCTCGCCCGGCCGCGCCGCCGCGAGGGCGACAAAGGCGGACTTCCAGAGCCGGTGAATCCCCATGCTCATGAGGTCGTTCATCACATCGTAGCGCGGCGCCACCTGCGCGAAGGTGCGCCGGATGAGCTGCTGGCGCTGGTCGACCGAGACCGTGGCCGCGCCAAAGCTGCGCGCAAGCTTGTCGCCGGCGCTCATGTCATCTCGCCAGCATGGAGGCGCGGATGCGTTCCGCGAGCGCGCCGCCGTCGAGGTCGTGCGGATAGCGTCCGACGATCGCGCCGGAGGGATCGGCAAGAAATATCGCCGCGGTGTGGTCGACCGAATAGGAATTCTTGTCCTTGAGCTCGACCCGGGCGTATTTGACCCGCCACTGGGCCGCCAGAGTCGCAAGCTGATCCGGGTGAGGCGACAGGCCGACCATGCGCGGGTGGAAGTAGCCGACGTATTCGGCGACGACGCCGGGCGTGTCGCGTTCGGGATCGACGGTCACGAACACCGGCGTGATGCGCTCGCCGACAGGGCCGAGCACATCGAGCGCCTGGCCCATGCTCTGCAGCGAGATCGGGCAGATGTCGGGGCAGTTCGTGTAGCCGAAATAGACGAGCTTCCAGCCGGCAATGTCGCCGGCTGCGATCTCGCGCCCATCCTGCCGCACGCCGAACAGCTCGGCGGCCTGCGCGGGACACGACGGCGCGGCCAGCAGGCAAAGCACCGCGGCCAGGACGGCGAACAGCCGGCGAGACACGCGCACACGATCTGCCTCCGGTGCCAGGGCAGGGGAGCAATGCGGAACCATGATCATGGCGGCATAGGAGCCCACAAGCGCCATTGCCGCCTTGATGCGAGTCAATGGACCGTCATCGGACGCCGATGTGGAGTGCCTTCCCTACAGCGCGACGCTGCGCAGGCCGAAGCTGCGGGCCTCGTTCTGCAGCACCGGGCGGACTGCGTCGACCAGGCGGGCTGCAGCCGCATCGACGGACAGTCCGGCGGTGTCCACCACCGCCGCCGCGCGCGAATACAGCGGCTCGCGGCTGAGCAGGATGTTGCGCAGCTCCGTCATCGCCGAGCGGTCGTCCGCCATCGGGCGGAGGTCGCCCTGCCGGCGCACGCGCGCCATGTGCTCCTCCGGCTCGGCCTTCAGCCAGATCGTGTAGAACGACGACAGGATCTGGTCGAAGGTCAGGGGCTCGGAGACGATGCCGCCGCCGGTCGCCAGCACCATCAATTCGCTACGCGCAAGCAACTGCTGCAGCGCCGCCTGCTCCATGCGGCGAAATCCTTCCTGGCCGTACAGCGCGATGATCTCGGCGACCGACAAGCCGTTCTGCTGCTCGATCTCCTTGTTGAGTTCGACGAAGCCCCAGCCGATCTTCTTCGCCAAGATCCTGCCGAGCGTGGATTTGCCGGCGCCGCGCAGGCCGATCAGCGCGATGCCGCAGAACGGTGCGCGCCGCGGTGTGTGCGCGCCGCCGCCGGCGAGCAGGTCCTTGGCCTGCGCGACCTGGCCGGGCGTCGCTTTCCGCAGGAGATCGCGGAACATCGGCCAGTCCGGCGTCGGATCGACGGTGGGAAGCAGATCCTCCAGATGCGCGCCCATCGCGTCCGACACGCGCCGCAGCAGCACGATCGAGACGTTGCCCTTGCCGCTTTCCAGTTGTGCAATGTAGCGCTCGGAGATGCCGGATACTTTCGCGAGCACCTTGCGCGACATGCCGCGCAGCGCGCGCATGGTGCGGACGCGCTGGCCGAGCTGTTCGAGAAATTGGGCTTCGGCGTCGGGACTTTCGGTCATAGGCTTTCTTTAGCGGATGTCCGGCGGCGCAATTGTCGGAAACATAATGCCTGATGGCATTGACAGCAAGCGCCGACGGTGTCTTTCTATGAATTATAATTCAAATTTCGAGGGAGAAGTCCGTGAGCGAGGCATCCTACAACGCGGTGACCTGGCTGCTCGATCGCAATGTCGGGGAGGGCCGGGGCAACAAGCTGGCGTTCGACGACACCGTTTCCAGGCTCACCTATGGCGAGCTGCGCGAGCAGACCTGTCGCGCCGCCAACATGCTGCGCCGTCTCGGCGTCCGCCGCGAGGAGCGCGTCGCGATGATCATGCTGGATACGGTCGATTTCCCGACCGTGTTCCTGGGCGCGATGCGCGCCGGCATCGTGCCGGTGCCGCTCAACACGCTGTTGACGTCGGACCAATATGCCTATGTGCTCGCCGACTGCCGCGCGCGCGTGCTGTTCGTCTCCGACGCGCTCTATCCCGTGGTCAAGGACATGGTCGGTCGCTTGCCCGATCTCGAGCATGTCGTGATCGCCGGAAGCAAGATGAACGGCCACAGGCAACTCGCCGAGGAGCTTGCGCCGGAGAGCGCCGCGTTCGCCACCGCCGCGACGCATCCGGACGAGCCGGCCTTCTGGCTCTATTCCTCCGGCTCGACCGGCATGCCCAAGGGCGTGCGGCACCTGCATTCCAGCCTGCAGGCCACCGCCGACACCTACGCCAAACAGGTGCTCGGCATCCGCGAGGACGACGTCGGTCTCTCCGCGGCAAAGCTGTTCTTCGCCTACGGGCTCGGCAATGCGTTGACCTTCCCGATGTCGGTCGGCGCCACCACGATTCTGAACATCGAGCGGCCGACGCCGGCGCGGATGTTCGAACTCCTGAACAAGTACAACCCGACGATCTTCTACGGCGTGCCGACGCTGTTCGCCGCGATGCTGAACGACGAGAGCGTGAAGGACGCGCGTGCGGGCAATCGGCTGCGCATCTGCACCTCGGCGGGCGAGGCGCTGCCGGAATCGGTCGGCCATGCCTGGAAGGCGCGCTTCGGCGTCGACATCCTCGACGGCGTCGGCTCGACGGAATTGCTGCACATCTTCCTGTCGAACGCGCCCGGCGACATCAAGTACGGCTCCTCGGGGCGGCCGGTGCCGGGCTACAAGGTGCGGCTGGTCAACGAGGCCGGCGAGGACGTGCCGGACGGCGAGGTTGGCGAGATGGTGGTGGACGCGCCCTCGGCCGGTGAGGGCTACTGGAACCAGCGCAGCAAGAGCCGCCGCACCTTCGAGGGCCACTGGACCCGTACCGGTGACAAATATGTCCGCGATGCCGATGGCCGCTACAATTTCTGCGGCCGTTCCGACGACATGTTCAAGGTTTCCGGCATCTGGGTCTCGCCGTTCGAGGTGGAGAGCGCGCTGATTACGCACCCGGCCGTGCTGGAAGCCGCCGTGGTGCCGGAAGCCGATGCCGAGGGCCTGCTGAAGCCGAAAGCCTTTGTCGTGCTGCGGCCCGGCAGCAAGGCGAGCGAGTTGCAGGAGGCGCTGAAGGAGCACGTCAAGCAGAAGATCGGCGTCTGGAAATATCCGCGCTGGATCGAAACGGTGGACTCGCTGCCGAAGACCGCCACGGGAAAGATCCAGCGCTTCAAGCTCCGCGAAGGCGCGCATTGATGATGCGCGGCCGAGACGAATCCTTCGTTGGAGCCGCTCGCTCCGCTCTGCTCCCGCCCCTCACGCCGACCGGCTTCCTCGCCATCGACGGCGCGAGCCTCGAATACAGATGGCTGGCGCCGCAGGCTGCGGATGCGCCTGCCATCGTCATGCTGCATGAAGGGCTCGGCTGCGTCGGCCTGTGGGGCGACTTTCCGGACCGGCTGCAACAGGCGACCGGTGCCGGCGTGTTTCTCTATTCGCGCGCGGGCTACGGCCAGTCGAGCCCGGTAACCTTGCCGCGGCCGCTCGACTATATGCATCGTGAGGCGACGGAGGTGCTGCCGAAGATCCTCGACACGATCGGCTTCCGTCGCGGGCTCCTGCTCGGCCATTCCGACGGCGCCTCGATCGCCGCGATCTATGCCGGCGCGCATCAGGATCATCGCCTGCAGGGCGTGGCGATGATCGCGCCCCATTTCGTCGTCGAGGACATCTCCGTGAAGTCGATCGCAGCGATCAGGACAACCTACGAGACCACGGAGCTGAAGGCGAAGCTCGCGCGCTGGCACAAGCATGTCGACAACGCCTTCTACGGCTGGAACGGCGCCTGGCTCGATCCAAAATTCCGCGAATGGGATATTTCCGACTATCTCGCCTACATCCGCGTCCCCGTTCTGGTCGTGCAGGGCATGGACGACCAGTATGGCACGATGAGGCAGGTCGAGATTGCGCGGGAAGAGTGCTATTGTCCGGTAGATTTGAAAGTCATTTCAGGCGCGGGACATTCCCCGCATCGTGAGGCGCCGGGGGCGACGCTTGACGCGATCGTACGATTTGCAGAGGCGGCCTTGCGCGACGATCGGGGTCCGGCAGGGCGTGTCGCATGAACCATCGGGGCTCTTCCGCCGATGAGCCTGCAATCCGCGCGCGATCCATTGCCGTGCGCGCCGCAGGCACTGCGCGCCCTCAGCGCTCGCAAGGCGACCGCGTCCGGCGAGGCTTTGCCGACGGCTTTCCGACCGAGGCGTTGTCGGCGCTGTTGCAGGCCAAGCTCGGCCATCCCCAACTCTGCAAGGCCGATTGGATCGCGCTGGCCTCGGTGACTCGCGTATGAAGCAAAATGCATATATCGTAAATTCTTGACTGGACGCGCGTCAAAAGATGCATTATTGTGCATATAACGGTAAAACCGAAGCTCATCACTAATCTTCAAGGGTAGCTCATGGCCGGGGAAGACCGTCGCCTCGCTGGCGGGGCGACATTCATCGACTTTCAGACCGAGCCGTCGCGCTATCGGCACTGGAAGCTCGCCGTCGATGGCGAGGTCGCGACGCTGACCATGGACGTCGACGAGAATGGCGGCCTTCACGAAGGCTACCTGCTCAAGCTCAATTCCTACGATCTCGGCGTCGACATCGAGCTTGCGGATGCCGTGCAGCGTCTGCGCTTCGAGCATCCGCAGGTGAAGGTCGTGGTGCTGCGCTCGGCCAAGAACCGCGTGTTCTGCGCCGGCGCCAACATCCGCATGCTCGCCGGCTCGACCCACGCCCACAAGGTCAACTTCTGCAAGTTCACCAACGAGACGCGCAACGGCATGGAGGATTCGTCCGAGAATTCCGGCCAGCGCTTCATCACGGTGGTGAACGGTTCGGCCGCCGGCGGCGGCTACGAGCTCGCGCTCGCGACCGACCACATCATCCTCGCCGATGACGGCTCGTCCGCGGTCGCGTTGCCCGAAGTGCCGCTGCTCGCGGTGCTGCCGGGCACCGGCGGGCTCACCCGCGTCGTCGACAAGCGCAAGGTGCGCCGCGACCACGCCGATTTCTTCTGCACCATCGAGGAAGGCGTCAAGGGCAAGCGCGCTGTCGCATGGCGCCTGGTCGACGAGATCGCGCCGAACTCGAAGCTCGAGGGCAAGATCGCCGAGCGCGCGAAGGAATTCGCGGCCGGCTCGAAGCGCAACGGCGACGGCAAGGGCGTCGCGCTGACCCCGATCGAGCGCATCATCGGCGGGGCCGGCCTGCGCTACGGTTTCGTCAGCGTCGACATCGACCGCACGGCGCGCATCGCCACCGTCTCGATCAAGGCGCCGGAGGCGGCTCCGCCCGCCGCCATCGACGCCGTGCTGGCGCAGGGCGCCGCGTTCTGGCCGCTGCAGGTCGCGCGCGAGCTCGACGATGCGATCCTGCATTTGCGCGCCAACGAGCCCGAGACCGCCATGCTGGTGTTCAAGAGCCATGGCGATGCCGCCCATGTGCTCGCCTGCGACGCCGTGCTGGAGGCCAACAAGTCGCACTGGCTGGTCAACGAGATCAGGCATTACTGGAAGCGCGTGCTCAAGCGCATCGACGTTACTTCGCGCACGCTGGTGACGCTGGTCGAGCCGGGCTCGTGCTTTGCCGGCACGCTCGCCGAACTGGTCTTCGCCGCCGACCGCTCCTACATGCTGATCGGCACGCGCCAGGGCGACAACCGTCCGCCGCCCGCGATCGAGCTATCGACGATGAATTTCGGTCCCTATCCGATGAGCCACGGCCTGACGCGACTGCAGGCGCGCTTCCAGGCCGATCCCGCCGACCTCGAGCGCGCCAGGGCGCGCATCGGCGACGCGCTGGACGCGGAAGCGGCCGAGGCGCTCGGCCTCGTCACCTTCGCGCTCGACGACATCGACTGGGACGACGAGATCCGCGTCTTCTTCGAGGAGCGCGCGAGCTTCTCGCCCGACAGCCTCACCGGCATGGAAGCGAATTTGCGCTTCGTCGGGCCGGAAACCATGGAATCGAAAATCTTCGCGCGCCTGACGGCGTGGCAGAACTGGATCTTCCAGCGGCCGAACGCGGTCGGCGAGGAAGGTGCGCTGCGCCGCTACGGCAGCGGGCAGAAGCCGAAATTCGACATGACGAGGGTATAGCGAGTGGGAAGTGGCGAATAGCGAATTGGGAATGCCATTCGCTACCCGCCATTCGCCGATCAGAGATCCGCAGCCAACTTCTGAAACGAACAAGTCCCCACTGGGAGATGCGCCATGAACATGAACATCATGAACGTCGACTACTCGACCAAGATTCCGAACAACGTGAATCTCGCCGAGGACCGCCAGGTGCTGAAGGCGCTGGAAGGCTGGCATCCCGGCTACATCGACTGGTGGCAGGACATGGGGCCTGAAGGCTTCCAGCAGTCGCTGGTGTACCTGCGCACGGCCTATTCGGTCGATCCGCGCGGCTGGGCCAAGTTCGACTATGTCAGGATGCCCGACTATCGCTGGGGCATCCTGCTTGCTCCGCAGGAGGAAAATCGCGTCGTGCCGTTCGGCCGGCACTACGGCGAGCCGGCCTGGCAGGAGGTGCCCGGCGAATATCGCGCCATGCTGCGCCGCCTGATCGTAATCCAGGGCGACACCGAGCCGGCCTCCGTCGAGCAGCAGCGCCATCTCGGCAAGACCGCGCCCTCGCTCTACGACATGCGCAACCTGTTCCAGGTCAACGTCGAGGAGGGCCGCCACCTCTGGGCCATGGTCTATCTGCTGCAGAAATATTTTGGCCGCGACGGCCGCGAGGAGGCGGACGAGTTGCTGCGCCGCCGCTCCGGCGACGCGGACGCGCCGCGCATGCTCGGCGCCTTCAACGAGGCGACTCCGGACTGGCTGTCCTTCTTCATGTTCACCTATTTCACCGACCGCGACGGCAAGATGCAGCTCCACAGCCTCGCGCAGTCGGGCTTCGATCCCCTGTCGCGCACCTGCCGCTTCATGCTCACCGAAGAGGCGCATCACATGTTCGTCGGCGAGACCGGCATCACCCGCGTCGTGCAGCGGACCTGCGATGCGATGCGGGCGGCCGGAATCACCGATCCGACCGACATCGCCAGGGTACGGGCGCTCGGCGTGATCGACCTGCCGACCATCCAGAAGAAGCTGAACCTGCACTACACGCTGTCGCTCGACCTGTTCGGCTCGGAGGTCTCGACCAACGCGGCCAACGCCTTCAACGCCGGCCTCAAGGGCCGCTATCACGAGACGCAGATCGAGGACGACCACCGCCTCGAGAGCAGCACCTATCCGGTGCTCAAGCTCGTCAACGGCGAGATCAAGCGCGTCGACGAGCCGGCGCTGACCGCGCTCAACATGCGCCTGCGCGACGACTACAGCCAGGACTGCGTCAAGGGCCTGTTGCGCTGGAACAAGGTGATCTCGACGGCCGGCTACGAATTCCAGCTCAAGCTGCCGCACGTCGCCTTCCATCGCCACATTGGCGAGTTCAAGGACGCGCACGCCACCCCCGACGGCATCCTGATCGACGACGCCACCTGGACGAAGCGCAAGGACGAATGGCTGCCCTCGGCCAGCGACGGCGACTTCATCGCCTCGCTGATGAAGCCGGTCAGCGGGATAGGCGAATACGCCCCATGGATCTCCCCGCCCAAGGTCGGCATCGACAACAAGCCCGGCGACTTCGAATACGTGAAGATCGAGACATGAGTGGGCGGAACTGACGCTGCCGCAACGATCTCGATGTCGTCCCCGCGAACGCGGGGACCCATACCCACAGGCAGTGGTTATAGCGCGAGATCGAAGTTAAGAATCTTCGCCAAACCGCTCCCTGTGGTTATGGATCCCGGGTCGCGCTTCGCTTGCCCGGGACGACAGCGGAGCATGGGGCGCGGCCTGCGCACCCGTCTCAGCTATCCCAGCCGCTGCCCTTGATGCCCGGGTTGGCATAGACGATGCCGCCGTCGACCGCGATGGTGGCGCCGACGACGTAATCGCCGGCGCGTGAGGCGAGATAGATCGCAGCCCCCGCCATGTCCTCGTCGGTGCCGATGCGGCCCGCCGGCACGCGCGTTGCGACCTCGTCGCCGTGGTCGCGCGCGGCGCGGTTCATGTCGGATTTGAACGGGCCCGGCGCGATCGCCGTGACCACGACGTGATCGGAGATCAGCTTGGCCGCCATGCGCCGCGTCAGATGGATCAGCCCGGCCTTGCTCGCGGCATAGGAATAGGTCTCCATCGGATTGACCATGATGCCGTCGATGGAGGCGACGTTGATGACCTTTGCCGGCCGCTCGGCGCTCGCCGCCGCGCGCAACGGCCGGGCCAGCGCCTTGGTCAGGAAGAACGGCGACTTGACGTTGAGGTTCATCACCTTGTCCCAGCCGCTTTCCGGGAATTCGTCGAACGCCGCGCCCCAGGCCGCGCCCGCATTGTTGACGAGGATGTCGAGCTTCGGCTCGCGCTTGGTGATCTCTCCCGCCAGCATCTCGACGCCGGCGAGGCCCGAGATGTCGATCGGTAGCGCGATGCACTCGCCGTCATATTGCGCCGTCAATTCCCTGGCGGTGGCCTCGCAGGCGGCTGCCTTGCGCGCGGTGATGTAGACGCGCGCGGCGCCTTGCGCGAGGAAGCCGGCCGCGATCATCCTGCCGATGCCGCGCGAGCCGCCGGTCACGAGCGCAACGCGCCCCTCCAACGAGAACAGATACTTGAACATGATGCCTCCATTGCTGGGACGCTGTGTGGGCCGCTGCTTGGGGAGAGTCAAGAAAGCCTCCCCATCGTCGTCCTGGCGAACGCCAGGACCCATAACCACAGGGAGAAGTTTGGCGAAGGCTGGTCGTTCGGGATTGGCACCAGGCGCAGTCGATAGATCACGCGGTATGGGTCCTGGCGTTCGCCAGGACGACGGTCGGAGTTGAACTACGCCGCCGCGATCCGGCGAAAACCGTTCCACATCGCGGTGGCGGCGCCGGAGGTCAGCACCGGCAGGATACGGGCGTCCTGGTAATTTCCGTTCAGCGACACGCGCGGCAGCGCGGTCAGTTGCCCGGCGCTCTCGGAAAACAGCATGCCGGGCCGCGTCGTCACCGCGGTCTTGAAGCCGGCGGCGCGGGCGAGCGCGAATTCGCGTTCGCCGGCGGCATCGCGCTTGCCATAGGGATAGGCGAAATGCAGGACCGGACGCTGCAACGTCTCTTCGAGGCGGGTCCGGCTGACCGCGATTTCCTGCGCGGCGATCTCCTCGCTCTGCCTGGCGAGATTGCAATGGCTGATGCTGTGGGCGCCGATCGTGACCAGCGGATCGTCCGCCAACGCCTTCACCTCGTCCCAGGACAGGCAGAGCTCGCGGCACGGCGCGGTGACGTCGACGTCGTGCCGCGCGCACAATGCGGCGATCTCGCGCTGCAGATCATGCTCGCCGGGCAGGGCGTGCAGCCAGTCGTGCAGGCGGTCGTACGCCGCCTGCTTGGCGTGAGTCGTCGCAGTGTCGAGGCGAAGCGCGGCGTTGCCGA